>JAJZQV010000017.1 GCA_021803025.1 Actinomycetes bacterium | reverse complement strand
TCTTCACGCCACTCACGTCGAAGGGCGGCGACAACACGGACAACCTCAGCAAGATCGTCGACGTGCTCCGGGGGGAGCTCGCCGAGGCGAAGTCCAGCGCGGCCGCACTGCAGGCGAAGCTCGACGCCCTGACCGCACCTCCCAGGTCGGCGGACAACCTCGCCGAGGGCGTGCAGAACGCCCTCGACTCGCTCGCGGACAGGCTGGGCTCGATGACGAACACGACGTCGAACTTCGCCGTACGGGAGTTCACCCTCGAGTCGAAGGTCCACGTCGACGTCACGGCGCTCGGGACGATCGGGTTCCAGTTCGTGAAGCCCGGCGAGGCGGTCAACGCCGCGGCGCTGTCGACGGTCACGCTCACCGTGGTTCCGATCCCGAAGCCCGTTCCGGACCCGGTCGACACGTCCGGCGGGCCTGCGGCGGCTGGGACTGTCGCGGTTGCGGGGCCCGGCGGAGGTCGTGCGGTGCGCGGTGCGGACAGCCCCCTCGAGGCGCTCGGGCTGTCGCCGGCGCAGGCGGATGCGCTGCGGGGCGCCCACGTCACGACCACCTCGGAGCTGGCCCGCGTCGCGACGCACGCCACAGCCACGGCGGAGCTGGTGAGCATGCTGGGCGTGACCCGCGAGGAGCTCGGCCGGTACGTGCTGCTGGCGGGCCTGCTCACCGTGCCCGGTCTCGACGGGACGAAGGCGAGGGTCCTGTACGAGGCGGGCATCCACGACGTCGCCGCCCTGGCGGGGATGAAGCCGGCGACCGTGGTGAACAGGTACGCCAAGGCCGCCGCGTCCGTGGAGGGTGCGGGCCGCTGGCGCCCCAAGGAGGCGGACGCGGAGTCCT
This sequence comes from Actinomycetes bacterium, assembly GCA_021803025.1. Lineage (GTDB taxonomy): Bacteria > Actinomycetota > Actinomycetes > Propionibacteriales > Propionibacteriaceae > Fen-668. The sequence goes on along the minus strand of JAJZQV010000017.1, from coordinate 37,735 downwards.
GGGTCGTGGCCGCGCGAGCGCTCACGTCCCACTGATCCCTCGGGGAGAGAACCTGTGCGCTCGGGGAGAGAACCTGTGCACTCGGGGAAAGAAACTTGTGCGGATCGCGAGAGGCGGTACATGCGTAGGCGAGGGGATCTTGCCATCGGCGAGAGGAGTCTGCGGAGTCCTCGGATCGGTCGCCAGGATGCGATCACGGCAGGGTCCGAGCCGGTGTCAGGCTGAGAATCGACATCGACCACATCGCGCGGAGCAGGAGGAGCGAGCGTGAGCACCGCCCGTACCCAGGAGTACTTCGACGCGCTCGGCACGGGCCTCCAGGTCATCGAGACCGGGGAGGACACCTCCACGGTGCCGGCGGCCGCCGCGGCGCTGGGCGTCCTGCCCGGCCAGATCGCGAAGACGCTCGCGATCCGTGCCGGTGAGCGTGTCTTCCTGCTCGTCGCACGGGGGGACGCACGCGTGGACAACCGCAAGTTCAAGGACCGGTACGGAGCCAAGCCCCGCATGCTGGCGCCGGACGAGACCCACGAGCTCACCGGCCAGCCCGTCGGCGGCGTCGGGCCGTTCGGGCACGTCCAGCCGTTGACGCTCTTCCTCGACGAGTCACTGCGCGACTTCGACGCCGTCTACCCGGCGGCGGGCAGCCGCTCGAGCGCCTTCCGCATCACGCCCGACGAGCTCGGCCGCCTCACCGGGGCCGAATGGGTGGACGTCTGCAGCTGAGGCCGCGCGCGCCCGCTCGACTCGGGCCCGCCGAAGGATCTCCATTCAGTGGCACTCAGACGCACGCCGACGCGTATTTGGCCACGTGGTGCGGCTGAGCGCCACTGAATGGAGGAGCCCGCAGCGAGATGGTCCCGAGAGACGGCCCAGGACACCTCATGGCGGCGATGGCGAGACCGGCCGCAGACCCGTGGCGTGGACGTGAAACCATCGCGCTCGTGACTGAAGACGTGTTCCGCCTCTCGAGCCGGTTCGCCCAGATGAAGTCGTCGCCGGTACGCGACATCCTCGCCGTGCTCGGACGCGGCGACATCATCTCCTTCGCCGGCGGCATCCCCGACCCGACGCTGTTCGAGCTGACGGACTTCCGGGAGTCGTTCGCGCACGTGCTCGAGCAGCAGGGGGCCCGCGCGCTCCAGTACGCGTCGACGATCGGTGAGCCCGAGCTCCGGGAGCAGGCGGCCCAGCGGCTCTGCCGGCACCTGCCGACGACGGCCGGCCAGGTCCAGGTGACCAGCGGGTCGCAGGAGGGTCTGTACCTCGTGGCGACCACGCTCGTCGACCCCGGCGACGTCATCCTCGTCGAGCGGCCCACGTACCTCACGGCCGTACAGGCGTTCACCCTCGTCGGGGCACGCATGGTGGGGGTCGACAGCGACGAGTACGGGATGATGCCCGACGCGCTCGCCGATGCGATCGAGACCCACGACCCCAAGCTCGTCTACCTCGTACCGACGTTCCAGAACCCGACCGGACACACGATGTCGGCGGAGCGCCGCGCTGCCATCGCCGAGGTCCTCGTCCGTGCCGGCGTGCCGCTGCTCGAGGACGACCCCTACGGCGAGCTGCGGTTCGAGGGAGCCCCCCTGCCCCCGATCGCCGCACAGCCGGGCATGGCGCGACAGACCGTCCTGTTGAACTCGGCGTCGAAGGTCATGGCCCCGGGCGTGCGGATCGGCTGGCTCCGTGCCGAGGGCCAGATGCTGCGCTCTCTTGAGATCGCCAAGCAGGGGGTCGGCCTCCAGACCGCGGTCACCGACCAGCTGGCCATCGCGCACTACCTCGCCACGTACGACCTCGACGCCCACATCGCCCGTGTCGCCGACGTGTACCGGGTGAGGCGGGACGCGATGCTCGCCTCCCTCGACGCCCGCCTGCCCGAGGGAGCGACGGCGACGCGGCCCGAGGGTGGGATGTTCGTCTGGGTACGTCTCGGTGGCGACGTCGACTCTGCGAAGGTGCTGCCGCGGGCCGTCGACCGCGGCGTCGCGTTCGTCCCGGGCTGGCCGTTCTACGCGAACAACCCCGACCGTACGACGATGCGGCTGAGCTTCGTCACGAACTCACCCGAGACGATCGGCGAGGGCGTCGGCCGCCTCGCGGCGGCCTGGGGCTGGTGACGGTCTCCTCGCACCGGGTCACGTTCGGTGAGGTGCCCGGCGGCGGCTCAGCTGTGGCCCTTGCCCTTGCCCTTGCCCATGGCCGACGCGACCGCGCCGGGGGCGCCGGTCTTGTTGATGCCGGAGACGTACTGGCCGAAGTCGTGGCCCGGCGTCGCGGAAGCCGAGAGAGCACCGGGCAGCCCGTGGGTGAACGTGTGGTCGGCCGAGGCAGTCGCGGCGTCTGCCGCCTCGGGCGTCTCCGACTCGCTGGGCTCGACCGACTCCTCGGGCTTGACCGACTCCGTGGGGTCAGCCGACTTCGTGGGTTCAGCCGACTCGCTGGGCTCGACCGACTCCGTGGGTTCAGCCGACTCCGCGGGCTCGACTGACTCCGTGGGTTCAGCCGACTCCGCGGGCTCGACCGACTCGCTGGGCTCTGGGGACTCCGACACCTCGCTGGGTGTCGCGCTCGCGTGCGGGCGCAGCGGCGCACCCTCGACCTGCGCCGCGGCGAACGCGACGGGCCCGACCATGAGGGCGCAGCTGGCGGCGATGGTTACGGCGATCTTGTTCATCAGTCGTCCGCTCTCTCGGAGGCAGGGGGTAGCCTCGTACGGGCCGCAATGTAGCGCGCAGCCCGTGCGAACGCCATGGTTGTGTGAGCAGATTCACCGTCCTCGTCGCGGGGTCGCCGACGGGGAGGTCGCGATGACCTACGTCCTGCGCTACACGATGGCGAACGGTGTCGACGGCGAGCGCCTCCGCGTTTCCCGAGCACAGGGGATGTGCGGATGACCCGGCCGGCGGACGGTTCATCGTCCGCCCACCCGGCCTCAGGACTTGCCCCACTTCACCCGGGTCGGGTGCCGAACTCGGAGGTAGCGGCCCTGCGCGAGGAGGCCGAGGACGACGAGGCCCAGGTACAGCGCGTACCAGCCCCAGCCGTCGGCGACGACAGCCGTGACCTGCGCGGACGCGAGGACGGGGGAGCTCACCCGGCCCATCGCCACCAGGGTGCCGAGCGTCGCCACGCTCGCGCCCGTGAGCACGGTGAGGACCACGAGGATGAGGCCGGGCAGGTCCAGGCGCCAGGCCAGGACCGCGAGGGCGAGCGCCACGAGGATGCCGGCGACGAGCGAAGCCTCGCGGCTGGCGACGTGCAGCGCGACCATGAGGCTCGTGCCGAGCGTGAACCCGATCGCCGCGAGCCCGCCGATCATCGCCACCTTGTAGACGAAGAACGCCAGGAGCCCGCACACCACCGCGCCGATGGCGCCGCCGATGAGGCCGGCCTGCGTCTGGAAGAGCCCCGTGTGCATGACCTGCGCCGTCACCGCCGCGCCGACGACGAACCCCACGAGCGCACCGAACAGGCTGATGACCCCCCGGATCATCGGGTAGCCCCTCAGCACCAGCAGCAGCCCGATGAGGGCAGTGACCACCCCGAACGACGTACCCGCCATCGCGTCTCCTTGCCGCACGACTCCTACGCACCCATGGTGCCCGTCTTCGCTGTGCCCGGGGCGCCGTTGACCGTGTCGACGCCGCATCCCGGCCCTGCTCGTACAACCGGACGGCTCCGTGGTCGAGGCTGACGTCGGCGAGAGCACCAGCGAAGGTCGAGGCTCAGCGCGCGTGGCGCGGTTGCCCGGACGAGCGGGCCGCCATTGCCGCATCCTCGGCGCGACGAGGGGCGATGTCGATCGCGAAGCGCTGCGCGAACGACTTCAGAGGCCCGGGTGCCCACCAGTTCAGGTCCCCGAGAACGGTCATCGTCGCCGGGACGAGCAGCATGCGGACGAGCGTCGAGTCCAGCACGACGACGATCGCCAGCGTGACGCCGATCTGCTGGATGGGGATGAGCGACCCGGTCCCGAACCCGATGAACACCACGACGATGACGGAGGCGGCCGACGTGATGATGCGGCCGCTGCGCTGGAGGCCGAACCGTACGGCCTCGTCGTTGCTCTTGCCCGTGTCGTACAGCTCCTTCACCCTGTCGAGCAGGAACACCTCGTAGTCCATCGCAAGCCCGAAGCCGAACGCGACGGCGATCGCGACGATGTACGACTCGAGGCCCGTCACGGCGAACCCGTGGGCGGTCGAGAAGATCCACGTCGCGATCCCGAGCGAGGCGGCGATCGAGACAGCGTTGGTGAGCAGCGCCTTGAGCGGCACGAGCAGCGAGCCGGTCATGAGGAAGAGCATGAGGAACGTCGCGGTGACGACGAGGCCCGAGGCCAGCGGGAAGCCGTGGAGGAGAGCTCGGGTGAAGTCGAGCTGGCCGGCCGCCTCGCCGGCGACCATGAGCGTCGGGTCGAGGTTCCGGATGCCGGTGACGATGCTCGTCGCGTCCTTGCCTCCGCCGTCAGCCAGGTCGAAGCGCACCTGCAGCAGGACGTGGCCGTCCTTGAGCCGGTACGGGGCATCGACGCTCTTGACGTGGTCGAGCGCCGCGATCCGGCGAGACACCTCGGAGAGGGCGGCGTCGCCGGGGTCGGTCTCGGTGACGACGTACGCGTCGGGAGCCGCCAGGTGGGGGAACGACGCGTCCAGCGTCTGGAAGTAGGCCCGCTGGTCGCTCCCCTTCGGCAGCAGGCTGAGACCGCTGTTGCGCAGCTGGAGTCCGCCGAGCGGCACGATCGCGATGGTGAGGAGGATCAGGGCGCCCGCGATGATCCACCACGACCTCCGCTGCACCCAGCGGGCGAGCCTGGAGAAGGCGCCTTCATCGGTGGAGACGTCGCCGAGCAGACGCAACAGGGTGCCGAATCCCGGTACTCGGCGCAGCACGCTGGGTCTCGCGAACCGACGGCCCGATACCGTCAGCACGGCCGGGAGCAGCGTGACGGCGGAGAGCAGCGCCAGCACGACGACGCTCGCCGCGGCGACGCCGATGCCGCGCAGGATCGTCGGGGACATGGCGAGCAGGCCGAGCACGGACGTGGCGATCGTCAGTGCCGAGAACGCGACCGTACGACCGGCAGTGGAGACCGTACGACGCACGGCGAGCTGCACGAGCGGGTCGTGACGCGAGGGTCCGCCCATGATGGCCACACCTGCCACCGCGAGCTCTTCGCGGAAGCGGGACACCACGAGCAGGCCGTAGTCGATGGACAGGCCCAGCCCGATGACGGTGACGACGTTGACGGTGACCGAGTCGAGCTTCATCCAGTACGAGAGGGCGAGGACAGCGCCGAAGCCTCCGAGGATGGACGCGATCGCTCCGATGATCGGCATCGCGGCGGCGAGCAGGCCACCGAACACCAGGACCATGACGACGAGCGAGATCGGCAGCGAGACCGCCTCGGCACGGACGAGGTCGCTCTCCATGACGTGGTTGATCGCGCCGACGACGAGGTGGCTGCTCGACGGGATGGCGGTGGCGCCCGGAACAGCGGTGGTGACGTCTGCGCCGAAGGCGCGGAGACGGTTCGCCACCGCTTCGCTGGCGGTGCGCTCGTCGGCGGAGGCGAGCCCGTCCGCGAGCACGACCTGGACGACGAAGCCGCGGGCGTCCGTGGCGAGGTACGGGAGGATCCGTGGGTCGGGCGGAGGGATGCTCCAGGGGTCCACCACCGTGCGGACGCCGGAGATGGCCGTCAGGTCGGTACGGGCTGCCGCCATCTTCGGCGCGAGCCTCGTCATGAGCCCCGCGTCCGACACGTCGACGCCGGTCACAGCGAGCCGTACGGACGAGCCGCCGGAGGAGCCGTCGAGGATCGCCGCCGCCCGCTCCGACCCGCTCCCAGGTACTCGCGGCTCGGAGGTCTCGAGCCTGCTGAAGATCGCCTGGCCGCCGACACCACCGATCGCCAGCGCCGCTGACGCGATCGTGAGCAGCAGCCATGCGGCGATCACGAGGAACGGATGCCTCGTGATCCCTCGGCCGAGCGCGGCGAACACATGCTCACTGTTCCACAGGCCGTGTCACGACGAGGTCCGATCGATGCGGTCGCGACATGCAGGCCGTCTGGCGGTCGCCGGATCGGAGGCTGGGGGAGTCATTCCATCGAATGGCAGGCTATGAGGACCGGTGTCGGGAGCGACGGCATGTCATTCGACCAAGGTGCATGTCATTCACGCCCACAGGCTCCGCCAGAACCTGCACACCGATGGAATCGCTGCGGTGCTCCTTCGGCTCCGTCGCGAATGACATGCAGTTCGATGGAACGACCGCCGAGGATCGGCCCGCGCCCGCGTGAAGGGCGGGCCTCAGTCAGCGGCCAGCGCCGCGGCGCCGACGATCCCTGCGGCATTTCTCATGGTCGCCGGGATGATCGGGGTCTCCAGCTTGAGCAGCGGCAGGAACTTGTCCGCCTTGCGGCTCACCCCACCGCCGACGACGAACAGGTCGGGGGAGAGGAGGAACTCGAGCATCGCGTAGTAGGGCTGGAGCCGGTCGGTCGCCCACTCCTCGTACGAGAGACCTTCCCGCTCCCTCGCCGAGGCGGCGGCGCGTGTCTCGGCGTCGTGGCCGTTGAGCTCGATGTGGCCGAGCTCGGCATTGGGGATCAGCACGCCGTCGTACAGGAGCCCGATCCCGATGCCCGTGCCCAGGGTGGTGAGGATGACGAGGCCGTCCTTGCCCTTCGCCGCGCCGTACCGAAGCTCGGCGACGCCGGCGGCGTCCGCGTCGTTGACGAGGTGGACGTGCCGGCCGAGCTTCTCGGAGAACAGCTTCTCGCCGTCGCAGCCCTTCCAGGACGTGTCGATGTTCGCGGCGGACCGCACGACGCCCCGCTTGACGATGCCCGGGATCGTCACGCCGATGGGCGCGTCGCGGGGGAGCGTCTCGAGGAACTTCTCGGCGATCTGCCTGACGACGTCGGCAACGGCCTCAGGAGTGGACTTCTCCGGGGTGGGGATCTTGTAGCGGTCCTCGAGGAACTCGCCCTTCACCAGATCGACGGGGGCTCCCTTGATCCCACTGCCACCGATGTCGATGCCCAGCGCAACAGTCGGCTTCTCGGCCACGGGTCCTCCTCGAGGGCGGCCGACGTGGGAAGTCGGCCAACGCCGGAATCCTTGCGTACGCGTCGTGCGCCTGCAATCACTGGGGCGATCAGAACTCGTACGGTCTCGCGGGCGGCTACGGTCTAGCCGCCGGCCTTCCGGCGGAACTGGCGCTTGCCAGCGGCGGCCTTGTGGGGACCGCCGGCGACCTTGCTGTCGGCGCCGTGCTGCTCGCCCACCGCCTGGCGGCCCTTCTTCGCGTCGAGCGCTCGCCGCATGGCTTCCTTCGGGTCGAGTGCTTCGGGCTCGGTCGTCTCGTCAGTCATGGGCTCACTCTGCCACGGCCCGCGGCGTGGCAGGAGCCACCGTGGACAGGGCGGTCTCATGTCGGGGTCGTCGTCGCGCCCGTACGATGACGCGATAACGCGCGCCGCGGGGTACGACGGGGTCGAGATCATGGGCTCGGAGGGCTACCTGCTCAACGAGTTCCTCGCCTCGCGGACGAACCGTCGGACCGACGACTGGGGCGGCCGGTACGAGAACCGGATGCGGATCCCGGTCGAGGTCGTACGGGCGGTGCGGCACGAGGTCGGCCCCGACTTCCTCATCGTGTACCGGCTCTCGATGCTCGACCTCGTCGAGGACGGGCAGAGTCCCGACGAGATCCGTACCCTCGCCCGTGCCGTCGAGGCCGCTGGCGCCTCGGTCATCAGCACCGGCATCGGCTGGCACGAGTCGCGCGTTCCCACGATCGCCGTGGTACCGCACGGGGCGTCCGTGGGCGTCACGGCGGGACTGCGGAAGGCGGTGACGGTCCCGGTCATCGCGGCGAACCGTATCAACACGCCGTAGGCCGCGGAGGCGATCCTCGCCGGGGGCCACGCCGACCTCGTGTCCATGGCCCGCCCGTTCCTCGCCGACCCGCGCTTCCTCGCGAAGGCCGCCGTCGGCCACGCCGACCGGATCAACACGTGCATCGCCTGCAACCAGGCGTGCCTCGAGGTCGACACCGTCGTCGTGTGTGCGGGCCAGGAGCCCCAGCGCGACCTGTACGAGGGCCTGCAGGGCGCGGGGGTCCCCGTCGCCCTCGTCGGCGGCGCGCATGTGGCCGTCGAGCTCGGTGCGGTGCGGGCCATCCGGGAGGCGACCGAGGTCGCTGCGGCGCTGTGAGGCGCCCTCCGGGGACGAGGCGCAGGGGGGACCCTGAAACGCCGCGTCGCTCCCTCCCCACACCCCGCCCCTCACCAGACCACCCGCTCCTGACCCGGACGCCCGGCTCCTGCGAGGGGCTCGGCCGGAAACTCCCCGCAACCCCCACGCGTCCCGTGACGCCGCCGGCAGGTCCTGGTTGGATCGACCCCGTGCATTCGACTCTCGCCTCGCTGGACGCCCGTACTGTCAAGACGCTCTTCCGGATCAAGGCCAACGTGTACGGCCGTCGCGTCCCGGTCGAGCTCAGCGTGAACCATCTTCCGGGAGAGCCGGTGGGCTTCGACGAGGCGACCGCGGGCGAGTTCGTCCCGTTCCCGCTCGGGTCGAGGTGGGGGAAGGGCTGGGGGACCTCCTGGTTCAAGATCACCGGTACGAAGCCCGCCGACGCGCACGGTCGCTGGGAGCTCGTCCTCGACCCCGGCTTCAACACGGACATGCCCGGCTTCCAGTCCGAGGGGCTGTTCTGGAGCACGGACGGCCTGCCGCTCAAGGGCCTCAACCCGCTCAACGGCTACCTCGCGCTGCCGGACCTGGTGCCCGGGGAGACGTACACGGTCTTCCTCGAGGCGGCGTCGAACCCGCCCGTCCACGAGAACCCTGACACCCTCTACTCGGACCTCGACACGTCCCCGGACGTGCCGCTCTACACGTTCCGGGTGGCCGAGCTCGCGGAGCTGGACGAGGAGGTGTTCGCCCTGGACCTCGACCTGTCCGTGCTCTTCGAGCTCCAGGCCGAGCTGCCGGTCGGCCCGCGGAAGGCCCAGATCCGGGACGCCATCGAGCGGGCCCTCGACGTGCTCGACGTCCGCGACGTCTCGGGCACGGCCGCGGCCGCACGTGCCGAGCTCGCCCCGGCGCTCGCGAGCCCTGCCCACGCCGGGGAGCACACGATCTCCGCAGTGGGGCACGCCCACATCGACTCGGCGTGGCTGTGGCCGATCCGGGAGACGATGCGCAAGTGCGCCCGCACGTTCTCCAACATGGCGACCCTCGCGGAGGACTACCCGGACCTCGTGTTCGCGTGCAGCCAGATCCAGCAGTACGCGTGGATGCGCGACCACTACCCCGAGGTGTTCCGCCGCATCAAGAAGGCCGTCGCCGACGGCACGTGGGCGCCCGTGAGCGGCATGTGGGTCGAGTGCGACTCGAACCTGCCGGGCGGCGAGGCGATGGTGCGCCAGTTCACGTACGGCAAGAGGTTCCTCGCCGACGAGCTCGGCGTCGAGGTCAACGAGGTGTGGCTCCCCGACACGTTCGGCTACTCCGGCGCGCTGCCGCAGATCGCCCGTCTCGCCGAGGGGCGCTGGTTCATGAGCCAGAAGATGAGCTGGAACACCACGGACGTCTTCCCGCACCACACGTTCCGCTGGGAGGGCATCGACGGGACGCGCATCTTCACCCACTTCCCGCCGTCCGACACGTACAACGCCCAGGTCTTCGGGTCCGAGGTCGCCCGCTCGGCCCGCAACTTCAAGGACTCCGGGCCGGCGAACCGCTCGCTCATGGCCTTCGGCCACGGCGACGGCGGCGGCGGCCCGACCCGGGAGATGATGGAGCGAGCCCGACGGCTCGCCGACCTCGAGGGGTCGCCGAGGGTCGTCGTCGAGAAGCCGCGCGACTTCTTCGCCAAGGCCGAGGCCGAGTACGGCCAGGCGCCCGTGTGGGTCGGCGAGATGTATCTCGAGTTCCACCGCGGTACGTACACGACGCACGTGAACGTCAAGCAGGGCAACCGCCGCACGGAGCACCAGCTGTACGAGGCGGAGCTGTGGGCGACGTCGGCGACGCTGCTCACGGGCGCGCCCTACCCGTACGACGAGCTCGACGAGCTGTGGCGCGAGGCGCTGCTGAACCAGTTCCACGACATCCTGCCGGGCTCGTCGATCCGCTGGGTGTACCGCGATGCCCGCGCCTCCTACGCCGCGCTGGACGAGCGGCTGGAGGCGCTCGTCGCCCGGTCGCTGGAGACCTTGGCGACAGGAACCGGGCAAGGAGACCGGACCGCCGCGGAGACCACGGACGGCGGACCGGTCGTCGCGAATGCGGCTCCGCACGCACGTGCGGGCGTCGCAGCCCTGGGTGCCGGCCCGGCCGAGGCCTGGGGCTACGTCCCTGTGCGCCGCGAAGGCGACGCGTACGTGCTCGACAACGGTCTCGTCCGCGCGACCGTGGGGCCGGACGGCACGATCACGTCGGTCCTCGACCTCGTCGCGGACCGCGAGCTCGTCCCGGCGGGCGCGGCCGCCAACGTGCTGCAGCTCCACCCCGACTTCCCGATCACGTACGAGGCGTGGGACATCGACGAGTACTACCGCCACACCCGGACCGACCTCACCTCCCTCGACGGCATCACGGTCGAGGGGGACGAGGTCGTGGTGAGCCGGTCGTTCGACTCGTCGACAGCGGTCCAGCGGGTGCGGCTCGCCGCCGGCTCTCCCCGGATCGACATCACGACCGAGGTGGACTGGCACGAGCGGGAGCGGCTGCTCAAGCTCGCGTTCCCGTTCGACCTCCACGCCACGACGTCGACCAGCGAGATCCAGTTCGGTCACGTGACCCGCCCCACGCACGCGAACACGAGCTGGGACGCCGCGAAGTTCGAGACGGCGGCGCAGCGCTGGGTCCACGTGGCCGAGGGGCAGTACGGCGTGGCCGTCGTCAACAAGGGCACGTACGGGCACGACATCTCGCATCCCCCGACCGGCGACTCGCGAGGGGCGCTGCCCACGGTCGTACGCCTCTCGCTCGTCCGCGGGCCCCTGTACCCGGACCCCCTCGCCGACGAGGGACGGCACACGTTCGAGTGCTCGCTGCTCGTGGGCGACATCGGCGACGCGACCCGGGAGGGGTACGCGAAGGCGCTGCCGGTCCGTACGGTCCAGGGCACCGGCTGGGACCCGGTCGTCACCTGCTCGAACCCCGACGTCGTCGTGAGCGCCGTCAAGCTGGCCGACGACCGCTCGGGTGACGTCATCGTCCGCGTGTACGAGTCGCGCGGAGCCCGCGCCTCGGCCGACCTGAACTTCGGGTTCGCCCACGACGACGTCTCGGTCGTGAACCTCCTCGAACGTACGGACGGGGAGTCCGAGACGCTCACGGAGGTCGAGGCGGTGGACGGGGGAGGCGTACGGCTGCGGCTGCGTCCGTTCCAGATCTCAACCCTCAGGGTCAGGCTGAGAAAGGCCTCGTGAGGCGAGGGATCTCGGCGTCGCTGAGGTACGCTCCGATAGCCCGCCCCGGTGATCGTCGTCTCACCGTCCGTGGGTCCGGACCAGTCCGTGCAGGACGCACAGTGCCTTAGCCAAGGAGACGCGATGCGGCTACGTCGGAGCCTCACCGCCATGGGTGTGCTCGCCGCTCTCGTGGTCCTGCCCGTGGTCCCCGCCCACGGGGACCCGACGACCCAGACGTACATCGTGCAGCTGGCGAGCGGCGTCTCCGCGGACAAGGTCGTGCCACAGCTCCTGGGGCCGACCGCACACGTGGTCCACAAGGTCTTCCAGGGCGCCATCGTGAAGCTCAACGCGACGGCTGCCGCGGCCCTGGCGAAGAACCCGCGGGTCAGGTCCGTGACGCCCGACACGGTCGTCAAGGCCTCTGCCACTGAGCTGAACGCACCCTGGGACATCGACATGCTCGACGGTCCGACAGCCGGCCTCGACGGCTCGTACACCTACCCCAACGACGGCAGCGGGGTCACCGTGTACGTGATCGACTCCGGCATCCAGCGGACCCACACGCAGTTCAGCAGCGCGACGATCGGCGCGGGCTACGACTTCGTCGACAACGACACCGACCCGTCCGACTGCGCGGGGCACGGCACGGCTGTCTCGAGCCTGGTCGCCGGGAACACGTTCGGCGCCGCCAAGGGCGTGACGCTCGTCCCGCTGCGGGTCCTCGACTGCACCGGCTCCGGCTACGGGTCTGACGTCATCCGAGCCGTGGACTGGATCGCGTCGAACCGAGCCGCGGGCGCGCCCGCGGTGGCCAACCTCAGCTTCGGCGGACCGGCGTCTGGCGGGACCTCGCCCCTCGACACGGCTCTCCAGGGCCTCATCAACTCCGGGGTCAGCGTCGTCGCCGCGGCAGGCAACGGAGACGGAGCGGGGAACGGGCTGGACGCCTGCACCGAAGACCCCGCGAGACTGCCGGACGCGGTCACCGTCGCGGCGGTCGACCAGAACCATGTCGAGCCCACCTGGTCGAACTACGGCTCCTGCGTCGACCTGTACGCTCCCGGGGTCAGTAACACCGTCGCGCTCTTGGGCTCCACGAACACCTCGACCGGGATCGGATCCGGGACGTCCTTCTCCGCTCCCCTCGCCTCGGCGACCATTGCGCTGATCCTGCACGACCACCCGACGTGGACCCCCGACCAGGTGCGGGCCGAGCTCCTGGGCCAGTCCCTCAACGGCCTCGTGACCGGTCCGGGAGGCATGGCGGCGCGCTCACCGAACGAGCTGCTGCACGCCACGGGCATGTTCGTCGGTGCGGATCCGTCGATCTCGGGCGCCAGATACGTCGGCGAGACGCTCCACGCGGCGCAGCACTGGACCCCCGCACCGGCTGACCTGACGTACCAGTGGAACCGCAACGGGGTCGCCATCCTCAACGCCACGGCTGCGACGTACGTCGTGACGAGCAACGACGTCGGCCAGTCGCTGACGGTCACGGTCGCCGGCAGCAGCCCCGGCTACGCCCGCGTCACGGGCACGAGCGCGGCGGTGGTCCCCAGCGCGCGTCCTGACCCGGGCACGGTGGTGACGATGACCCCGTCGAGGCTCATGGACACCCGCTTCGGCCCCGGTCCCGTCGGACGTGTCGCGGGCGGACAGACCGTCAGGCTCCCGGTGGCGGGCGTCGGCGACATCATGAGCTCGGTGTCCGCGGCGCTCGTGAACATCACGGTCGCGGACGTGACCTCCGACGGGTACGTCACCGCGTACGCCTCGGGCGGCACGATGCCTGCCACGTCCAGCGCAAACTTCACGTACGGCAGCACGAGCGCGAACCTGGCACTCGTGCCCGTCGGGGCTGACGGGTCGATCGCCCTCACGGTGATGGGCGGGTCCGTCCAGCTCATCGTCGACATCCAGTCGTACATCGCCGGAGGCACCGTGGCCGACGCGGGCGCCGTCATGCCGGTCGCGCCGCAGCGTCTCGTGGACACGCGGCAGGGCCCCGGCGCACTGGGGGCCGGGAAGGTCATGGACGTCTCGGTCACCGGGTCCGCAGGCGTTCCCGCGGACGCCACGGCCGTGTTCCTCAACGTCACGGTGACCCAGCCCCAGGGCACGGGCTACCTCACGGTGTTCCCGTCCGGGCAACCCACTCCGCCGACGTCGAACCTGAACTTCGTGCCCAACCTCACCGCGCCGAACATGGTGCTGGCCAAGGTGGGGACGAACGGCAAGGTCTCGGTCCTCAACGGGGGCACCGGGCCGGCCCAGGTCATCGTCGACGTCGAGGGCTACCTCACCGCCGGTGACCCGGTCGCCGCCGGGTCCGTGAGGCCGATCGCACCCAGCCGCCTGGTCGACACCCGTATCGGTCTCGGCGTCCAGGGTCCTGTCGCCCCGAGCTCCGGGGTGGTCGTGACGATGACCGGCGGGTCGGTCCCGTCCAACGCTCACGGCGTCTTCATGAACCTCACCGTCACCGAGCCGCGCGCGGGAGGGTGGGTCGCGGCCTACCCCACGCAGGCATGCCTCCCCCTGGTCTCCAACGTCAACTTCGTGGCGGGCCAGACGGTTCCGAACATGGCCACGGTGGCTCTCGCAGGTGGCCAGGCGACCCTGTACGACGGGTCGGGTGGGACCGTGCAGCTCGTGGCGGATATCTTCGGCTACATCCTGTAGCCGACACCGAGGAGCTTCCCGTGACCTTTCCCGACGCCGTGGTCTTCGACATGGACGGGATCCTCATCGAGACCGAGCCGATCTGGGACCGGGTACGTCGTCGCATGGCGGCCGAGGACGGGATCGAGTGGCCCGACAGCTCGACGCCGATCATGATGGGCCTCTCGACGCGCGAGTGGGCCGAGCACATGAGGGACGTCATCGGGATCCGCGGCACCTGGGAGGAGGTCGCCCAGCGCACGATCGGCGGGATGGCCGACGAGTACGCGCACGGCGGGCTCCCCGTCCTGCCGGGCGCGGTGGAGGCCGTACGGCGGATGGCCGGGCTGGCTCCGACCGCGATCGCGTCCTCGTCCCCGCGCCGGCTCATCGACCTCGTCGTGGAGCGCCTGGACCTGTCCGACGCGCTCGCCGTCACCGTCTCCACCGAGGAGGTGCCGCGCGGCAAGCCGTTCCCGGACGGTTACCTCAGGGCCTGTGAGCTGCTCGGCGTGGACGCGACGAGGACTGTCGCCATCGAGGACTCCACGAACGGCGTGAGGTCCGCCCACGCGGCCGGGATGGCTGTGGTCTGCGTCCCGCCCGCGTTCCACCCGCCCGCCGAGGACACCCTCGCGCTGTGCGGAGCGGTGCTCACGACGCTCGACGAGCTCACTGAGGAACTCGTGCGGTCGCTGGGCTGACTCGCTGCCGGCCGTCGGCCGCGGCTCGGCTCCCCGTCGTCAGGCCGTCGCCGTGCGTGTGGTGACCTCGTCGACGACGTCGCGGCACGTGGCGAGTGCTCCCCACTCGTCGGGGTCCGGCCCGTCGTACACGAGGCACAGGGGTCCGGAGAACCCCGCCCCGAGCACCGCATGGAGAGCGCGCCGGTAGTCGTCCACGTCCAGGACACCCTCCGCGGTCGTCCGGCACTTCGCGTGCGACGTCTCGGCGCGTCCGCCGATCGAGGCGAGCTGGGCGTCCCTGTCGGGGCCGGTCCAGTTCGCGAGGTCGACGAGGAGGCCGACCTGGCCCTCACAGGCGTCGAGGAGCAGGTGAACCTCGGCGGCCGTGGGGAGCAGAGCCATCCAGTTCTCTGTGACGACGCGGACGTCGGAGCCCTGAGCGAGCCGCCTCAGCGCCTGGCTGCTCTGAGCCAGACGGTGGGGAGTCGGCTCGGACTGCCCCGCGATGACGCGGGCGCGCCGTGCGCCGAGGGCAGCGGCGTCCTCCAGCCACCCGGCGATCCACCTCTCGTGGATCTCCGCGTCCGTGAGGTCGACGAGGTCACCCGAGTCGACCAGCAGGGCATCGAGGACGACGCCCGCGTCGCATAGTGCGGAGCGCAGCTCGTCGAGGTACGACCGGTCGCGGCTCGGAAGATGGAAGTGGCAGAGCTGAACGGTGTCGTAACCCCGTGCGGCGAGCTCACCCGGCAGGTCGAGCAGTGCGAGCGCTCCCGGGTCCGGGTCGGCCGGGCTCATCCCGGTCGAGGCGCCCGGAGGGTTCGCGTGGACCGAGACGAAGCGGCCGAGCGTGCGGTGGAGGGACCAGTCGTGGACGGCATGACTCACCATGCCGTGACGGTACCCGCCGACACCGAACCGGATTCTCAGCCTCTCGACCGCGACGCTGCATACTCCCGGATCTCGTCACGCATGGCGGTCTTGACCTCGGGCGGCGCGAAGCTGTGGTCGACCGCGGCGAGGGCCAGGTCGGCGACGCCCGCCTGGTCCAGGTCGAGGAGGGCTGCCGCGACCCCGTACTCGGTGGTCAAGGTCGTGGAGAACATCGGCGGGTCGTCGGAGTTGATGCTGACCGGAACGCCGGCGTCCACCAGGGCGCGGAGAGGGTGTTCGGCGTACGTCGCGACCGCCCGGGTGGCGATGTTCGAGGTCGGGGAGACCTCGACGGGGATCCGGTGCTCGGCAAGGTGGGCCAGCAGTGCAGGGTCCTGCACCGCCGACGTGCCGTGCCCGATGCGCTCCGCCCCGAGGAGCCGGATCGCGTCCCAGATCGTCTGGGGGCCGGTCGTCTCCCCGGCGTGCGGGACGGAGTGGAGACCCGCGGCACGGGCCCGCGCGAAGACGTCCTCGAACTGAGGACGCGGGACGCCGATCTCCGGGCCGCCCAGGCCGAAGCCGATGAGCGTCGAGGGGCCGTGGTCGAGCGCGTACCTCAGCGTCTCGACCCCCGCCTGCAGACCGAGCTCTCCGGGGATGTCCCAGATCCAGCGCATCGTCAGCCCGAGGTCGCGCTCGGCGACGACCCGTACATCCTCGATCGCCTCGACGAACGCCTCGATCGGCACCCCCGCACGGACGTTCGTCACGGGCGAGCACGTCAGCTCCACGTAGCGGACCTGCTGGCGCGCGAGCTCCTCCGCAACGCCGCGCGTGAGGGTCCAGATGTCCTCGGGGGTGCGGACGAGGTCGACCACGGACAGGTACAGGTCGATGAAGTGGGCGAAGTCGGTGAACGTGAAGTAGTCGGCCAGCGCCTCGGGGTCCGACGGCACCCGTCCCGGATGGCGGGCGGCGAGCTCGGCGACGATCGCTGGGGACGCGGACCCCACGTGGTGGACGTGCAGCTCGGCCTTGGGCAGGCCGGCGATGAACTCCTCGAGGGCCGGGGTCGGGCGTGGCTGCTCTTCGCTGAGGGACATGACGGCATCCTGCCTGATCGTGCGGAAGAAGGCGTCGCAGTGGATCGGGACTGCGGCGGGTCAGACAAGACCCAAACCGAACCACATCCTCATCTTGATGTGCACTTGATCTAGATTGTTGTCGGTCGGCGTGGGTATCGTCTGTACCAGGCACAGAAGACGCCCGCTTGGGGAGGGCGGCTTCTACCGATGGGGAGAGGGCCGCCGAGCCTGGCCCGGCGGTTCTCCTCGTTCCACCCGGCGCGCGTTCCGCGCTCACACACTCGACGGCGCGTCGTGCCGTTCAGTGCGTCTCAGCCGCAGTTCTGGCACTCGCCCTTGATCGGGGTCTCCAGGAAGCAGCGCGGGCAGATGCGGGTCAGCGGCACGTCCGGCGGGGCAGGCTCCGGAGCCGGGCGGCGGGGCGCTGCCGCTGCGCGGCCCGTGCGCCTGGCCTTCTCCCACGTCTCGACGAACTTCGTCGCCAGCCGCGGCTCGGCGCCCGCCGGTACGTCGGAGGCGTAGCGCCGGTACGAGTCCAGCCGACCCTGAGCGGCCGCCTTCTCGCGCGCCATGTCGTTGAGACTCGGCTGCTTCGTGACGCGCTGGACCTCGCTGTACACCGGCCCCACCATCCCGGTCGCCGGGTTCACGACGAGCGAGGTCAACGGGGGCTCGCCGGTCGCGACGCACCGGTGGACGACCAGGAGGAGCACCCGTCCCAGCCACGCAGCGCGATGCATCGTGGACCGTACGGACGTCCTGTCCTGCACGGCCTGGGCGAGCTGTTCCGCCGAGATCACGTGCCCGTAGTGAGAGGCCGTCTCCACGAGGATGGCGTAGGCCTCGGCCGCCCAGACTCGCAGTGCGTCCTCGGGGGAGAGGGAGCCGCCGTCCCCGGCATGGAAGTACGAGACGCTCACAGCACGACCCCCAGCACAGGCTCGCCGTGGCTCGGGCTGATCGTCGCTTCGAGCCGTAGACGCCGCTCGGCATGCCCCAGCTCGTCGCCCGGGTGGAGACGCGCACCGGTCGTCACGACGTAGCGCGCGATGTCGAGAAGCAGGTTCGTGGAGTCGGCGAGGTCCAGCGGCGTCGCCTCGAGCATGAGGTCGGCGTGGCCGAAGGTGGGAAGGCCGAACGTGGCGAGGGTCGTACCGGTCACCTCGTTGCCCCACGACCATACGGACAGCCACAGGTCGACCGGGAGCTGCGGGTCCTCGGGATCGGCGTACGCGGCATGGATGACGTCCGAGACCACCTCGGGCGGCAGCGTCGTGGCCGCCGACGCCGTGTACAGGGCGACCGCCTCCGGCGCCTCCACGAGGCTGGCCGCGACGAGGGACCCGGTGACGTGCGCCGCGAGCGTCTGCTCGAGCAGCGAGTCGTCGGGACGGTCGGCAGCCTCGGCCCGCACGACGGCGTGCGCCACGTGGCTGTCCACCGGCGCGGTGTCGCTCCAGTACGCCGGGTGGCAGTTCCGCGTCGCCTCCTGCTCAGGGACGGGGGTATCGGAAAGGGCCACCACGATCCGTACGCCATGGAGCGTCACCACGATCGTCGGCTCGCCGGTCTTCGTGGGCAGCCCCCGTCCGACGCTCTGGTCGGTGAACGCGGTCGTCAGTCGCTCCAGGACCGCATCGGGATCGAGGGGCGCTGAGTACAGCGGGAAGGACGTGAACGAGCCGGCAGGTTCCGGATGGGTGATCGAGTCAGTCATGGAGTCTTTCTGCGTGCACGCGAACACCCGGCCGAGACGCCTCGACCGGGTGCGCGTCGGGAGGTTCAGGAATGGATGCCGTGGTGGCGGGCCTTGCGCTCGACGAAAGGACGTGGCGTAGGGCCAGTGTAGATCTGCCGCGGCCGGTAGATCCGCGCGGTCGGGTTGTCGTGGATCTCCTTCCAGTTGGCGATCCAGCCCGGCATCCGGCCGATGGCGAACATCACGGTGAACATGTCGATCGGAATGCCGACCGCCTTGAGGATGATGCCGGAGTAGAAGTCGACGTTCGGGTAGAGCTTCCGCTCGACGAAGTAGTCGTCCGAGAGGGCCGCGGCCTCCAGCTCGCGGGCGAGCTCGAGCTTCGGGTCCCTGATGTGCATCTTGTCGAGGAGCGCGTCGGCGGCCTTCTTGATGATGGCGGCGCGAGGGTCGAAGTTCCGGTAGACGCGGTGGCCGAACCCCATGAGCTTCACGCCGGCGGTCTTGTCCTTGACCCGCGCCACGTAGTCCTTCACCGAGATGCCCTGCTCCTCGATCTGCTCGAGCATCTCGATGACGGCCTGGTTCGCCCCGCCGTGCAGGGGCCCCCACAGGGCGCAGACGCCCGCTGCCGCCGAGGCATAGAGGTTCGCCTGCGAGGAGGCGACCATCCGTACGGTCGACGTCGAGCAGTTCTGCTCGTGGTCGGCGTGGAGGACCAGCATGAGGTTGAGCGCCGCGGCGACCTCCGGCGTCGGGACGTACTCCTGGTACGGGCGGCTGAACATCATGTGGAGGAAGTTCTCGGCGTACTTGAGGTCCGGGCGCGGGTAGACCAGTGCCTCGTCGATGGACGACTTGTACGAGGCGGCTGCCAGTGTCCGTACCTTCGAGATCAGCGACGCGGCCGCGACCTCGAACTGCTCGGGCGTGTCGATCTTGAGGTGCGGGAGGTCGTACGCCTGGAGCGCGTTGATCATGGCCGACAGGATCGCCATGGGGTGGGCCGACGGCGGGAAGCTGGAGAAGTGCCGGCGCATCGGCTCGGGCAGTGCCGCGTTCTCGGTGAGCAGCTGGCCGAAGCGCTCGCGCTCCGCCTTCGTCGGCAGCTCCCCCCAGATGAGCAGCTGCGCGGCCTCGATGAAAGAGCTGTGCTCGGCGAGGTCCTCGATGGCGTAGCCGCGGTAGCGCAGGATGCCCTTGTCGCCGTCGATGAACGTGATCGCCGACTCGCAGGACCCAGTGTTGCCGTACCCGTCGTCGAGCGTGATGTAGCCCGTCTGTGCGCGCAGCTTGCTGATGTCGATGCTGGGCTCGTTCTCCGTGCCGATGACCACCGGCAGGTCGACGGTCTGCCCGTCGGGGAGCTCGAGCCTTGCCGTGTCGGTCATGTGTCCTCCAGTCGTCCAGCGAAGCGCCGGAAAGTACCCGCGGCGGTACGTCGGGACCTGCCCGGGCCGTGCCTCTGACAGGCCCAAAGTAGCGTTCGCCCGGGCTTCTCACCACTCGATGCATGGATTCCGGGACGCGGGACCGACGCGGTCCAAGCCGCTGGGAGAAAGCGCGGCCCCGGCAGCGGCCACAGCCCTCGAGAGGTCTCGAGCGGGTGCGGGATCCGCCGCCGGGGGTCCGGCGCAGAGCACGTCGATCACCTGTTTGGGGTAGGTCGCGGGCGATACGTTACAACGCCGTCATCCGCAGGTCGCCAGGAGTTCGCAATTCTGTGACAGATGTGACGAACGAGACGGGAGTGACGTACCGGTCTGGGCCTCCTCAGACAGCCGCGAACCGGGCCGCTGACCTGGCCTTTGCCTTGGCGCTCCGGGACGGGATGGCCGCCGTCATGGCAACGTCTCGTACACGTGTCCCGCGTGGGCCGCTCTCGGATGGTCGGGACCCACGAGCATCTCGTCCCAGGCCGCTCGGCCGGTGGGGTACTCGTCGAACAACGCCGTCATGGGGGAACGGTAGGGACTGGGTGTTACATCTCGTCGTGCTACACCCGCTGCCGGGCGTGTTACGCGTCAGTGACGGCACCTAGCCGAGCGCGGCCACAGCCTCCGATGAGCCCGAGACGATGAGGTGCTCGTCGAGGGAGAGGACCCGGGAGTCCGAAGGGTTCGCCTCGTACGTTCCCTCGGTGCGCGAGATGGCAAGGGTGAACACCTTCCGGGCGCGGAGGTCGGCGACCGTCTGCCCCGCGAGCGAGGCGTCGACGGTCACCTCCTCCAGCGTGAACGCCAGGTCGCCGCGGGACAGGGCCGCGTCGATGAACTCGAGGACGCGGGGGCGGAGGGCCATGTTGGCGATCGTCGTGCCGGCCATGGTGTACGGGGAGATCGCCCGGTCGGCCCCCGCGATCCGCAGCTTCTGGACGACCCCCTCGTCGCCGGCGCGGCCGACGATGAACAGGTCGGGGTTGAGGGTTCTCGCCGACAGCGTCACGTACACGTTGCTCGCGTCCGAGTCGATGCAGCTCACGAGCCCGCGTGCCCTCGTGATGCCGGCCCTCAGGAGAACGGTGTCGGACGTGCCATCCCCGTGGATGACCGGGTAGCCGTCGGCCTCGGCCCTCGACAGCGAGTCCTCCCCGATGTCGAGGACGACCACGTCGTGACCGGCGGCCGTGAGGTCGCGGGCGACCAGCGAGCCGACCCGGCCGTACCCGCAGATGATGTAGTGCCCGCTCAACGAGTCGACAAGACGTTGCATGAGTCGCTGTCCTCTCCTGCCGGTCCACGCGTCGCCGACCGTCTGCTCGGCGACGATGCCGACGGTGCCGAAGATGATGCCGATCGCGACGACCGACATCATCATCGTCCACACCTGCCCGGCGGGGGACAGTGGGTGGACCTCGCGGAACCCCGTCGTCGTCAGCGTGATGACGGCCATGTACAGGGAGTCGAGCAGGTTCCAGCCCTGCAGGACCATGTAGCCCGCGGCGCCGATCGCGGCGATGCCGGCCACGACGACGACCCAGGTGAGGATCATCGACACGGGCCGTACGCTCTGCAAGCGCCTCGCCCGCGTCACCCCCCGAGGGCCCCTCATGACCGTGATGCTAGTGCTCGCCGCGTGCGCTGGCTCTGTATCAGGCTGCCCCTTCCTGACTCTTCACCAGTGGGCCACAGAGGGGCCCGTCCGGACGGCCCGGACACCATCCAGAAGGGAGCCCATCATGCCATCGAAGCTCACCCACGAGGCGATCTCCGAGAAGTTCCTTGCGAGCGACGCCGTGAAGTTCGACGGTCTCGCGAAGTTCGTCAGCGACTTCGGACCCGACCTCGTCAGCCACGACGACGGCCTGCACGGAGTCGTCTTCGGCAGGTACAACATCCTCGCCTGCATGATGCCGGCGGCCGACGTCGCCAAGCTCGTCGGCGACCTCGGCATCGCCCGCCAGGTCGCGGGGAACGTGACCCGGACCCAGCAGTGAGCGACGTCCTTCTCGTGAGCCAGGCCGCGCCCCTCGGCGTGGCCTGGCCGCACGACGACCTGGAGGACCGGGTCGTACGAGCCCTGGGCCTCGCCGTCACCGTCCTGGACGAGCTCGGGGAGACCGGCTTCACGGACCGCGAGCGGCAGGCGCTGGGCTTCGGGCCGGACAAGCCGATCGCCGAGAGCGCGATGCTCGCGTACACGGCCGCGAACGCCACGACCGGACGACGCCTGGCGTCGGCCGTGGACGAGGTGGTGGAGCGGCTCGTGCCGCTGTGCCGCTCGCCGCGAGCGCTGGCCGACGCGGCGCTGAGACCGTACAGAGCGTTCAAGTACGCGATCCCGCACACCCTTCTCACCGCGCTCGGGCGTCCCGACGAGCGCGTCGACGACTTCCTCCTGGGGCAGTGCGCCGCGGCCCAGGGCGTGGCGGCGGACCTGCCACCGGTCGCCCGCATGGAGCGGCAGTGGGTGATGGGCAGGTACGGGCCCGCGCCGCTCGACGTCCGCGGCACGGCTCTGGAACGGCCCCTGGACCTGCTCACTGCGGAGCGGGAGGACGCGTACGCACTCACCCACGCCCTGTTCTACGTCAGCGACTTCGCGCGCCGCTCGGCGAGGTCGCTGGGTAGACCGAGGGTGTCGGTGCTGGACGACGTAAGGGCGCTTGTCGCCCGGTACCTGCGGCTCGAGGACTACGACCTGTCCGGCGAGCTGCTCATGGCGTGGCCCGAGCTCCGCGCAGGGTGGGACCCCGTGTCGTCCTTCGGCTTCCGCGTGCTCGCCGACGTCGAGGACCGCGTGGGTCTTCTGCCGTGCGGCAACCTGGACCAGCGGCGCGCCGCGTCGATGGAGGAGACCGAGGCTCGCCGGTACACGCTGGCGACCGCGTACCACACCGCTTTCGTGATGGGCTTCGCGTGCGCCGCCGCACTCCGGGTCGGACCGCCCTCGCAGAGGCCGGCCCCCGTGGCACAGCGTCATCCCGTGTGGGCCGAGCTGTACGAGCTCGTCGACCACGGGCGAGGACACTGGCAGTCAGTCTTCGCGACGCTCGACGACGACGAGCGGGCGTCCCTCACGCCGATGCTCGCGGACATGGCCACGCTCGACGCGTTGGAGAGCCGCGACTATCGCCGTGCGGTCGCGGTACTCGAGACCGCCGCCCGGGGTGGGGTCGAGGGACCGCTGCAGCGCCGCAGCCGTGACATGCTGGGCGCGCTGAGGCGCGCCCAGGAGCTCTCGTCCTGACGGCGCGAGGCGATGGTGCCGACGTGCTGAGGGCGCGTCGTGGGCGACTTCCGAGTTCTGGTGGTTATGAGTGGCGCGCGTCTGCACCCTCCAGCCTCACTTCCGTGGGTTGGTGGTTATGCGGGCGCCGCGGCGGCCCCATATCCACGCGCACGCGGAAGTCGACCTGAGGCGGAGTGCAGCCGGCGCTCATAACGACCGGTTCACGGAAGTCAGGGCCGGCGCCAGGTAACGACGCGGTGAGAACCCCCGATGGGTACGTGCCCACGAGACTGGGTGGCCATGAATGTGAGCGGCGGGAGGCAACCGAGTGGCCAGGGTAGGCTCGGCCACCCTGCGTCGCTCAGCTCTCGGGCCGCGCGGCGTACAGCCCGGTGAGGGAGGCCCGGCCGATCTCGGCGAAGTGCATGAGGAGCCGAACCATGGCGGGCGGGGTGCCCTCGCTCGCGTCGAGCCGGGGCACGTTGAGCGCATGGACGGTGAACACGTAGTGGTGGGCGGGGCCGGGCGGCGGCCACGGGCCGCCCCAGCCCGGGTAGGCGTAGTCGTTGTTCCAGGTCCGCGCCCCCTCGGGCAGCGGGCCGCCCTCCGGGATGCTCGTCACCGAGGCCGGGATGTCCGTGACCAGCCAGTGCCACCATCCGGAGCCGGTCGGGGCGTCAGGGTCGAAGCAGGTGATGCAGTACGACTGGGTACCGTCCGGGCCGGGCGTCCAGGACAGGTCAGGACTGACGTTCTTGCCCCCGATCCCGGGCTCGATGTGACGGATGTCGAGGGTCGAGCCCTCGGGGACCGCCGCGCTCGTCAGCTCCATGGAAAGCCTCCTCTCCGTTGAGATGTCAGCCTAGAACGGAGGTGCGCGGGTCGCCTAGGGCTGTGGTCTCGGCGTCATAGGGGCATCTTCTCGGTGGCTCGAGGGAGGCTGTCGTCCCGTTCGCCCCAGGGTTGTCGTCCCCAGCCTCCCGAGGCTGTTCGTCCCCGGCCTTCCGATCAGGGTCCTGGGTCCACGGGTCCTCCGCAGTGAACCCCCTTGTCCGAACCGTGAACCAGAGGTCGAGGCCGATGTTGCGCGTCCGTACCGTCGCCCCTCAGTCTTGGGTTTGCACGCTGGCGCGCGCCGCCCCCCTCCGAGGCGCCGTGCGTGATGACGGAAGGTGTTTTCGACATGACCGCTGCCGCTCTTCGACCCCTCGGCCTGATCCTCGCGGTCGGCCTCCTCCTTGCAGCTCCCGCCCCCATGGCGGTGGCCTCCGGGACGAGTCTCCCGGCCGCACCCGTACCGGCCGCACCCGTACCGGCGGTGCCCGTTCCCGCAGCCCCGGCACCCGCCGCCCGGCCGGCTGTCACGCCGAGCGTGACGAGCATCCCTGCGGACACGAAGGTGTCCGCAGCCTCGGTCCCGGACTCCGTGCCTTCCGGCAACGTCGTCCTCGCCTCCGTCGCGCCACGCACCGTCTCCACCTTCCAGCTCGTCGGCGCGACGTGGAAGTCGACCACGGGCTCGGTGACGTTCCAGGTCAGGACGCTGACCGGCGGCACGTGGTCGACGTGGTCGCAGCTCGACCCCTCGCTGGAGCAGGACGGCACGTCCACGCGCAACGCGACCGAGCCCCTGTACGTGGGTGACTCGACCGGTGTCGAGCTGCGCGCGGTCGGCAGCCCCGGCTCCTCGGTCGTGTCGCTCGCAGCCTCCACGGTGACGTCACCGGCGGTGGCGGCTGACTCGACGCTCGCCAAGGTGTCCGCACAGTCCACCGCTTTCGGCGGCGTCGCCCAGCCGGGCATCATCTCCCGCGCCGGCTGGGGAGCCGACGAGTCCCTGCGCGCCTACAACGGGACCGACTGCCTCACGCCGAGGATCGACGCCACCGTGAAGGGGGCCGTGATCCACCACACCGCGGGCAGCAACTCGTACAGCCCGTCGCAGTCCGCCTCGATCGTGCGCGGCATCTACGCCTACCACGTGATCTCCAACGGCTGGTGCGACATCGGTTACAACTTCCTCGTCGACATGTACGGGCAGATCTTCGAGGGCCGGTACGGCGGCATCACGCTCCCGGTCCACGGGGCGCACGCGACGTCGTGGAACACCGACACGGTCGGCGTGTCCTTCATGATGAACTCGAACACTCTGAACCCGACCGCCGCGTCCATCAGCTCGGCCGAGGCTCTGCTGGCCTGGAAGCTCGGCAACAGCTACCGCACCCCCAACGGCTGGACGACGCTCGTCGGCGCGGCCATCCCCGTGTTGTTCGGTCACCGGGACGTCATGCAGACCGACTGCCCCGGGACGAACCTGTACGCCCGGATCCAGGAGCTCAGGGACACCTCGACTTCCCTGATCGGCACCCGTACGGCCCTGTACAACCTGTGGGTGAGCATGGGCGGCGACTCCGGCACCCTCGGCGGCGTCCACGAGGTCGAGCACCCGCTCGCCGGGGGCAGCGTCGTGACGTTCGAGAACGGCGCCGCCTACCAGAGGCCGGACGGCCAGGTGTTCTGGCTGGGGTCCGCCCTCAACGGGCTGTACGTGTCGTACGGTGGCCCGACCGGTGCGTACGGCTGGCCGACGTCGAGCCAGTTCGCGGTGGCCCCGGGCGACGACAGGGCGACCTTCCAGGGCGGCGACCTCCCCGTCCCCACTCCGACGACGACGTTCGCCGCCCCCAGCCACTACGTGCCGATGACGCCTGTCCGGATCCTCGACACGCGTGCGACCCAGTCCGTGGCGGCCCAGAGCACGATCACGCTGCAGGTCGCGGGCGTGAAGAACGTACCGGCTGACGCGTCCGCCGTCTCCCTCAACGTCACCGTGACGAACGCCAAGGCGGTCGGCTTCGTCACTGTGTGGCCGACCGGGGGCACCAGGCCCGTCGCGTCCAACCTCAACGTCGACGCCGGCCAGACCGTGCCGAACCTCGTCACCGTCAAGGTCGGCACGAGCGGCACGGTCTCGCTCTACAACAGCTCCACGTCCCCGCTCGACCTCATCGTCGACCTCGGCGGCTACTACGCGACCGGAGCTCCGACTGCGGGTGGCGGCACGGTCACGGTCACCCCGAGTCGCGTGCTGGACACGCGGAGCGGGATCGGCGCGACCGGCCCACTGGCGGCCCAGAGCAGCCTCCAGCTCAGGGTGACGGGCGGTTCCGTACCCGTGGACGCCTCGGCCGTCCTCGTCAACCTCACGGCGGCCGACCCCACCTCTCCTGGCTACCTGGCTGCGTTCCCGAGCGGCGTGACACCTCCCCTGGTCTCGAACGTCAACTTCGGGGCCGGCCAGACCGCGGCGAACCTCGCGCTCGTCAAGGTCGGAGCGGGAGGGGCCATCACCATCCAGAACGGCTCCTTGGCTTCGGTCTCCGTGGTCGCGGACATCATGGGCTACGTGTCCGGCAGCGGCACCGCCAACGCCCTCCGGGCTGCCGATATGCCGGTACGGATCCTCGACACGCGGATCGGCAACGGCCGCTTCGGGCCGGTCCCTGCAGGTCAGGACGTCACCCTCCAGATCACCGGACGCGGCGGCGTCCCGACGACGGGCGTGACAGCCGTCGTCCTGAACCTCACGGTCACCGACTGCACCTCGACGGGGTACGTGAGCGCGTACGCGAGCGGCACATCCTGGCCGGGCACGTCGAACCTCAACTACACGCCCGGCGCCACGAGGCCGAACCAGGTGGTCGTCGCCCTGGGGTCGGACGGGGCTGTCACCCTGCACAACGGCTCGACCGGCGGCAGCGTC
Organism: Actinomycetes bacterium; assembly: GCA_021803025.1. GTDB lineage: Bacteria > Actinomycetota > Actinomycetes > Propionibacteriales > Propionibacteriaceae > Fen-668. Next base: position 10,842 of record JAJZQV010000017.1, on the reverse strand, counting down.
CAGCTCATCGCCGACATCGAGGGCTACATCGCCTGACGCGAGGCCGACTGCCGGCCTCACGGGATGCCGCCCCTCGCTCCGGGGAAGGCGTGCTCGGGAGCAGTGGATCCCGAGCACGCCCGACCGGGTGAAGGGGCAGCGGTAGCCAGTCGCCTATGCCTTCTTCGGGGTCCCTGACGCGTCGAGGACGTACCAGACCGACCCGACGCCCTGTCCGAGGGTGTCTCCGGCGGCCTTGTCCTTCGCGTAGTAGTACAGAGGCCAGCCGTTGAGGGCGAGCTGCTTGCCGCCGTTCGCGGTGGGGATCATCGTCACCGTGCCGGTGATGCCGTTGAGCGTGGGCTGGGAGTCGGCCATGGCCAGGGGCCACGCTGTGAGGCACGCGCCGGTGCAGGCGCTCATCTGGGCGCCCTGGGTGTCCTTCGTGTACATGTACAGGACCATGCCCTTGCCGTCGACGACGATCGTGCCGAGCGAGGTGGTGGCGGTCTTGAGCTCGGTGACCAGGCTCGCTGCCGGGCCGCTGCTGGCGGCTGAGCTCGCTGCCGAGCTCTTGGCTGTGCTGGGGGCGCTCGAGGCGTAGCCCCCGGTGGTCGCCGAGCCGCCGGGTGTGGCGCTCGTCGAGGAGCAGGCGGCCACGAGGCCGAGGCTTGCCGCGGCTGCGACGGTCGCGAGAACGCGGCGGGTGGTACGCCGGGTGATCGGGTGGAACATGCTGCCCTCCTTCGGCGGCTCGGGCGAGCCGGTACCTAGAGGAACGCGGTCCCGTCCGTACCGGTTCAGCTGAACATTTCCAGCCTCCACGACGTTGTGCTTCACGACGGGCACGCGCCAGGGACCTTCGGACGCGCCGCTGCCCACCGAGGAGGGGACGGATGCCGCTCGACGACGACGCGATCGCGGCGATCTACCGTGGCTACGCCTCGATGGTGCGCCGGATGGCGATGCGCGGCACGCACGACGCAGCGGCGGCGGAGGACGTCGTGCAGGAGGTCATCGTGAGGGTGTGGCGCGCGGCGCCGAAGGACGACAACATGGCGGCCTACCTCGCACAGGCCACGCGTAACCTTCTCGTGGACCGCTACCGGGCCGCAGCGAGACGGCCGAAGGAGGTCACGTCGGTGGACGAGAACCTCGTCGAGCCGCCGATCGACGCCGACGAGATCGACCGTGCCCTGGATGCGCTGGTGATCGACCAGGCTCTCGCGAGGCTCTCGGCGGACCACCTCGCCGTCGTCCGGCTGCTCCACGTGCAGCGGATGAGCGTCGCCGATGCCGCGACCACGCTCGGGGTGCCGGAGGGCACGGTGAAGTCCCGGGCCTTCTACGCGCTGAGACAGCTCCGCGTGATCCTCGACGAGATGGGAGTCAGGCGATGACCGCGGGCCACGACGAGCTGCAGGTCCTCATGGGCGCGTACGTGCTCGGCGGCCTCAACGACGCCGACCACGCGGCCTTCGCCGCGCACCTGCGGGAATGCCCCCTCTGCCAACGAGAGCTGGCGCAGGTGAGCAGCATCCCGCGGCTGCTGGACCTCGCGAGCCCGGAAGCACTGGCGGAGGTCCCCGCCACGACGGAGCCGGTGCCCCAGCCGGTGCTTGCGCTGGTACGGGCGCGACGGCGCCGGTCTCGTCTCCTCACGGCGGTCGCTGCGGTCGTGCTGGCGGTCGCGATGCTGGGCGCCGGTGCGGCGCTGGGGACGACCATGGGCCGTACCCCTGCACCCGTCGCCGCGGCGAAGGTCACTGCCACGCCCGGTACCGGCTCGCAGGCGGCCGTACAGGTCTCGTTCATCACGAAGGCGTGGGGCACCGAGCTGCAGGTCGAGGGCGCCAACCTCCCGACGGCGGGCGAGATGACGGTGTGGGTCTACGACGCGGCCGGTCGCGACACCCAGGTGGCCACCTGGAAGGCGATCCCGTCGGGCAGGGTCATGCTCACCACCGCCTGCTCCAGCCAGCTGGGGGAGATCCGGAAGGTTGAGCTCGTCACGTCCTCCGGCGCCCTGGTCGCGGTCGCTGAGCTCTAGCCGTAACGCCTGCTCGGGGAGAGGACTTGTGCGCTCGGGGAGAGGACCTGTGCGCTCGGGGAGAGCATCTGTGCCGGGTTCGGCTGCGAAAGGCCAGTTCGTGCGCAGACACGCCGCTCTGACCGCGCGTGTCGTGGCCTTTCGTGGCAGGGGGCTGCCTGGGGTGCAGTGCGCCAATGCTCTCTCGCAACCGCACGGTCCTCTCCCCGAGCGGATAGGTCCTCTCCTCGAGCGCATAGGTCCTCTCCCCGAGCGCACAGGTCCTCTCCTCGAGCGGATAGGTCCTCTCCTGGAGCGGATAGGTCCTCTCCCGGAGGTCAGTCGAGGCGCTCCATCGCGAGCGTCCTCAGCACGAGGTCGCCCGTCTCGTCGCTGGCGCCGAGGTCGACCTCGGCAAGGATCGACCAGTCGTGGTTTCCGGCCGGGTCGTCGATCACCTGCCGAACCTCCCAGCGCCGGCCCGCCAGCTCGGACACGACCAGGAGGCCCGGACCGCGCGAGTCCGGGCCGAGCTGGACCGTGTCGTGCTCCGCGTAGTACGCGTCGAGCGCGTCGTCCCACGCCGCACGGTCCATGACGACGGTCTGGGGCGGGTCCGTGGCGGCCGCCGCCAGCTCCTCCGCCTCGACCAGACCATCGACATCGTCCCGGGCGACGAGCTCGACCCGCCTGTACATCGCATTCCGTACGAGCACACGGAACGCTCGCGTGTTCGCGGTGATGGGTCGCTCGGACACCTCGGCGACCTCGCCCGGTGCCAGGCCGGCGAGCAGCGACTCCCACTCGGCCACCAGCGAGGAGTCGGTCTGCCGCACGAGCTCCCCGAGCCACTCGACGAGGTCGCTGAACATCTCGTCGCGGCTGGCCGCCGGCACGGTCCGGCGCAGCGCCCGGTACGCGTCCGAGAGGTACCTCAGCAGGACGCCCTCGACGCGCGCGAGCCGGTAGTGGGCGACGTATTCGGTGAACGTCAGCCCCCGCTCGTACAGGTCGCGCACCACCGACTTCGGCCGGACGGAGTCGGGCAGCCAGGGATGGGTCTGCCGGTACGTCGTGAGGGTCTGCTCGAGCAGCTCCGCCAGCGGCGTCGGCCACGTCACGTCCTCGAGGAGCTCCATGCGCTCGTCGTACTCGATCCCCTCGTCCTTCATCTGCCGTACGGCCTCGCCGCGCGCCTCGAACTGCTGTGCCAGCAGGACGGGGAGCGGGTCCTCGAGCGTTGCCTCGATGACGCTGACGAGGTCGAGCGCGTACGACGGTGAGTCGGGGTCGAGCACGTCGACGACGGCCAGCGCGAACGCGCTGAGCGGCTGGTTGAGCGCGAAGTCGTGCTGCAGGTCGACCGTGAGCCGGTGGGTACGACCGGTCGCGTCCGGCTCCGGCAGGGGCACCACGATCCCGGCCCTCAGCAGCGAGCGCCCGATGGCCAGCGCCCGCCGTACGAGCCGGCGCTGTGACGCGGCGTCCTCGTGGTTGTCGAGGAGCAGGTGGCGCAACGTCTCGACGGGGTTGCCGGGGCGTGCGACCACGTCGAGCACCATCCCGTACGTCACCTGCATCCGGCTCTTGAGCGGCTCCGGCGGCGAGGCGACGAGGCGGTCGAACGTCTCCCGCGTGTACGAGGCGGTGCCGGCCGGTGGCTGCTTGCGGATCACCTTGCGGCGGGCCTTCGGGTCGTCCCCCGCCTTCGCGAGCGCCTTCTCGTTGGCGATGACGTGCTCCGGCGCCTGCACCTCGACGTAGCCGAGGGTGTCGAAGCCGGCGCGCCCTGCCCGACCGGCGATCTGGTGGAAGTCGCGTGCGGACACGATCCGTACCCGCCGCCCGTCGTACCGGGCGAGCGTCGTGAACAGCACAGTCCGGATCGGGACGTTGATCCCCACCCCGAGCGTGTCCGTGCCGCAGATCACGCTCAGCAGCCCGGCCTGGGAGAGCCTCTCGACGAGACGCCGGTAGCGCGGCAGCATGCCCGCGTGGTGCACGCCGATGCCGCGCCGGACGAGCTTGGAGAGGGTACGGCCGAAGCCGGCCGAGAACCGGAACCGCGCGACCACATCGGCGATCTCGTCCCGCTGGCTCCGGTTGCCGAGGTCGGCCGACAGAAGCGACTGGGCGCGTTCGAGGGCCTCCTTCTGCGTGGCGTGCACGACGTACACGGGGGCGCGGTGCTCCGCGACGATGTCGGCGATCGTCTCGTGCGCGGCCGTCGTCACCCACTCGTACGACAGCGGCACGGGCCGTACGGCGTCGTCCACGAGCACCGTCGGCCGCCCGGTCCGTCGGGTGAGGTCGGCCCTCAGCCGGGAGGTGTCGCCCAGGGTCGCCGACATGAGGAGGAACTGGGCCCGGGTCAGCTCGAGGATCGGCACCTGCCACGCCCAGCCGCGCGACGGGTCGCCGTAGTAGTGGAACTCGTCCATGACGACGCTCGCGACGTCCGCGTCGGGGCCCTGCCGGAGAGCCAGGTTGGCCAGGATCTCCGCGGTGCAGCAGATGATCGGCGCCTCCGGGTTGACCGAGGCGTCGCCCGTGAGCATGCCGACGCGCTCGGCGCCGAACAGGTCGACGAGCGCGAAGAACTTCTCGCTGACGAGGGCTTTGATCGGGGCCGTGTAGAACGTACGACCGCCCGCGGCGACCGTCGCGAGGTGCAGGGCGGTCGCGACGAGCGACTTGCCCGACCCGGTGGGTGTCGCGAGGACGACGTTGGCGCCGCTGAGCAGCTCGAGGATGGACTCGTCCTGGTGGCTGTACGCGACGAGCCCCTGGTCGGCAAGCCACCCGGAGAACGCCTCGTACACCGCATCGGTGTCCTCGAGCCCCGCGTCGAGGAGATCACCGAAGGGGCCGCGGCCCGGGCCGGCCGCACTCATGGGGCCGGCGGGCTCCACGGGCCGATCCGCTCCGTCTCGCTGGTGTAGTTGCGGGCGCGGTCCCGCAGGAATCCGAGGTCGCCGTGATCGAGCGCGTCGGACAGCAGCGAGGAGTCGGCGACGACCGCGAACGCGCCGGCGTTGAGCCACTGGGTGACCCCGTACGGGCTCGACCCGCCGACGACGAGGCGGCTGTCACCGGCCGCGGCGACGGCGTGGGGCGCGTAGCTCGTCCCGAGGACCTCCGCCGGATGGACGAGGACGCCGGCCCCACCGAGCGCGGCGGCGGCGGAGATCTCAGCGGGAGTCATCGCTCCGGCGAAGAGGGGGAGGCCGTTGTCCTGGGCGGCCCGCACGAGCCCGGCCGTACCGATCGGCGCCAGGGCGTACGTGGCGCCCGCGTCGTGGGCACGGTACAGGGCCTCGTCGGTACGGACCCCGTGGACGCCAAGTACCGCCCGGCCCCCCAGGAGCGTGCCGAGCCGTTCGACGAGGTCGAGGTCCCCCACGTCGACGGTGAGAGCCGCGAAGCCTTCCTCGACGAGCACGGTCGCGATGGCGACCGTACGAGCTGTGGCGCCCCGTTGGAAGGACGCGATGAGCCGGGTCCTCCCGAGCACGTCGAGGGGGCCGCAGTCAGTCACGGGTCACATCTTGCCGTACGCAGCCGTGCGCCCCGGTCACGCGGACCTGCCCGATGGTGGCCGCGTCCGGGCCGGAGACGGGATCGTGCGCCCCGGTCACGCGGACCTGCCCGGGTGACCGAAGTCGCTCCCGAAGCCGCGTCTCTCGCCGGGAAGGAGGTGGTGCCTCCGTCGAGCCATCACCCCCAGGACCCCGAGCGCCGCCACTGACGTGGCCCCCACGATGCCGAACACGATCCCGAACGTCGCGGCAGGGGTCGAGTCGCCTCGGGGCGCCGCGGCCGCACCGGTCGCCCCCGCGGACGGCTGAATGCTCACCGACGCGGCCGGCGGGGCGGAGGCGTCCGCGCTGATCGTCGGCGTCGGCGCGGTCGATGGGGACGGGGCGGAGACCGCGCTCTGGAACGAGGCCTTCGCCGCGGGGAACCGCGCGTCCCCTGCGAAGCTGACCGTGACGGTGAGGGACGGCGGCTGTCCGGTGGGAGGGAGCGTGAGGCTCACCGAGAAGCTGCCGGTCGAGTCGGTGACACCGAGGGTGTGGAGATTCCCGAAGTCGGACGTGATGTCCAGGCCGGACAAGTCGACGGGGATGCCGCCAGACATGACGGTCCCCGTGACGCCCAGCACTCCTCCGGCCGGCACGGGGTTGGGACTCAGGGTCGCGGAGATGGTCGTGGTGGGCGGCGGTGCCGTGGTGGGAGGTGCCTTCGTGGTCGGTGCGGTGCTCGGGGGCGGGGCGTAGGTGAACTGGGTCGTCGCCTGGGTCCCGGCGAACGTCTTGTCACCGGAGAAGGTGGCGGTGACGACGTGGGTTCCGGGATTCGGGAGCTTGGTCGAGGTCGAGTACGTCCCGTCGGCGGACGTGTTGGTCTTGCCGATGTTGCGTCCGTCCAGGGAGATCGCGATGCTTGCCTTGTCGATCGGCACGCCCGCTGCGGTGAGCGAGCCGCTGATGGCGAGGTTCCCTCCCTGGACCTGCGCGGCGACCGTCAACGTGGGCTGGAGTCCTGGCGCCTGGGGAAGGCCTGCGTTCGCCTCCCTGGGGACGGTCCACATGCCGACGGCGAGAGCGGACCCGGCCACGGCGAGGGCGAGGCCCCGCAGAAACCTGAGACTGCTCATGGTGCGTTTCCCCTCTGGCCGACGTGTCTCGTCAGCGTGTCACGGTGGACCGAATAGGGATTCTAGGGTCAAATACGCGAGGACATGCCATCCGCCGCACTTGACTCCACCCATGTTCCTGAGTTTAAACTGAGAAAGTCTCAGGGTGAAGGCATGGGGATTCGTTCGACTCGAGGTGGAAGCTGATGGTGGCAGGTCAGGCACGGCGCAGCGCGGGCGCGGTATGCGCTGGCGGCGGCGAACGTCCTGAGGCCAAGCGCGCTCTCTCCGGCCGGTTCGCCTTCCTCGGGCGACGTCCGCGGCTGTGGTCGAGGAGCGCGGCTGCGGTGGCTGCCGCGGTATGCGCCGGGATCGTCCTCTCGGGTGCGGCCCCACTCGGACAGGGTGCGGCCCCACTCGGACAGGGTGCGGTGGCCACGCCGGCAGCCAGCACCGGGACCATGGCCCGTGACGTCCAGACGTTGAGCCGTGCCTACGTCGACCGCGAGGCTGCGAGCCAGACGCCGGATGCGACGGACACGCCGCCCGCGACTGCCGACACGTCGACAGCCCCAGCGGTGTTCTACCTCCTCAGCGCCGCCAACGTCCGCGCCACCGCCTCGACGGCGGGTACGGTCCTCACGACGCTCGAAGCCGGCGCGCGGGTCACCGCCACGGGCGTCGCGGCCGGCGGTTGGCAGCCCGTCGCGGCAGGCTCCAAGACCGGGTTCATCAAGAGCTCGCTGTTGACGACGACTGCACCCGCGACCACGAAGAAGCCCGTCTCGACGAGAGGCGCCGCCGCCTCCTCGTACCCTGCCTGCGCCTCCGGCTCGGCCGTGGAGGCCGGGCTCGTCGCCAACGCGATCCTCGTGCACCGTGCGATCTGCACGACGTTCCCCGACATCACCAGGTACGGCGGGATCCGGGGTGACGGCAGCGAGCACGCGAGTGGGCAGGCGCTCGACATCATGACGTCGGGTGGCCGCGGCCAGCAGATCGCCGCCTGGCTGCGGGCCAACTACAGCAAGCTCGGAGTCGTCGAGATCATCTACCAGCAGCAGATCTGGACCACGCAGCGCGCCTCCGAGGGGTGGCGGCCCATGCCGGACCGCGGCAGCGTCACCGCCAACCACGACGACCACATCCACGTGCTCGTCGCCTGAACCCACCCAGACCCGTACGGCTCCTTGCCCCCACGAGGAGCCGTACGCATGTCCGGGCTCAGCGTTCCGGGGCTCAGCGTCCGCGTCAGCTCTGCTGGGGCGCCCGCGCGCGCTCGTACGCCTTGGCGTAGGAGATGCCGAGGGCCAGCAGCAGCAGGCCGACGAGCAGGAAGGCGATGCCTCGCGCCAGGCCCGGTAGCAGGGCGAGGTCGACGAGGAACAGCTTTCCGGTCGCCGCCGCGGCCAGTCCCAGCCCCAGCCGGATCCACCCGCCTGAGTGGTCGGCGCTGCGCAGCGGCTGTCGCAGCACGACGACGCTGGCCAGCGCCCACCCGACCGTGACGACCACCGACGAGGCCTGGTGGATCGCGACGGGAGACGCGGACGTACGGCCGAGGAGGGCGCCGATGGACGTCACCGCAGCGGCCCCGCCGAGCATGCCGACGGCTATGGGGACGTATCGGAGCCAGGGCGGCCGCTCGGCCAGGAGACGTCCGGCGGCCCAGCGGCCGACAGCCGCGAGCGCCACGATGATGAGGCTCCCGACGAGGATGTCGCGGAAGCGGACGCCGAAGGCCGCGGGGACGCCGGCACCCAGCCAGCCGCCGACGCCGAGCACCGAGGCGAGCAGCGCGACGAGCCCGACCCCGCGGCTCCGCAGCGAGGCCGCTGCGGCCGTGTACGCCACGGCGACGCCGGGAAGGAGCACGTCGACGAGGCTCAGGTCCGTGGCGAGCCCGAGCGTGGCGACGGCGAACACACCGGCGAGTGCGACAGCGGTCGCCCGGAGCCAGTCCCTGCCGTCCCGGGACAGCGCGACGACGAGGTACAGGACCGACGCGCCCACGGCGACCCATGCGCCCTCGATGCGGGGGAGCGGGCCCAGCGCCAGCATGAGCACCGGCACCGCCGGGCCGACGAACACGGACACCAGCGCCCACTGCTCCAGGCTCGGGGTCCGGCGGCCGATCAGGGCCGACATCGCTGCGATGACGGCATGGACCCCGGCCAGGGCAACGAGCAGCCACGCGTCGGCTGCCGACAGCCCGTACGTACCGGCGAGGCCGATGAGCAGGAGGGTCGTGGGCAGGGTGCGAGCGACGTGGAAGACCGGCCAGCGCATCCGGAGGTGGGCGACCGACGCGACCGCCGACAGCGCGACCATGAACGCCGCACCCGGGCGGGCGTCCCCGCTCACCCAGGGACCGATGACGAGGGCCGATGCGATCGCGAGACAGGCGAGCCACTCGCTGCGCCACAGAACTGCCACGACGCTCACGGCGACGCCGAGGAGGCCGGCCAGGACGAGCCCGACGGCGCCCGACACGAAGTGGTAGAGCGTCGTGCCGGCGACGAGGGACAGGAAACCGGCCGCCATGCCGGTCGCGAGGAGCGCCGGTCCGCCGGCGTTGTCCGGGTCCCGGCGGTGGAGCAGGAAGGCGCCGCCGGCGAGGACGACGCCGAGACCGGCCGCGCTGACCGTCCGGGCAGCCGGACCGAAGTACCCGTACTGGGCCGCGAGGACGAGGATGAACGCGATGCCCACCAGCGTCACCAGCGCTCCGAGGCCGGCCAGCACTCGCGCGACGACCTGGGTCGTGGACAGAGTCCTCGCGGGTGGCTGGGGCGTACCCGCTTGGGGTGTCGGCATGGGACCGCCGGCTCCGGGCGGTGCGGTTGCGCCGCCGACGGGCCCAGAGGCCACCGGCGGCGCGAACGAAGGCGCTGGCGGGTGGACGAAAGGGGCGGCCTGTGGGGCTGCCGTCGTCGGCCGCGGCCCGTACCGTACGGCCCACTCGTGCAGCTCGCGGTTCTGCTGCGCGGTCTCAGCGAGGAGCCGGTCATGCTGCGCGAGCAGGCGGCGCAGCTGCTCGTCCGGGGGCGTCTGGGTCATCGTGCGGCTCCTCGTGGTGCGCCGGGTAGGGCTGCCGGGTACTGACTCCGGGTACTACTGCGGGTACTACTGCGGGTACTACTGCTGCCACCGCCGACCTCGACGGCGACCCATATGCTCGGACCATGACCATCGTTGACCCCACCACGACCCCTGCCTGGTCCGAGCTCTCGCGTCTCGCTGACGGGTTCACCCCGGACCTGAGGGCGTGGCTGTCCGACGCCGACCGTGTGGACGCGCTCAGTTTCGGAGTCGGGGAGCTCCACGTCGACCTTTCGAAGAACCTTGTCACGAGGGAGGTTCTGGATGCGCTGCTCGCGCTCGCGGACCAGGTCGGCCTCGAGGGGCGGCGTGACGCGATGCTCCGCGGCGACCGCATCAACGTGACCGAGAACCGGTCCGTACTGCACACGGCGCTGCGCCGGCCGAAGGGCGACAGCCTCACCGTCGACGGGACGGACGTCGTCGTCGAGGTCCACGAGGTGCTGGACAAGATGTACGCGTTCGCCGACACGGTACGCAGCGGGGAGTGGGTCGGCGTCACGGGCAAGCCGATCCGTACCGTCGTGAACATCGGCATCGGAGGGTCCGACCTCGGCCCCGTCATGGTCTACGAGGCGCTCAAGCCGTACGTGCAGCCCGGCCTCAGCTGCCGCTTCGTCTCCAACATCGACCCGACCGACATGTACGCGAAGACGGTCGACCTCGACCCCGAGACAACGCTGTTCATCGTCGCCTCGAAGACGTTCACGACGCTCGAGACGCTCACCAACGCGCGCCTCGCCCGCGAGTGGCTCTGGCGCACGCTGCAGGAGGCGGGGGCCATCGACGGCAGCGAGGCGTCCCGTACGGATGCCGTCGCGAAGCACTTCGTCGCCGTGTCCACGGCGCTCGACAAGGTCGCCGCCTTCGGCATCGACCCTCAGAACGCCTTCGGGTTCTGGGACTGGGTCGGCGGCCGCTACTCGGTCGACTCCGCGGTCGGCACCGCCGTGGCTGTCGCGATCGGCCCGGAGCGCTTCGCCGAGTTCCTCGACGGGTTCCACCAGATCGACCTGCACTTCGGGGAGACGCCGCTGTTCCGCAACGTGCCGGCGCTCATGGGGCTCATCAACGTCTGGTACGTCAACTTCCT
>JAJZQV010000131.1 GCA_021803025.1 Actinomycetes bacterium | reverse complement strand
ACGGCCGCGTCGGGCACGATCACTCAGAGCATCGCCTTGTCCGGCATCGTCCACCACGTGGCGCAGGACAGCGTGAGCTTCCCGACGAGCGGGATGGTCACCGCCGTCAACGTCAAGGCCGGCGACCCCGTCGCCGTCGGTCAGGCGCTGGCGTCGATCGACACCCGGCCCCTGCAGGACGCTGTCCTCGCCGCGAACGCCACGTACACCGCTGCCATCTCCCAGTACGAGACCGAACAGCAGACGTACGCGTCGTCGTCCTCCTCAGCCAGCACGACGAAGGCCGCGACGTCGGCATCGCGGCAGAGCACGGCGGGTACGGGCTCGTCCTCGGCGTCGAGCGGCTCCCCCTCCGGTTCCGGGAACCCCTCGGGCGGTACGGGAGGCGGCGGTGCCACCAGCCCGGCCGCCGCGGTCAAGGCCGCCACCGATGCCCTGGCCGCGCTGCAGACAGGCGTCACGAGCGTTCAGACCGCCCTTCCTGCGTTCGTGTCGGAGTGCATCCCGCTCATCCCGACGACGACCGCCGCTCCCCAGGCGACGGTCACGAAGACCGTCACCGCCACGGCGACAGTGACACACACCGTGACCGTGACAGCGGCGGCCGCGAGCAGCGGCGCGACGTCCGCCACCTCGGCAGCGAGCAGCGCGCCGTCGGCGTCCGGGACGGCCTCGTCGTCGTCTGGTGCTACCGCGTCTGCGAGCAGTGCCGTCACCGCGACGTGCAAGGCCGCCATCGACACCCTCACGGCAGCCGAGGCGACGCTCCCCGACCAGATGACCGCCGCGAGCGTGACGCTCGCCGCAGCCGTCAAGGCGCTCGATGCTCAGGCGGCCGCCCTGCAGCAGGAGGCCGCCGCGCTTCAGAAGCAGCAGCAGGCCGCCCAGGCGGCGGTCGCGGCGGCACAGGCGGCGGCCGCCAGGCAGCAGGCGTCCTCGCTCACCTCGACCAACTCCGCACTTCAGGCAGCGGCCGCGGCGGGCCTGTCCCGTAGCGGAGGCGGCACGGTGACGGCGGCGACGCTCATCACCGACCAAGCCGCGATTCAGACCGCGAGCATCGCGCTCGCCCAAGCGAGGGACCAGCTCGCCCAGGCGGCCCTCACAAGCCCGATCGCGGGCAAGGTCGCATCGATGCCGTTCGTCGTCGGGCAGCAGGCGAGCCCGAAGGCCACGGCCGTCATCATCGGCAGCGGCGCGATCGAGGTGACAGTCGCCGTGCCGCTGGCGTCGCGACCACTGGTCGCGACCGGTGAGAAGGCGAAGGTGACGAGCGTCGTGGGAGGCACGACGCTGGAGGGCACGATCTCCCGGATCAGTCTCCTGCCGACGACCACAGGGTTCTCGCTCGCTGCCGCCGCCGCGGCGGCGGCCGGGGGCGGCGGATCGAGCTCGAGCAGCTCGACGACCACGTACGCCACTGTCATCACCGTGCCGACCGGCGGGGACGCCCTGCCCGAGGGATCGAGGGTGCAGACGACCATCACGACGAAGACGGTGGATGCAGCGGTCGTCGTCCCCGCCTCGGCCGTCACGCCACTGAGCTCCGGCTCAGGCGCGGTCCAGGTGCTGACCGACGGTGTCGCGTCGACCAGGCGCGTCGCCACCGGCGCTGTCGGGTCCAGCGAGATCCAGATCGTCAGCGGCGTCACCGCCGGCGAGACCGTCGTCATCGCGGACGTCACGAAGCCCATCCCCGGAGCCAGCATCGCGGCCTCGCGTGGCGGGCAGAACGCGCAGCAGTTCCCCAACGGCGGCAGCGGCGGCAACGTCACAGCCGGCGGGAACGCCGGCGCAGGTGGGGTCGAGCCTCCCGCCGGCGGGGCTCCCCCGTCCTGACGGACGCCCGCGCCAAGATCTGGCGAGGGCACCGCGCCCTGGGCGGCGGGCCGGTCGGGGGCCTGGTCGTCGAGGGGCTGGCCCGACCTGCTCCTAGCGGGACTGCGCGTCGAGCGGCGGGTCGGACCGGCGCGGCCTGCGGAGCACGAGCGAGTCGCGGTGGATGACCTCGCGCTCGTACTCCACACCGAGCTCCCGGGCCAGGTCCTTCGTGCTGCGGCCCAGGAGGGCAGGCAGGACGTCGGAGTCGTAGTTGACGATGCCACGCGCGACGGGCGCTCCGGCGGGGTCGACGAGCAGCACCGGCTCGCCGGCCTGGAACGAGCCCCGTACGGCCGTGATCCCCGCGGGCAGCAGCGAGGCCTTGCCCTTCGTGATGGCCTTCACCGCGCCGTCGTCCAGCTCCAGCTCGCCGGCAGGCTGCGACGCGTGGGCGAGCCAGTTGAGACGTGACGAGCGTCGCTTGCCGGACGCGTGGAACACGGTGCCCGAGCGCCCGTCGAGCGCGTCGGCGACCTGCTCGGCCGCAGCGAGCACCACAGGGATGCCCGCGGCGACCGCGATGCGCGCGGCCTCCAGCTTGGTGGTCATGCCGCCCGTACCGACGGAGCTTCCGAGCCGGGACGTGTCGGCGACGAGCTCGTCGAGGTTCGGAACCTCGGTGATGCGCTCCGCCCCGGCCGACGACGGGTGGGCCGTGTACAGGCCGTCCACGTCGCTGAGCAGGAACAGAGCGTCCGCGCGAACCAGGTGCGCCACGAGGGCCGCGAGCCTGTCGTTGTCACCGAAGCGGATCTCTTGCGTCGCGACCGTGTCGTTCTCGTTGACCACGGGGACGATCCCGAGGTCGAGGAGACGGTCGAACGTGCGCAGCGCGTTGCGGTACGTGCCCTGGCGCGTCGTGTCGTCTACCGTGAGCAGCACCTGGCCGACGGTCAGGCCCTGTACCGCGAACAGCGCGGAGTACTGCTCGACCAGCAGGCCCTGACCGACGGACGCAGCGGCCTGCTGCGACGCGAGGTCGCGCGGCCTGGTCCTCATCCCCAGCGGTCCCATTCCTGCTGCGATGGCGCCCGACGACACGAGGACGACCTCGCGGCCGGCCTTCCGGGCTGCCGCGACGGCATCGACGATCCGTCCGATCCGTACCGGGTCGATGCCCCCTTCGGCGGCAGTGAGAGAGGACGACCCGACCTTGACGACGATCCGTCGTGCGTTAGCGATCCGCTGGCGCGTCGTCCTCACCCTCTTCATCGTCCCAGTCCACGCCGTCGAGTGCGGCGTTCACGGAACGCTCGGCGGTCTTGCGCTCGTGGTACTCGGCGTCCTTCGCGCGACGGCGCCGCGCGGCGGGGCGCAGCTCCTGCATGCGGTTGTCCTCGCCCCGGCGGCTCAGCAGCTCGGCGCCGATGTCGATCTGGGGGGCGAAGTCGAACACGACGGCGTCCTCGCCACCGATCGCGACGGCGTCACCGCGCTCGGCCCCCAGCGCGAGCAGCTCGTCCTCGACCCCGAGCCTGTTGAGACGGTCAGCGAGGTAACCCACTGCCTCCGCGTTGCTGAAGTCGGTCTGACGGATCCAGCGTTCCGGCTTGTCGCCACGCACGCGCCAGAGGAAGCCGCCCTCCCCGTCGCCCTGCTTGCGGATGGTGAACTCCGGGCCGCCGGCGACCGGCTTGGGCTTGACGACGATCTTGGGCGCGGGACGGGGCGGCTGGGCGGCACGGCGGGCAGCGACGACGGCTGCCATCGCATGGCTGAGCTTGACCAGCCCTACGCCGGTCTTCGTCGAGACGAGGTGGACGTCGAGGCCGCGCGCACGCAGGTCAGGCGCGACCATCTCGGCGAGCTCGAGGCCGTCCGGCACATCCACCTTGTTGAGCGCGACGAGCCGGGGACGGTCCTCGAGCCCTCCGTACGCAGCGAGCTCGCCCTCGATGACGTCGAGGTCCGTGATGGGATCGCGGCCCGGTTCGTACGTGGCGCAGTCCACGACGTGCACGATCGCCTGGCAGCGCTCGATGTGGCGCAGGAAGTCGTGGCCCAGCCCCCGCCCGTCCGAGGCCCCCTCGATGAGGCCCGGGACGTCCGCGACTGTGTACGTGACGTCGCCGGCCACGACCACGCCGAGGTTCGGGACCAGCGTGGTGAAGGGGTAGTCGGCAATCTTGGGTCTGGCCGCGGAGATGGCCGCGATGAGCGAGGACTTGCCGGCGCTGGGGAAGCCGACGAGGCCGATGTCGGCGAGGACCTTGAGCTCGAGCGTGATACGGCGCTGCTCACCTTCCTCGCCGAGGAGCGCGAACCCGGGAGCCTTCCGGGCGGACGAGGCGAGAGCCTCGTTGCCGAGGCCGCCACGGCCTCCCCGAGCGACGACCACCTCCGCGCTGTCGCCGACGAGGTCGGCGAGCACCTCGCCGGTGTCCGCGTCCGAGACGACGGTTCCCTCGGGAACAGCAAGCACCACGTCCGCGGCGTGCATCCCCGCGCGGTGGTCGCCCTTCCCGGGCTGCCCGTTCGGCGCCACGCGGCGCGACTGGCGGTGGTAGTCGACGAGGGTCGTGAGGTTGGGGTCGACGCGGAGGACGACCGACCCGCCGTTCCCGCCGTTCCCGCCGTCCGGGCCGCCGAGCGGCTTGAACTTCTCGCGGTGCACCGAGGCGCAGCCGTGGCCGCCGTTGCCGGCGATGACGGTGAGTGTCACGGAGTCCACGAAGGACGGGATGGCCATCGCGTGCTCCTTGTCGGCTGGTGTACGGGTTCCCTATCGTCCCACAGCGGGCGCAGTAGCCATCACGCCGTCGCGTCGTCGTCCGGATCGGGGACGTCCGCACCGTCCCGGTCGGCCCACTCGAGCAGCGTGTCCAGGCGGTGGTGGACGTCGTCGATCGTCGTGTGGGGGTCGCCCATCGCCTTGAAGCGGGCGGGCACGGTCGCCATGGTGAGGTCGGCGGGCACGACGTCGGCGACCTCCGCCCAGGTGATCGGCGTGGAGACCGTACCTGCCGCCACCCCGCGGAGGGACCAGGCGCTCGCGATCGTGTGGTCCCGGGCGTTCTGGTTGTAGTCGATGAAGACGTGGGTGTCCGGCCGGTCCTTGCGCCACCAGGTCGTCGTCACATCGTCCGGCATGCGGCGCTCCACCTCGCGGGCGAAGGCGAGCGCTGCGCGGCGTACGTCCTTGTGGCCCCACTCGGGCACGATCCGCACGTACACGTGGAGCCCGTGGCCGCCGGACGTCTTCGGGTAGCCCACGATGCCGAGCTCGTCGAGGACCTCGTGGACCACCCCGGCGACCCGACGCACACGGTCGAAGTCGCAGGCGGGCATCGGGTCGAGGTCGATGCGCCACTCGTCGGGCTTCTCCGTCGCTGCGCGCCGGCTGTTCCACGGGTGGAACTCGACGGTCGACATCTGCACCGCCCAGATGACCTGCGCGAGCTCCGTCACGCACAGCTCGTCGGCCGTGAGGCCGTACCTCGGGAAGTACAGCTGGACGGTCTCGACCCAGTCCGGGGCGCCTCCCGGGAGCCGCTTCTGGTGGATCTTCCCCCCGGGCAGCCCCTTCGGGAAGCGGTGCAGCATGCACGGGCGCTCGCGCAGCGCGCGCACGATCCCGTCGCCGACCGAAAGGTAGTACTGCGCCACGTCGAGCTTCGTCCAGCCGTGCTCGGGGAAGTAGACGCGGTCCGGGCTGGACAGGCGCACGGTCCGGTCGCCGACGCTCAGCTCGACGGCGTCAGACATGGGCGGGAGCCGTCTCCGGCTCGTCGACCCCGACGCGAGCGGGCAGGGTCGCGACGAGTCCCACCATCGCCACGGCCGCCGCCGCGCACAGGCCGAACGCCCAGTGCAGTCCGGTGAGGTAGGCCGCCGTCGCGCCCGCACCCTTGGCTGCGGCTGCGCTCGCCTGCAAGGTCAGCACCACGACGGCCAGGGCCGTACCGAGGGCACCGGCGACCTGTTGCGTGGCCCCGAGCAGGGAGGACCCGTGCGAGTACAGATGGGAGGACAGGGACCCCAGGCTCATCGTGAACATCGGCGTGAACAGGGCGGCGAGGCCGAGTGACAGTACGACGTGCGCCACGAGCACCATCCAGTACGGGGTCGTGCCGCCCATGAGCGCGAAAGCGGCCAGCGCGAGCACGGCGGCCACGCCTCCGGGCAGCATGAGGACGCGTGCGCCGAGCCTGTCGTAGATGCGGCCGATAGTCGGGCCCAGCAGTCCCATCGCGAGGCCGCCCGGCATGACCAGCAGCCCGGTCGACAGCGGGCTCATGTGGCGAGCATGCTGCAGGTACAGCTGAAGCAGCAGCATGGACCCGATCATGGCGCCGAACGCGATCGCCATAGCGCTGAGGCTCACCGAGTAGACCCTCGTACGCAGTGTCCGGAGATCCAGAAGCGGCCGGTCCGTACGCTGCAGCACGAGCTGGCGCGAGACGAACGCGGCGACCCCGAGGAGTCCGACGACCACCAGCACCACGACGGTCACGGAGGCGTGGCTCATCTGGCTCAGCCCGTACACGAGGGCGCCGAAGCCGACGGCCGATAGAGCGGCGCTGAGCCAGTCGATCGGGGTGTTCCGCGTCTCCCCCACGTTCCCCAGGCGCCGGCTGCCCACGACGGCGATCGGCACCGCGATCGGCAGGACGACGAGGAAGATCCAGCGCCACCCGAGGAACTGCAGGACGATCCCGGAGACCGCGGGACCGAGTGCGGGAGCCACCGACATCGCCAGGCTGACGAGGCCCATGACGCGACCCCGGTCCTGCGGCTCGACGACACGCATCAGCGTGGTCATGAGCAGCGGCATCATGACGGCCGTGGCCGAGGCCTGGACCACGCGCGCGGCCACGAGCACGCCGAAGGACCAGGACACCGACGCGAGCAGGGTGCCGACGCAGAACGTGGCCATGGCGAGCGCGTACGCCTGCCTGGTGGTCACACGCTGGAGGAACCAGCCGGTGATCGGGATGACAACGGCCATCGTCAGCATGAACGCCGTCGACAGCCACTGGGCGGCGGACTCGTCGACTTCGAGGTCGACCATGAGCCGCGGGATCGCGTTCATCATGATCGTCTCGTTGAGGATGACGACGAACGCGGCCGCCACGAGCCAGTGCAGGACCGACGAGCCGTTCGCGGGGGTCATCAGCACCCACCCTTCGGAGGTCGGTCGGGATCGGTTCGTGAGGGGAACCTACGGGGTCTCTCCGACATTCCCGCCCGCCTCGGACACGGCATCAGGGGCGGTCCCGTACGGAACCGCCCCTGATGCGAAGAGTGGTGCTTACTCGGCGTCCGCCGTCGTGATGTTCACGACGCGACGGCCCCGCTTGGTGCCGAACTGCACCTGGCCCTCGGCCAGCGCGAACAGCGTGTCGTCGCCACCGCGACCGACGTTGTCGCCGGGGTGGAAGTGGGTGCCGTGCTGACGGACGATGATCTCGCCGACGCCGACTGTCTGGCCGCCGAAGCGCTTCACGCCGAGCCGCTGGGCGTTGGAGTCACGGCCGTTCTTGGAGGACGATGCGCCCTTTTTG
>JAJZQV010000130.1 GCA_021803025.1 Actinomycetes bacterium | reverse complement strand
CCAGCTCGACCAGCTCGGCGAGACGGCGATCTCGAGGACGATCGTCGGCCCGATCAAGCGGCAGGAGCCGGGCCACTACGCGTTCTACCAGATGTCGGCGACGCAGATGATCCAGGACGAGGTGCTCGCGCCCTGGCAGCTCTTTGTGGCGCGCATGCTGCGCGACAAGGCCTTCGCCCTTGTCGGCACGAACTACGTGACCGAGTACGAGGCGCAGCTCGGTGGCGTGCTCGTCGGCCTGGAGCTGGACGGCGAGCTGGCCAGGTACGCCAAGGACATCGGCCGGCTCGAGGCGAAGCTCCTGTGGGCGAACCGGAAGGGGATGGAGTTCCCGCCGTACTTCCTCAGGGCCCTGCGCCAGAGCGTGGACCTGTACCGGGAGAAGGGCTTCGCGCGTCCTTCTGCCTGAGGCCGGTTGCCGCCTCCTGTCAGGAGAGCCGGTCGCCCGTCGCCTCGGCGACCTTGCGCAGGAGTGCGGCGAGCTGCTCGCGCTCGGCATCGCTCAGCACGCTGAACGCGCGGGCGTGCACCTCCGCACGCGCCGCATCCGCTCGGGCGAGGAGTGCCCGCCCCTCGTCGGTGAGGTGGATCCGTACGGCGCGACGGTCCGACGGGTCGGGAGCCCTGGTCGCCAGACCCTTGTCGACGAGGGCGTCAATGACGTCGGTGGCCGAACGAGGCATGACGTGGAGCCGCTCGGCGATGGTGGACGGTCGGGCACCTTCGTCCGACGAGCGCATCATGACGTGCAGGGCCCGCACCTGATGCGGATTGAGCCCCAGGGGCTCGGTGACCTCCGCCGACGCGCGGCGCAGCCGTCGGGTGACCCTGACGATGAGGTCCCCCACGGCAGGGTCAGCGGTGTCGGCCTGGTCCTCGTGGGCGTCTCGCATGGGGGAGAGCCTAGCATTGGGGCGGCTACCACATAATGAGGTAGCATCCGTAAAAGTCGAGAGCGCCTCGTCGTGAGGTGCCCGCCCGAGCTGCGAGGAGACCGCGTGCCGCCACCCGAGCGTGCCAGGAGGATCGACCCCAGGGACCGTGCTCAGCTCGAGGCGGCGCCCGTCCCGCTCCGGCGCGTCCTGTCCTTGTTCCGCGGGCACGAGCGGGACCTGATCGTCGTGACGGTGCTGATCGTCGCGACGTCCGTGATCGGGCTGGGGCAGCCGTTCCTCGTCCGTGAGGTCGTCGACGTCGCGATCCCTCGTCAGGACGTCCGGGTCCTGCTCTGGTCGGTCGGCGGGATGGTCGCCGTCGCCGTCGTCACCCAGGTCCTCGGCATCGTCCAGACGTGGATCTCCGCCACCTTGGGCCAGCGGGTGATGCACACGCTCCGGACGAGCGTGTTCACGCACCTCCAGCGCCAGTCCCTGGGCTTCTTCATCCGCAGTCGTGGCGGGGAGGTCCAGAGCCGGATCGTGAACGACGTCAACGGGCTCAACGACGTCGTGACGAACACGGCCACCTCGATCGCGACGAACCTCACGACGACGGTTGCGACAGCGATCGCCATGGTGGCGCTGAGCTGGGAGCTGAGCCTACTCACCCTGGTCGTGATGCCTCCGGCGGTCCTGCTCACGCGGCACGTCGCGCTGACCCGGCGCGCCGTGATGAGCGAGCAGCAGGAAGCCCTCGCCGAGCTCACCACGCAGATCGAGGAGGGCCTCTCCGCCTCGGGCGTGAGGCTGGCCAAGACGCTCGGTACGGACGGCCGCAACGCGGCGCGCTTCGCATCGACGTCCTCGAGGCTCATCGACCTCGAGCTCCGCGCGCAGCTCGCCGGGCGGTGGCGGATGGGGACGATGCAGGTGGTGTTCGCCACGATCCCGGCCCTGGTCTACCTCGTGGCGGGCCTGCCCGGCACCGGCGGCGTGCTGACGATCGGCACGCTCGTCGCGTTCGTCGCCCTGCAGTCGTCGGTGTTCCGCCCGCTCATGGGCCTGCTCAACGTGGGCGCGCAGGTCGTGAGCTCGATGGCGCTGTTCAGCCGGATCTTCGAGTACCTCGACCTCGTCCCGGACGTGCCCGCGCCCACCCATCCCGTACGGATCCGGCATCCGCGCGGGGAGGTCGGTCTGCGGGACGTGAGCTACCGGTACGCGGGCGCGGCCCGGGAGGCCCTCCGCCACGTCAGCGTCACCGTGCCGGCGGGTGGCTCCCTGGCGGTCGTGGGACGGACGGGGTCCGGCAAGTCCACGCTGGCCGCCCTGGTCGCCCGCCTGTACGACCCGACGCAGGGCATCGTCACCATCGACGGCGTCGACGTGCGACGCATCGAGGGGGACCAGCTGAGCAGGCTCGTGGGTGTGGTGAGCCAGGAGACCTACCTCCTGCACACCACGATCCGGGAGAACCTGCTCCTGGCGCGGCCGGACGCGTCGGAGGTCGAGCTGTGGGCGGCTCTCGAGGCAGGCCAGATCGCGGCCCACGTCGCGTCCCTGCCCGACGGTCTCGACACGGTCGTCGGCTCGCGCGGCCATCGCTTCTCGGGTGGTGAGCAGCAGCGGCTGGCGGTGGCCCGCACGATCCTGCGCGACCCGCCGGTCCTCGTGCTCGACGAGGCCACCTCCGCGCTCGACAACGCCACCGAGGCAGCCCTGCAGTCGGCGCTCGAGGCCCTCGCCCGAGGCCGTACGACGATCACCATCGCCCACAGGATGTCGACGATCGCCGACGCGGACGCGGTTCTCGTGCTCGACGCGGGCGAGGTCGTGGAGCAGGGCCGACCCCGAGAGCTCGCACACTCCGGCGGAGCGTTCTCGATGCTGGTTCATGCGCAGCAGAGCGTCTGAGACGGACTCCCCACCCAGTCGCACCGTCACGCTGCCTGCCTCCCCGGCCAGGACCTCCAGCGTGTCCCACCTAGACTGGGCCGCATGTCTGACAGCAAGCGTGTCCTCCTGGCTGCGCCGCGCGGCTACTGTGCCGGCGTCGACCGCGCGGTCGTCACCGTGGAGCGCGCGCTCGACACGTACGGGCCGCCCGTGTACGTCCGCAAGCAGATCGTGCACAACCGCCACGTCGTCGAGGATCTCGAGGCGCGGGGGGCCGTCTTCGTCGAGGAGCTCGCCGAGGTGCCGGCGGGGTCCACGGTCGTGTTCTCCGCGCACGGGGTGTCGCCCGCCGTCCACGCCGAGGCCGCCGAGCGGGGCTTGAAGACCATCGACGCGACATGCCCGCTCGTCACGAAGGTGCACAAGGAGGCGAGCCGGTTCGCCGCCGACGGCGTGGAGATCCTGCTCATCGGCCATGCCGGCCACGAGGAGGTCGAGGGGACGACGGGTGAGGCGCCCGACCACATCACCCTCGTGCAGCACCCGGACGACGTGGACGCCGTCGAGGTCAAGGACCCCACCAAGGTCGCCTGGCTGTCCCAGACGACGCTGAGCGTCGACGAGACGTACGAGACCGTGACCCGTCTGCGCGAGAAGTTCCCGCTCCTGCTGGACCCGCCCAGCGACGACATCTGCTACGCCACGCAGAACCGGCAGTCGGCGGTGAAGCAGCTCGCTCCCGGGTGCGACCTCGTCATCGTCGTGGGCTCCAGCAACTCGTCGAACTCCGTACGGCTCGTCGAGGTGGCGCTCGAGGCGGGCGCGAAGGCGTCGCACCGCGTCGACAACGCCGGCGAGATCGACGAGTCGTGGCTGGAGGGCGTCGACAGCGTCGGCGTGACGTCGGGCGCCTCGGTCCCGGATGAGCTCGTTCAGGGCGTGCTCGACTTCCTCGTGTCGCGCGGCTTCCCGCCGGCCACGGAGGAGCGGCTCACCGAGGAGAACCTCGTCTTCGCGCTGCCGCCGGAGCTGCGCAAGGACATCGCCGCACACGCGTCGGGCCGCTGAGGCAGGCGCGCGCTGCCACGCAGGGCGGCCCGGTGCCCAGCCCCGCCTGTACCACCGATTTGGGCTCCCGTACGCCCGCGGCGTAAAGTGTCCTGTCGGTCACCCATGTCATGGGTGGGCGCGGCCATGCCCGGGCTGTCAAGCGGGGTTCCAGGCCGTATCAACGAACGATCGGGAGTGTATGGCGAAGAAAGAGGGTGCCCTCGAGCTGGAGGGGACCGTGGTCGAGGCGCTGCCCAACGCGATGTTCCGCGTCGAGCTGGCGAACGGTCACCGGGTCCTCGCCACGATCTCCGGGAAGATGCGGCAGCACTACATCCGCATCCTGCCGAGCGATCGCGTGGTCGTGGAACTCTCGCCCTACGACTTGACCCGAGGCCGGATCGTCTACCGCCACAGGTAGCCGCCCGACCGAGCAACGCAACAGCCCGCGAACTGCGGGACACCACGGTGCCCCGCGACCAGAAGAAGGAAGAGCTCGCATGAAGGTTCAGCCGAGCGTCAAGCGCATGTGCGACAAGTGCAAGGTGATCCGCCGGCACGGTCGCGTCATGGTGATCTGCGACAACCCGCGCCACAAGCAGCGGCAGGGCTGACGCACGACTGCGCCATCCGGTCCAGGCCGGATGGGGCGCCGGGGATGTCGGATCGCATCACCCGGTGCACCGCGCAAGCGGTGACGACACCGCGCAGGCGGTGACAACGAGTACAGCGTGAACGCACACGCCGGCCTTCGGGTCGCGTGAACCCTCGGACGAAGGCCGAGGCCCCGGAAGGGGAACGCGTCACGTCCAGCACCTTCGCGGTTCACGACCGGACGCCCGCCAGGGCGCCAGAACCGGAAACGAGAGGCATACGCCACCATGGCACGTCTGATCGGTGTCGATCTCCCACGCGAGAAGCGCTTGGAGATCGCGCTCACCTACATCTTCGGCATCGGGCGCACCCGCGCCGCCGAGACGCTCAAGGCCACCGGGATCTCCGGGGACATCCGCGTGCACCAGCTCACCGACGACCAGCTCGTCGCGCTGCGTGACCACATCGAGGCCAACTACGAGACCGAGGGCGACCTCCGCCGCGAGATCGCCGCCGACATCCGTCGCAAGATCGAGATCGGCAACTACCAGGGCCGTCGCCACCGCAGCGGCCTGCCTGTCCGTGGCCAGCGCACGCGGACCAACGCCCGTACTCGCAAGGGCAGGAAGAAGGCTGTCGCGGGCAAGAAGAAGGCCCGCTGACCGCCCCGGTCGCGTGAGATCCCAGGAGAGATAGAGAACACATGGCTACAGCAGGCCGCAAGACGACGCAGGCCAAGACCAAGGTCCGTCGCAAGGAGAAGAAGAACATCGTCGCCGGTCAGGCGCACATCAAGAGCACGTTCAACAACACGATCATCGCGATCACCGATCCGACTGGTGCGGTGATCTCGTGGGCGTCGGCTGGCACCGTGGGCTTCAAGGGCTCCCGCAAGTCGACCCCCTACGCCGCGCAGATGGCCGCTGAGGCGGCCGGTCGTCGTGCCATGGAGCACGGCATGAAGCGCGTCGACGTGTTCGTCAAGGGCCCGGGCTCCGGCCGCGAGACCGCGATCCGTTCGCTCGGGGCCATCGGCCTCGAGGTCGGCGCGATCTCCGACGTGACCCCCGTGCCCCACAACGGCTGCCGCCCGCCGAAGCGCCGGCGCGTCTGACCTCCCGACTCTTCTACACAAAGGACTGACCAACGATGGCCCGCTACACAGGCCCGATGACCCGGAAGTCGCGCCGTCTCGGCACCGACCTCGTCGGGAACGACAAGTCGTACGAGAAGCGCCCGTACCCGCCCGGCATGCACGGCCGCGGCCGGACGAAGGACTCCGAGTACTCACAGCAGCTCAAGGAGAAGCAGAAGGCCCGCTTCGCCTATGGCGTTCTCGAGAAGCAGTTCCGCCGCTACTACGAGGAGGCGACCCGCATGTCCGGCAAGACCGGCGACATGCTGCTGCAGATCCTCGAGTCGCGTCTCGACAACGTCGTCTACCGCGCAGGCTTCGCGGCGACCCGCCGCCAGGCCCGTCAGCTCGTCGTGCACGGTCACTTCATGGTCAACGGCCAGAAGGTGAACGTGCCGAGCTACCGGGTGAGCGCGCAGGACATCATCGACGTCAAGCCGAAGTCGCTGAGCCTCCACCCGCTCGTCGTGGCCCGTGAGACGCACGGCGAGCGCGAGGTTCCGGCCTGGCTCGACGCCCGTCCGAACACCATGAGGATCCTCGTCCACCAGCTGCCGACGCGCGAGCAGATCGTCGTCGACGTCACCGAGCAGCTGATCGTCGAGCTCTACTCCAAGTAGCACGCGTCGGCCGGAGGCTCTCACGAGAGGGTTTCCGGCCGCTGCCGCTCTCGTGGCTTACGCCACGGGACACACCGGTCCGGGCACCCGTCCGGGCCGACACCACCTGGCCGTCAAATAGCGGGCGGTCGAAAGGAATCCGCACATGCTGATCGCACAGCGCCCCACCCTCTCCGAGGAGTCGGTCTCCGAGTACCGCTCCCGGTTCGTCATCGAGCCCCTGGAGCCGGGCTTCGGCTACACGCTCGGCAACTCCCTGCGTCGCACCCTGCTGTCGTCCATCCCGGGCGCCGCGGTGACGAGCATCAAGGTCGAGGGGACCTCCCACGAGTTCTCGACGATCGAGGGCGTGGTCGAGGACGTCACCGAGATCATCCTCAACATCAAGGGCCTCGTCCTGTCCAGCGAGGAGGACGAGCCCGTCACGATGTACCTGCGCAAGGCGGGCGCCGGAGCCGTGACGGCCGCCGACATCACGCCCCCGGCCGGTGTGGAGATCCACAACCCGGAGATGCACATCGCCACCCTCAACGCCAACGGCAAGCTCGAGATGGAGCTTGTCGTGGAGCGTGGCCGTGGCTACGTGTCCGCCTCGCAGAACAAGAACTACGACGCCGAGATCGGCCGCATCCCGGTCGACTCGATCTACTCGCCGGTACTCAAGGTGACCTACAAGGTCGAGGCGACCCGCGTCGAGCAGCGTACGGACTTCGACCGTCTCGTGGTCGACGTCGAGACCAAGCCCGCGATCAGCCCGCGTGACGCCCTCGCGTCGGCCGGCCGCACGCTCGTCGAGCTCTTCAGCCTGGCGCGCGAGCTCAACGTCGAGGCCGAGGGCATCGAGATCGGCCCCTCGCCGGTCGACGAGCAGCTCGCCGCCGACCTGGCCCTGCCGGTCGAGGAGCTGCACCTCACGGTCCGCTCGTACAACTGCCTCAAGCGCGAGGGCATCCACACCGTCGGCGAGCTCGTCTCCCGCAGCGAGCAGGACCTGCTCGACATCCGCAACTTCGGCTCCAAGTCGATCGACGAGGTCAAGCTGAAGCTGCACGAGATGGGCCTCTCGCTCAAGGACTCCTCACCGGGCTTCGACCCGCTCGCCGCTCTCGACCGCTTTGCCGCGCTCGAGGACGACGACGTCGACTACAGCGAGACCGAGCAGTACTGACGCACCGCCACTAGGACCGGAGAACACACATGCCTACACCCACGAAGGGCCCGCGCCTGGGCGGCAG
>JAJZQV010000129.1 GCA_021803025.1 Actinomycetes bacterium | reverse complement strand
GTACTCCGAGTTCCAGTGCCCGTTCTGCGGCAAGTTCGCCCGCGACACCGAGCCGACGCTCCTCAAGGAGTACGTCGACAAGGGGCTGCTGCGCATCGAGTGGCGTGACTTCCCGTACCTCGGCCCCGAGTCCAAGACCGCCGCCTACGCCGGTCGCGCCGCCGCCGCCCAAGGCAAGTTCTGGGAGTTCCACGACGCGATGTACGCCGAGCAGCAGCCGCCGAACAGCGGCAAGCTGACCGTCGACCACCTCGCCGGCATCGCTGCGAAGATCGGCCTCGACGTCGCCAGGTTCCGCAAGGACCTGGCCGACCCCAAGATCCAGGCCCCGGTCTGGCAGGACTTCAGCGAAGGCCAGAGCATCGGGGTGACCGGCACGCCTGCCTTCCTCATCAACGGCAACCCGGTCATCGGCGCCCAGCCGACCGCGACCTTCACCCGGGTCATCGATGCCGAGATCGCGAAGGCGGCCAAGGGGCAGACCAAGTGACCGAGGTCGGCCTCCTCGCCGCGTTTGCGGCCGGGGTGCTCGCGCTGCTCTCCCCGTGCAGCGCTCTGCTCGTGCCGTCCTTCTTCGCCTACGCGTTCGCGACGCGTACGGCGCAGTTGCTGCGAACCCTGGCGTTCTACGTCGGGCTGCTTCTGACGCTGGTGCCGCTCGGGGTGGGCGCGAGTGCCGCGTCGTCGCTCTTCTACGGGTACCGGCAGCTGCTCATTGCGATCGCAGGATGGTCGATCATCGTCCTTGGCGTGCTCATGATCCTCGGCAAGGGCTTCACGATCCCGTTCCTGGACCGGCTCCAGGAACGGTTCACCGAGGGTGCCCGCCGCCGTGGCGGCTGGCTGTCCACCGTCGCTCTCGGTGCGGTCTACGGACTCGCGGGCTTCTGCTCAGGCCCGGTCCTCGGAGCGATCCTCACCATGGCCGCCACCCAGGACACCCCGGTCCAGGGCGGACTCCTGCTGGCGGTGTACGCACTCGGGATGGCTGCGCCGCTCTTCGTCCTCGCCGCGCTGTGGGACCGCTTCGACCTCGGACGTCGACCCTGGCTGCGTGGGCGCACGGTCCGGGTCGGGCCGCTGCGGGTCCACTCGACGACGCTGGTCTCCGGTCTGCTCTTCGTGGCGATCGGTGTGCTGTTCCTGATGTTCGACGGGACCGCGGGCATCACTGGCGTCCTGGGCCTCGGTGACACCACCGACCTCGAGTTCTCTCTCCAGGAGCGGATCGCCCGCTGGTCATCCGCCCTGCCCGGCTGGGCTCTTCCTGCTGCGGTCGCCGTCGTCGCGGGCCTGTGGACGCTCCGGAGATGGAAGGCCACGCGCGAGGAGGACTGAGCCGGTCGGCACATGCCCGTGCGTCCCGCACAGTGAGTCCTTCTCGACACCTACAGTTCGATCCAGGTTCATCCGTGGGGCCCGCTGTCGTGGCCGTGCTCGTCTGAGGTAGAGGAAAACCACCAAGGAGGACGCCATGGCTTTGCCCCACTCTCTTCCGCGCCGCTCAGTTCTCTCGCTCGCCGCACTCGGCACCGGAGTCGGCATCGCCGGCTCACTGGGTCTGCCCAACACCGCCCACGCCGACTCCGAGGACCGCCGCCCCGGCTACGGACCGCTGGTCCCCGACCCCAAGGGGCTCATCGACCTCCCGCTCCACTTCACATACAGCGTCGTCGCCATCTCCAGCGGCGTGCTGGCCAACGGAGCACCGCTGGCCCCCACGACACTGACCGACGGCGGCGAGAACAGTCCGTCGCGTTACGACGGCACGGGGAGCTTCTCCCGGCGCGGCGGTGGCGCGGTCCTCGTCTCCAACCACGAGAACGGGACGACGGCCGTCTTCCCGGTCCCACACCGCGACCGTCTCACGTACGACGCGGGGGCTGCCTGGGGCGGCACCACCACGCTGTCCGTCGACCGCAACGGACGCCGCGTCTCCGAGGTCGTGAGCCTCGCCGGGACCATCGGCAACTGCGCAGGCGGAGTGACCCCGTGGAACACGTGGCTCACCTGCGAGGAGACCGAGACCAAGGCGGGACAGAAAGGCGCGCTGAAGGACCACGGGTACGTGTTCGAGGTCGACCCTTATGACCCGTCGCGCAACCTCGACCCGCAGCCCATCAAGGCGTTCGGACGCTTCCCGCACGAAGCGATCGTTGTCGACCCGAGCTCGGGCCAGACATACAGCACCGAGGACGCCGGCTCGCCCAATGGCCTTCTCTACCGATGGACGCCGGACCGCCACGCCCGCCTTCGGACCTTCCGGGGTCTCGCCCCGACCGCGGGCTCGCTCGAGGCGATGTACGTCACCAGGGAGGGGACGTTCGTTCCCGATCTGTCCGTCGTGACCGAGGTCGGTACGACCCTCGACGTGACGTGGAAGAAGGTCCCCGACCGCGACGCCACGACGACGTCGACCCGCAAGCAGTTCGACTACCTCACCAAGGACTCAGCCGGCCTCTACACGGTGCCGGTCGCCGGTCCCGCAGGTCCGATCACCCGCTCGCGCAAGCTCGAAGGCGCCTGGTGGGGGCGCGGGGGCTTCTTCTTCGACTGCTCGTTCGCGCGCCCGTCCGACGGGTCCGCGAGCACCCACGACGGTCAGATCTGGTTCTTCGACGTGTCGCGGCAGACGATCCGCCTGGTGTCGTACATGCCCGCGACTCCCGACCAGGACGTCGATGTCGACGGGCCGGACAACCTCACGGTGAACCCGCACGGCGGCCTGGTCGTCTGCGAGGACGGCGACGGCGTCAACCACCTCGTGCTCGTGGCAGCCGACGGGTCGAGGACGTTCTTCGCCCGCAACCGCAACGACTCCGAGTTCGCCGGGGCGAACTTCTCCCCCGACGGCCGAACGCTGTTCGCGAACTCGCAGGATCCCGGGGTGGTCTTCGCCATCACCGGCCCTTGGCGCCGATCCTGACCTCAGCCTCCCGGCCGCGCCCGGCGCGCGGCCGGGTCGCTGGTCAGCTCAGGACGCTGCCGATGATCGAGCCTGCGCGTACGCAGTCGTCGTGGGTCACGTCGAGGTGCGTGACGGCCCGTACCTGGTGAGCGCCGACAGCGGACAGCGCCACTCCCGCCTCCCGAGCGCCCGCGACCACCTGGGCAGCCGTCTTCGTGCCCGTGTCCACGACGACGATGTTCGTCTCGACGTCGGCGAGCTCCACGGCCGACGGCACGCACTCCCGCACGGCCTCGGCGAAGGCCCGCGCCGCCGCGTGGTCGTCCGCGAGCCGCTCGACGTGGTGGTCGAGCGCGTACAGTCCCGCGGCGGCGAGCATCCCGGCCTGGCGCCACCCGCCGCCCAGGCGCTTGCGCTGGATCCGAGCCCGCGCGATGTTGTCGGCGGTGCTCACCAGCACCGACCCGACCGGTGCGCCGAGGCCCTTGGACAGGCAGAACGAGACGGTCTCGGCGAGTGCGCCGTACTCGGCGAAGGCCACGCCGGTGGCGACGTGGGCGTTGGCGAGCCGGGCGCCGTCGAGGTGGATCGCCACCCCCTGGGCGTCGCAGCGGCTGCGGAGCTCCCGGAGCGCGGCGAGCGGCTGGACCGTACCGCCGCCGAAGTTGTGGGTGTTCTCGATCTCCACGACCGACGTCTCGGTGAGGAACGGGCCGGTGCCGATGGAGAGCATCGCGGTCACAGTGTCGGGGTTGAGCCGGCCCCGTACCGACGCGAACGTCCGCGTCGTCACGCCGTGCAGCGACGCGTGCGCGGCCATCTCGGCCCGGACGATGTGCGCCTGCGCGTCGCACAGCACCTCGGACCCCGGGCGAGCCAGCAGCCAGACCCCGAGCAGGTTGGCCATGCTGCCGGTGGGACAGAACAGGCCGGCCTCGTGGCCGAGCAGCTCGGCCACCCGCCGCTCGAGGGCGTTGACCGTCGGGTCCTCGGAGTACACGTCGTCGCCGACCTCCGCGTCCGCCATCGCCTCCCTCATCGCCCTGCCCGGGCGGGTGAGGGTGTCACTGCGCAGATCGATCACGGCACTCCTGTCAGGGATGTTCGGCTGTCCGGCGGCTCAGAAGTCCTTCGGCGAGAAGGCCTGCAGGGCGTTGCGGCGCCGCAGGGCGTTCGCGCCGAGCCGGTCGGCCACGAGGAACGCGAGCTCCAGGGACTGCTGGCGGTTCAGCCGAGGGTCGCACACGGTCTCGTACCGGTCGGCGAGCTGCGCCTCGCTCACGTCGACCGTGCCGCCGACGCACTCGGTCACGTCGTCGCCGGTCAGCTCGAAGTGCACGCCGCCGGGCCAGGTGCCGAGCTCCTCGTGGACGTCGAAGAACCCGTTGAGCTCGGAGACGACGTCGTCGAAGGAACGGGTCTTGTAGCCGGTCGAGGACGAGTACGTGTTGCCGTGCATCGGGTCGCACACCCAGGCGACCCGGCGTTCGGCGGCCGTCACCGCCTCGATGATCGGAGGCAGGGCGTCGCG
Source organism: Actinomycetes bacterium (assembly GCA_021803025.1). Classification (GTDB taxonomy): domain Bacteria; phylum Actinomycetota; class Actinomycetes; order Propionibacteriales; family Propionibacteriaceae; genus Fen-668. The sequence continues at coordinate 2,980 of JAJZQV010000129.1, read as the reverse complement.
GACCCGGTCCTTGCCCATCCGCGTGATGAACGTCAGGCGGCCGGGCTCCCGGTCCGGGTCGAGCCGGTCGGCCAGCGCGAGCACCTCTGCCGGGGTGACGCCCGGCCCCAGCTTCACACCGATCGGGTTGCGCAGGCGGCGGATGAGCTCGACGTGGGCACCGTCCAGCGCGCGCGTGCGCTCGCCGATCCAGATGAAGTGGCCGCTCACGTCGTACGGGAGCCCCGTGCGCGAGTCGATCCTCGTCAGCGCGTGCTCGTAGTCGAGCAGCAGCGCCTCGTGGCTGGCGTAGAAGTCGACCGTGCTGATCGCGTCGTCGTCGACGCCGCACGCGACCATGAACGCCAGCGCCCGGTCGATCTCGTCCGTGAGGGCCTCGTAGCGCTCGGAGACATTGAGGTTGCGGACGAAGTCGGAGTTCCACGAGTGCATGCTCCGCAGGTCGGCGAAGCCGCCCTTGACGAACGCCCGGACGAGGTTGAGCGTCGCCGCGGACGCGTTGTAGACGCCGAGCAGCCGTTCCGGGTCCGGCTCGCGCGACTGTGGCGTGAAGTCGTAGCCGTTGACGGCGTCGCCGCGGTACGCGGGCAGCTCGACCCCGCCGCGGACCTCCGTGTCGGACGAGCGGGGCTTGGCGAACTGGCCGGCGATGCGCCCGATCTTCACGACGGGGACCTGTGCGGCATACGTCATGACGACCGCCATGCTCAGCAGCACCCGAAGCCGCCCCCGGATCGAGGCGGCGTTCACGCCGTCGAACGTCTCCGCGCAGTCGCCGCCCTGGAGAATGAACGCGTTCCCGGCCGCCACTGACGCGATCTGTGCCCGGAGCTCGTCACACTCCCCCGCGAACACGAGCGGCGGAAGTCGTCTCAGGGACCCGAGCACCTCGGCCAGCCGTGCCTGGTCCCGATAGACGGGCTGCTGCGCCGGCTTGAGGGCGTGCAACGCGTCGAGTGCGGGGATCTGGTCGGTCACGGTGAGTCAGGCTACCCGTACCGCTGCGCTCGCCGACGCGGAATGCCAGTACCTGACACGGTGCGAGGGGAGCGCCGAGCCGAGCAGCCGGTCCGCGCGGCGGCATGCGGCGCGGACCAGTGTCGTGGCGAGCGCCAGGTGGTCGTTCGGGCCCCGCTGAGCGCGTGCTACGCCTTCTCCGCGCCGGGGGTCGCCTCCGGGGCGGGCGTAGGCAGCTGCGCGCGGGCGGAGTTGCTGTACACGGCCACGTACTCCTGGCCCGTGAGCTCCTGGATCGCCGCCATCACGGCATCCGTGACCTGCCGGTACACCGCACTGTCGGTCGAGGCGAAGCTCGCCGAGAAGTCGAGCGGCTTGCCGATCCTCACGCCGGGACGCTTCATCACCGGGATGCCGAACGGTCCGCGGACGAACTGGGTGTCGGAGAAGCCGACGGGTACGACGGGGACCCGCGCACCCAGGGCCAGACGGGCCACGCCGGTACGGCCCCGGTACAGCCTGCCGTCGTGCGACCTCGTACCTTCCGGGAAGATCCCCACGACGCCACCGTTCTCGAGCACTTCGTAGACGGGCCGGAGGCCGTCAGCGCTGGCGCGCCCCCCCGATCGGTCCATCGGCACCTGGCCGACAGCCTTGAGGAACCAGCTCACGACGGCGCCGAGGCCCTTCTGGTGGAACAGCTCGGCCTTCGCGGGGAATGTCATGCGCCGGGTGATCACGGCGGGCAGAAGGACCGTGTCTCCCGCCGAGAGGTGGTTCCCGGCGAGGATGACGCCGCCGGTCTCCGGGATGTTCTCCTCACCCTCCACCCAGGGCCTGAAGACCACCATGCACACGGGCCTGAACAGGAGGTACTTGAACAGCGCGTACAGCAACCTGGACCCCTTCGCTCGTCCCGGGCAGGACTGTACCGTCAGAGGGGGGGCCGAGCCGGACCTGGGAGCCTACGATTGGCGGCGTGACCACCACCGCGGGCCTCCTCGAAGGGGCTGAGCCGTTCTCCGGCGGTTCCGGCACGATCGGCGTCCTGCTGATCCACGGCTTCACGAGCAGTCCCCGTTCCCTGCGCCCCTGGGCTGACGACCTCGTCGCTCGGGGGTTCCGGGTCGAGCTCCCCCTCCTCCCGGGGCACGGCACGCGGTGGCAGGACATGGACAGGGTGGCCTGGACCGACTGGTACGCGGCCGTCGAACGCGCCTACGACCGGCTCGCCGCCGAGACGGGGCAGATCTTCGTCGCCGCCCTCTCCATGGGTGGTGCCCTCGCTCTCGAGCTCGGGGCCCGTCGGCCGGTCGCCGGGCTCATGCTGGTCAACCCCTCGGTCGGTACCCGCGACAAGCGGTTCCTCGCCCTGCCGGTCCTGTCCCTCCTGAAGAGGTCGGTCGCCGCGATCGGCAGCGACATCGCCATGCCAGGCGTCGAGGAGGATGCGTACGACAGGACTCCCCTCAAGGGCATCGTGCAGCTCACCAAGCTCTGGCGGGCCGTGCGGGCGGACCTGCCCAAGGTCACGGCGCCCGTCCTGCTGTTCCAGTCCCAGACCGACCATGTGGTCGACTCGTTGTCGGCCTCGACGATCCTGCGCGACATCGGCTCCCACGATGTGCGCCAGGTGATGCTCGAGCGGAGCTTCCACGTCGCCACCCTCGACTACGACGCGCCGGAGATCTTCGCCCGCAGCGCGGACTTCATCGCCTCTCTCGTCCGTCGATGACTGACGACATCGACGACGAGTTCCGCCAGATCGTCGCCTCCCAGCTCGCCGACCTCGACACGGAGTCGATCGACGACCTCGAGCTCTCCGAGCCTCCGCGTCCCGAGTCGCGTGACGCGCCAGTCGCTGCCCCGAGGGACGAGCCGCCCGTACCCCATGACCCGCCTGTACGGCCCGCGCCGCCCGCCACGGTGGCGCCGCCGGTCGGGACGCCCCGCTCGTGGACCCCGGCACCCGAGCCCGACGACTTCGTCCCCCCTCCACTGCTGCCCCCGCGAAGCGCCCCTC
>JAJZQV010000128.1 GCA_021803025.1 Actinomycetes bacterium | reverse complement strand
CCACCATCACCGGGCCCTTGGAGACGACGAGCGCGACGGTGTCGCCCTTCTTGCCCTGTCCCGAGCTCGGCGTCTGGGAGATGACGAGGCCGGCCGCGACAGTCGAAGAGTTCTGCTGCGTCGACGTCACGACGAACCCGGCGGCCTGGAGGTCCTTCGTCGCCTGGTCGGCGGACTTGCCGACGTACGAGGCGATGTCGATGGGCTTGGGTCCCTTCGACACGACGAAGTCCACTCCTGCGCCGCGCTTGAGCTTCGTGCCCGGCTCCGCCGACGACGAGACCACCACGCCGGCCGCGACGGTCCCGTCGTAGGCCTCCGTGACGGTCCCCACGGCGAGGTTGGCGCTGGTCAGGGCCGTCACCGCGTCGGCGCGGGGGAGGCCGACGATCTTCGGGGCGTCGAACCGCTCGGGACCCAGCGAGACGACCATCGTCACCGTGCCGTCGCGGAGGATCCGCGCGCCGCCGACGGGATCGGTCCGGATGACGTGCCCGGAGGTGACCGTCTCCGAGTACTCGCGCGCCACGCCGGCGCCCAGGACGGCGGTCTGGAGGGTCGCCCGTGCGTCCTGCTCGGTCATCCCGTCGAGGACCGGAGTGGTTGTCCAGCGGGCCTCGGCGAAGTAGTAGTACGTCCCTGCGCCACCGGTCAGACCCACGAGCAGGAGCAGGACGAGCGCGACGAGGCCGCGCCGACGCCGGTGGACCTTGGCCTGCGAGACGCGCACGAGCGGCCGCACGGGCGGGGTGCGGAAGGTGGCGATCGTCTCCGTGTCGTCGCGGAGACGATCCTGCGAGGAGATGTCCACCGGCGACACGGGCGTCGGGACCGGCTGCCGTCTCCCGCTCGTGTCGGTCCGAGACACGAACCTCCACGACGACGGCTCGGTGGGCGTCCTGGTGCGGATCGGCACGGTGCGGGCGTCGGGACGTACCGGGCTGACGGGAGAGGACGGAGTCGGGTCGGCGATGTCTGCTGCGGGGCCGCCGCCGAGCCGCTCGGCGAGGACCGCGTCGTCGGCGCTGGCGCGGAGGAGCGCCTTGCGTGCCCGGGCGACCCGGAGGTGCATGGCGTGGCCGTCGACCGGGCGCTCCGCGGGGTTGCGGCGCGTGCAGGCCGCGACGAGTGCGTCGACGTAGTCCGGGATCGCGACCTTGTGACGCCCCAGGGACGACGGAGCCGGCACGTCGGTGTGCACGTGCGCGTAGGCCACCTGGATGGGCGTCTCGCCGGTGTGGGGCTTGCGGCCCGTCAGCAGCTCGAACAGCACGACGCCGGCCGAGTACACGTCGGAGCGCGACGTGGCGCGGCCCGAGGTGACGAGCTCCGGCGGGATGTACGAGACGGTGCCGATGAGCAGCCCCTGCGTGGCCGTCACCGTCTGCCCGGTCACAGCCTTGGCGAGGCCGAAGTCGGCGACCTTGACGACGCCCCGGTCGGAGATGATGACGTTCTCGGGCTTGACGTCGCAGTGGACGAGGCCCACCTCGTGAGCCGCGGCGAGCGCCTTGACAACGGGCTCGATGTACGACAAAGCCTTCTCCGGAGGCAGCGGCGCCTGAGTCGCGATGACGTGGCGGAGGGTGCGCCCCTCCACGTACTCCATGACGATGTACGGGCGGCCGCGGTCCTCGCCCTGGTCGAAGACGGCCACGATGTTGGGGTGCGACAGCCGTGCCGCCGCGCGCGCCTCGCGGTCGAACTTGCGGGCGAAGTCGAGGTCGTCGCCGAGCCCCTCGTGCATCACCTTCACGGCGACGACACGGTCGAGCCGGGTGTCGACAGCCCGGTACACGGTCGCCATGCCGCCGCGCGCCAGCTTCTCGACGAGCCGGTACCGGTCGCCGAAGACGTGCCCGACCAACGGGTCGCCGACGGGCGTGACGGTGCTCACATGCGCTCCAGACACGGTTGGGGAAGAGAAAGCCGTGTGATGGCTGTGGCCGAGCATACGAGGACGTGCGAAGGACGGGCAGCAACGCGCCGTAGGGGCGGCGAATCCCATCCGCTCGTACGGGCGGACGCCGGTCCTACGATGGCGAGGTGACCGCGCTCATGGGCCTGCGATCCCGGCTGAGGCTCGCCAGGACGCTCGTGGTCGTCGCCGCCCGGCACCACGACGCCGCTGCGTTCGCCTCCGACCTCTTCGCCCACGGCGCCGACATCGTCGCGGTCCGCGACCCCCACGCGTCGCGTGAGGCGCTGCGGAGGACGGTGGTGAGCGCCCAGCGCGTCGCGATGCCGCTGAACAAGCTCGTCGCCGTGATCGGCGACCTCGAGGCGGCCCGGGCCGCCATGGCCGACGTGCTCGTCGCGAGCGAGGACCTCGACCCCGCACTCGCCCACGCGCGCCTCCACGAGTACGCGCTCGTCGGGGTCCCCGCAGCCGAGGCTGAGGACCTTCCCCATCTGGGGGAGAGCCACGACGTCGACTTCGTCCTCCTGAGCACCGGCGACGTGACCGGCCGGACGGGCGCGACGGACCTCGACCTCGTACGAGCCGCGGCGGAGGCCATGCCGGTGGCGGACCCCCACGGGACGCCCTGGTTCGTACCGTGCGAGCTCACGGGGGAGCGGATGCCCGATCTCGTGGCCGCCGGGGCACGACGTGTCGCCCTGACCGTGGACGCCGAGGCCGACCTCACGCGGGTGGGACACATCGCGGACGCGCTGCGCCTCGCGTGGCAGGATGACCCCGCGCTCGAGGACTTCGCGTTCCGCGTCCTGTCGAACCCGGGCCCTCCGGCCCGCTTGCGGTCACCCACGGAGCCGACCACATGGTGAAGGGCCGGCGGTCGCGAGCCGCCCTGGGTGTCCTCGTGGTCGTCGCGGCGGTCCTCGCGTACGGGGTGTGGACCTGGGCGGCGTCGCCCGCCGGCCAGGTCGCCGGAAGCCGCGGTCAGGGAACACGGACCGCCAGCCCGACCGGCCCTGCTGCCGCGACGGCCGGCACACCCGCCACGACGGGCAGTGCGCCGTCCCGACCGAGCATCGACCCGGAGACGGGCCTGCCCTGGATCGCGGCCGCCGACCTCCCGCCTCAAGGCCGGGCCGTGCTGGCCTCCATCGACACGGGCGGCCCCTACCCGTACAGCCAGGACGGCCAGACCTTCCTCAACGCGGAGCGGCTGCTTCCGGCGAAGGTCAAGGGCTTCTACACCGAGTACACGGTGAAGCTGCCTGGCTCGACCGACCGTGGTCCCGTCCGCATCGTCATGGGCGGCAGGGGCCAGTGGTACTTCTGGACCAAGAACTAGGCGAACCCTCAGGGTTGCGCGGGCTGTGGGTAGGAGTCACGGACCCCCAGCAGGTCGGCAAGCACAGAGTCAGCCATGGTCGCGGATGCATAAAGGATTGCCTGTGTGCCGATGTCCTCAGCCGTCCTCTCTGTGGCCTGCAACTTCTCAAGGTCAACTAGGAACTTCTGGAGATTGCCTCTGGCACGCTCCACGTCTGCCCGGCTGATGAACTCACTGTTTGTCAAGGGCAGGAGCCTAGCGGGACTTTCCGGGCTAGCGACGCGTGTGGGGTGACGGCTGGTCGGCCTGGGGGCTGAAAGGTAGTGCGACACAAGGTGTTTCACGGCTTTGGTTCTCGCTTTCGGTGGGCCGAGGGTGTATTACCTAGAATGTGGCGTCGATCGTGGGGAAGCGGCAGGGGAACAGGACCTACTACTACCTGGTCGAGTCGGCCCGGGTCGGCGGAAAGCCGCGGATCGTCTCCCAGCGCTACCTGGGCCCGGCGGAGGAGATCATCGCTCGGCTGTCGCGGACCGGGCCGGGGGAACCGGACCGCAGCCGCCACCTGGCGTTCGGGGACATCGCCGCGGTGTGGGCGATGCTCGAGCGGCTGCAGGTCGCCGCGATCGTCGATGAGGTGGTCGGCCGGCGCCGGGTCGACGCGGCCGTCTCGATCGGGACCTACATCGCGTTGGCCACCTTGAACCGGGTGACCGATCCGTGCGCCAAGCTGAGCTTCGCCGACTGGTGGGCCACAACCGCCGCCGACCGGTGGCTGCGGGTGCCGGCCGGCGCGCTGGACCACCGGCGGTTCTGGGATGCGATGGATCGGGTCGGTGCGACCGAGCTGGCCGAGATCGAACGCCGGATCGTGGCGCGGATGGTCGAGGTCTTCGAGGTGGACCTGTCCGGGCTGGTGCTGGACATGACCAACTTCACGACCTGGATCGGCTCGGCCAACGACCGGGCGCCGATCGCCCAGCGCGGGCACAGCAAGCAGAAACGCGCCGACCTGCGGATCGTCGGGCTGGGCCTGATCGTGTCCACCGACGGCGGGGTGCCGCTGGTCTCCCACGCCTACCCGGGCAACCTGCCCGACGTCACCCAGTTCGCCGCGATGGTCCGCGAGCTGGCCGCCCGGTTCCGCTCGCTGCCCGGAGCCGACGGCGAGCTCACGTTGGTCTTCGACGCCGGGCAGAACTCCGCCGACAACTTCGAGCTGTTCACCGACACCGCGCTGCACTTCGTCGGCTCGCTACCCCCCTCCGACCACCCGGACCTGCTCGCCGTCCCGAAGAGCCGCTACCGGGTCGTGGACAAGGCGCGTTTCCCCGGGCTGACCGCATTCGAGACCACCAAGGTCGTCTTCAACATCGAACGGCGCATCATCCTCACCCACTCCAAGACCCTGCACGACAAGCAGTCCCAAGGCCTCGACCAGACCCTGGCCAAAGCTCACCGGCAGCTGTCCGAGGTCGCCGACCGGCTGGCCCGAGGCCGCACCCGCAAAGCCCGCGACCAGGTCGAAGCCGAGATCGCCGGGATCGTCAAACCCCGCTGGCTGTCCCAGGTGATCGTCACCACCCTGACCGGCCAGGACCCCACCGACCTGCGGCTGACCTGGCGCACCGACCCGACTGCCCGGCGAGCCCTGGAAGACGAACTGTTCGGCAAGCGGGTGCTGTTCACCGACAAGACCAAGCCGTCCCGGGCCGTCATCGTGACCGACTACCGCTCCCAAGAAGCCTGCGAAGCCGACTTCCGGCAGATGAAAGATCCCAAAGTGGTCTCCTTCTCCCCGATGTTCCACCACACCGAGCAGAAGATCCGGGTCCACGTCTTCTACTGCGTGCTCGCCCTGATGATCGCACGGCTGATGGTCCGCGAAGCCGACCGGCACGACCTGCACCTCAGCGTCCGGGAACTCCTCGACACCCTCGCCGGCATCCAAGAGACCGTGCTGCTCTACCAAGGCGACCGCGGACGACCCCGGGCCCGCCGGATGCTCACCGAAACCAACCCCACCGCCCAACGCCTCTACGACCTGTTCGGGCTGAACACCTACGCCCCAACCCCGCCCCAACCCCCAAGACCCCCGACCAAGACCACTTAGGTAATACAACCCCCCCAGACCAAACCCCTTACAAAACAAGGGAAACACGACCCACGACACCCAGAGCCCGGAAAGTCCCGCTAGAGGGAAGGCATGACACCGACGCCCTCACCTAGGGCTGAGGCCACGGGCGAGCCCTGGCCCCTGGGGACCGGCTTGCGCGCTACATTTTCCCCGTGTCGTCGTTCTCGTTCTATGTCCAGGGTGCTGTGCTCGATGCTCGCGTGGTCACTGAGATGGGGGAAATTCTCCGCCCCTACTCGCTGCCGTACTACGAGCGTTGGAAGAGTCACGCGAAAAAGGGCGATGAAGAAACGGTCTGGATTGGCGTCGAAGAGCGGAAACTAGTTGACGTCATCGCGAGCGGTGGCACATACGACAACACTGGATGCACTGTCACGGAGACGTCTGGGGTGGTGCATACATTTGGTAGGCAAGATTTCCCTCTCGATCGGCTGAAAGAATTTGCGCGGGTTGCATTCAAATTCGAAACGCCCTCCTACGGTGACCCCGAAACATCTGTGACTATTGATGCTAATGAGTGGGGGACTTCAGCAACCATCAAGGCTGCCGCCGAAAACATCGAGACCCTCAGCCAAGACATCCGGACTTTGCTGGAATCGGTAGTCGATCAGGAGAGGATTCGCGCACTGCTCCCTGCGTTCAGGGTATTCATCGGACATGGGGGTGACAATAAGTGGGAAGTGGTGCGGGACTACATCTCGGATGCGGGATACGAGATAGAGTCTTTCGAGTCTGATACACGAGCAGGAGAGATGACGCTCGCCGTCGTGGAGCAGATGGTATCTAGGTCCACAGTCGCTGTGGTCGTGATGACCGGAGTGGACGTGCTCAAGGACGGGAGGGTCATGGCCCGTCAGAATGTCGTGCACGAGATAGGATTGGCTCAGGGCCTTTTAGGGATAGCGAATACCATCGTGCTACTTGAGAACGGGACCGAAGAGTTCACAAACATCCAAGGGCTAACACAAGTGCGCTTCGCCTCAGGTGAGATTCATCGAACAAAGCGCGAGGTGCTCGCCACTCTCGCTAACCACGCCCGTAGGAGGGGCCACCAGCAATCGTGAGGAGCAACACCCCCTGACCCGAGGGGAGTACGGCCACGGGCCAGGGGATCAAGTTCTAGAGGTCAGGAAGCCAGCCGCTTAGCCAGTTCCTCTGCTACCTGCTCGGCAGGTCGGCAGGCACGCTGACCCCCGTAGGTGCGCTGGCTAGGTCAGCCTCACTGCGGGTCACTGCCACTGCCAGGTCTGCCAGTTGTTTGATGATCGCCGTCCCGTTCGCACTCGTGCAGCTCTCGCGGCGGGCAGGGTCCTAGGCTTCGACCATGAGCTTCGATCCCGCCGACCCCCTGGGTGCCGGCTTCCGTGACGCGGTCGGCGCGGCCCTGTCGGACTTCCTCACCGGGCAGCGGAGGCGGCTCGAGGCGATCGGGCCCGAGGTGCGTCCCCTGCTCGACCACGCGCTCCACTTCACGAGTGGCGGCAAGAGGTTCCGGCCGGCGTTCTGCTACTGGGGGTACGTCGCCGCGGCGGGCGACGTCCCCGACGAGCCTGCGCTCATCCGTGCCGCGGGCAGCCTCGACCTGCTGCACGTGTCCGCACTGGTCCACGACGACGTGATGGACCTCTCGGCGACACGTCGTGGCGGCCCGGCGTCCCACGTGATGTTCGCGAACGCGCACTCCGGTGCCGGGTGGCGGGGCGACTCCGAGGTCTTCGGGCGCGCCGGTGCGATCCTGCTCGGGGACCTGCTCCTCATGTGGTCGGCGGAGATGTGGGGGAGCTCAGGGCTCGGCGCCGACGCGCTCGAGCGGGCGAGGCCGTACCTCGACCTCGTCCGGACGGAGGTGACTGTCGGCCAGTACCTCGACATCGTCGCCCAGGCGGCGGTCACGGACCCGGGGAGCGCCCTCGACAGGGCTGGCCGCGTCCTCGAGTACAAGTCCGCGCGGTACACCGTCACCCGCCCCTCCCAGCTCGGCGCGGCACTCGCCGGCGGGTCGTCTGAGCTCCTCGACGGGATCGGCCGGTACGGGTCGCCGCTCGGACGGGCGTTCCAGCTGCGCGACGACGTGCTCGGCCTGTACGGGGACGAGTCGATCACGGGCAAGCCTGC
>JAJZQV010000127.1 GCA_021803025.1 Actinomycetes bacterium | reverse complement strand
CGTCGCCTACTTGAGCGCGAGGATCCGCCGCATCGGAACGGCGAGATCCACCTTGCCGTGGTCGCGTACCTCGCGCTCGAGGTACGCGATCGCTGCGTTGAGGCGGGCCTGGCTCGTCGCCGGCAGGTAGAGGGCGGAGATCATGAGCTCGGCGTCGGCCCTCGAGTGGATCGTGATCCGGTAGCGCTCGCGCCCGTCCTCGTACTTCCTCATGCCGTGGCTGCGCAGGGTCGCGGCGAAGTCGGTGAGCTCGAGCGGCCCGGGGAACCGCGGCAGGGACCGCAGCCGGGTCACGACGTTCGCGCCCACGCGGATGTCGCCGGGCGACACCGGTCGTACGGTCGGTGCGATGAAGGCCAGCATCCCACCCGGCCGGAGCACTCGGGCCACCTCCTCGAGCAACGCCGAGGTGGGGTGGATGACGACCATGCCCATGCTCGATACGACGGCGTCGAGGCTCTGGTCGGCGAACGGCAGCCGGAGCGCGTCACCCCGGATCCAGGGGCCGGCGTTGCGCCGCTGGGCCAGCTCCAGCTCAGCAGCGGAGATGTCCACCCCGACCACCAGCCGCCCGGGACGTTCCAGCTCCCTCGTCATGGCTCCGGCGCCGCACGCCAGGTCGAGCACGGTCGTCGCCCTGGCGGAGACGGCGCGGGCCAGCCAGCGGTACGGGGTGTGGTGGCCGTTCACCGCCCGGCTGAGGACCTGCTCCATCGCTCCCGGGCGCTCCGTGTGGAAGCCCTCGAGGTACGAGTCCCAGTCGATCCCGAATCGCCGTGCCACACCTTCATCCTGTCCCAGCTGACAACGCCGCGTCGATCCCTGCCGAGATCTCGTCGCCGATCGTACGGATGATGCGTCCGGCCCCCACCTGACGCCCGGCTACGGCCGACACCAGCCGGCTCATCCCCGGAAGAGCCTCCGCGGGGTCGCCCGCGGTGTACGGGAGGCCTGCGTGCAGCGGGTTCGACCCGTCCGGCCAGGGCGCGTTGAGCCGCTCCCACGAGGCCAGCCACGCCTCGGAGATCTCGGCCGTCGACGGAACGCCGAAGAAGTGGCCCACGGGGGCGTGGTGGCGCAGCGCGACGATCGCCGAGTCCTGGTAGATGAGCGCCAGCCGCACGCGCGCGTCGAGATCGCGGCGCTCCTCGAGCGTCCCCTGCACGGCCCAGCCGCACGGCGTGGGGCAGGTGGTGCCGACGTCGGGACGCTCGCCGGCGTCGACCGTCTCATGGTTCATCGAGCAGACGGCGAGGGCGTTGCCCAGGCGGGAGTGGAACTTGTCGAGGTAGGCGGTGTAGCCGACCACGTCCCCGTCACAGGCGTTCAGGGACCGGCGCGCCGTGGCGCGGGCGGACGAGGAGTGGACGCACTCGGTGCTGGCGGTTCCCCACCTCTCGCCGACGGACTGGCGCATGAGGAGCGGGTCGCCGCCGTGGCCGAGGCGCGTCTCCCACGCCAGCTGGGGAAGGTACTCGCCGATGAGGTGCGCCGTGACGACCACCTGCAGCGGCTCGAGCCGCCTCGCCCGCAGCTCGAGGACCTCCAGCATGAGCTCGTACAGCCCCACCAGCGACGACAGCGCCCCACGTCGCGGGTCACGGGGCTCGACGGGGAACGAGGCCTCCACGAGCGAGCGGGCCCACGCGGAGGAGAACTCGGAGGCGATCTGGCCGAAGTCCTCCGCGTCGAGGTCGAGGATGCGCTTCGCGGCCAGCGCCAGGCGCTCGGCGTGCTGGAGACGGGGGTCGTCGCCGTCACGGTCGTGCAGCACGGCGACGACCGCGTCGTACCAGTGCCCGCGCAGAAGCGAGGCGAGCGACTCGTCCACGTCAGACGCGGACGAACAGGTGCTCGGCCACAGTGTCGGGGAGCACCGCACGTCCGGTGCTCGTGGAGACCTCCACGCCTCGAGGCGTGGAGGTCGCAGTCAGCTCAACACCCGGCCCGACCCCGAGCCCGAGCACCTCGCGGAGCTCCGGCTCCTGCTGCAGGTGCTCACCGATCCGCTCGACCCTCACCGTGACGCCGTCATCCGTGGCCACCTCGGTGAGGGGCTGGTTGCCGTCACGGAACGCGTGGAGGGCCGATGCCCCCATGTCGCCTGTCTCGGGGATCGGGTTGCCGTAGGGAGACGTCCGCGGGTCGCCGAGCAGCGTGACGAGGCGCGCCTCGACGGCGGGGGACACGACGTGCTCCCAGCGGCAGGCCTCGTCGTGGACCAGGGCGATGTCGAGGCCGATCACGTCCAGCAACAGGCGTTCGACGAGCCGATGCTTGCGCATCACCTCGACGGCCTGGGCGTGACCCTCGGTACTGAGCTGGATGAGACGCTCGTCATCGACGGTAAGGAGCCCGTCGCGCTCCATGCGCGCGACAGTCTGCGAGACCGTGGGACCGGTCTGGTGCAGCCGTTCGACGATCCTGGCCCGTCGAGGGCTGATGCCCTCCTCGAGCAGCTCGTAGATCGTACGGAGGTACATCTCCGTCGTGTCGATCAGCTGGCTCATCCGGTCACCTCCTGACCGAAGCCTAGTGGGCGAGGCCTGCCTGCCGAGCGGGGTTCCAGTTGTCCCCGGACGCCTCCTCGGACAGGGTGGTCCCGTGACCCGCATCGTGTCCGTACCAGCCGACCGCCTCGAGCGCTGGGTCGCCACCTTCCGTACCCGTCACGGCGCCGGTCCGGTCACGGGGACGGACGAGGTGAGGCTGGCCGGTACGGACGGGGCCGTGGCGACGATGAGACTGCACTGGCCCGGTCTCGTCCTCGGCGACGACCCGCTGGCCGACCTCCTCGCGGCGGCACGGGTGTCACGTCGGCTGGGACTGCTGGCCGTACGGGCGGACGGGCACGCAGTCGGCGTCTGGGACGGCGCCGCGGTTGCCAGCTCGAGGCGGCGCGGCCACTACGTGCAGTCACGGACCGCGGCGGGCGGCTGGTCGCAGCAGCGCTTCGCGCGACGCCGGGAGAACCAGGCGAAGGCCGCGTACGAGAAGACCGCCCGGGACGTCGCGGAGATCATCGAGCCGCTCGCGGGCTCGCTGGATGGGGTCGTCGCCGCGGGGAACCCGGCGGCGCTGAAGGCTGTCCTCGCGGACAGCCGATGTCGCAGGACGTCAGCGCTCGCCGCGGCGGTCCCGCTGCCCCGGCTCGAGCTCCGCGACACTTCGCGCGAGGCGCTGACCGACCTGGCGGTACGGATCCTGTCGGTCGTCATCACGGTCGAGGGTCAGGACGAGGCGTAGCTACCCGGGCGACGACAGGGGCCGGACGCGGACCTGGCGGCGCAGGGGCCTGCCGCCCGCGGGCCTGGCGGCGCAGACGACTGCAGCCTCCCTACCGCCGCGCCACCACGATGAGCCCGGCGAGGAGCGCCAGCACGAGCGCGCCGCCGAGGGCCAGGCGCGTCGCGTTGCCGTACAGCTGGCTGGTCGGCCCGGTGGCCGCGGGCGTACCGGCGACCGCGTCGGTCGGGCTCGACGACGGGCTGGACGAGGCGCTCGAGGGGTTCGTACCGCTGGCCGACGGCGACGCGCCCGACAGCGACACCGCGAGAACGGTCGTCCCGCTCCCCTGGCCCAGCAGGTACGACTGCTTGTCGAGCGCCGGGGCGATCCCCCGGCCGTCCGCGGCTCCGGCGACAGGCAGAGTGGCGCGAGTGGCGAACGTCGTCGGGTCGGCGGTGACGATCCCGTCCGGCGTACGCAGCACCACGGCCTTCTGCACCGTGTCGTAGTAGCCGCCGGTCACGCTCGTCACCCCGCTGGAGACCTTCGTGAGCCGGTTCGTCCCCGCGAGGCTGGGCTTGGCTGGCGCCTTGTACACCCGTCCCTGGGCCGAGACGACCGCGAACTGCTTCTGCGGCGCCACGACGAGGGCGGCGATCGTCTGCCCCGTCTCCGGGAGGACGAGCTCGTAGAAGTGGTACGGCAGCGAGCCGCTCACCACGAGGCCGGGCAGCGTGATGTACGAGAGGCGCAGCACGTTCGCTTTCGGGCTCTTGTCCAGCACGTACACCGTGTTCGCCTCGTAGCCGATGGCAAGGACGCCGGTCGTCGACTGCGGGTATGTCAGCACGGCGCGCACGCGGCCGCCCGGGTCGAGCGTCATGACGGACGTCTTCGTGTCGGGGGTGGAGTTGGCCGTCCAGTACAGGGAATGGTCATGGTCGGTGGCCAGTCCCACGAGGGAGGTGACCCGGTCGTCGGTCACGGTGAAGCCGGAGGCGTCGGCGACCGCTGCGGGGACGCCGAGAACCCAGAGCAGGAGCAGCGCGCTCACAAGAACTGCAGCGCGGCGGAGGGCAGGCACGGGGGCAGCCTATGCCGTCAGTGGAGCAACGCCGTCAGGAGGACCACCACGACGAGGCCCGCGAGCACCGAGCTCACGATGATGCGCCGGGTCCGAGGTGTCACCCCTTCACCCTACGAGCCGCCCGCGAAGGACTGTGAGCGCGAACGCCTGACGACCTGAGCGCGCCGGGGTTACGTTAGGGCCGTGGCCCAGATCCAGGGCGGTCGACAGGTCACCGCGAGCGGGGTACGGCTCTGGGCGGTGAGCATCTCGGACGTGCGCTCCCTCTTCCACCCGACGGCCGAGACGGCCGCCTCCCTTCGCGCTGACGTGCCGTTCCACGTGCTCAGCCCGTACAGGCCGAGCCACTTCCTCCCGTTCCTCAAGCGTGACCCGGGGGCCCCCGTACTCGCTGCGGACTCCCCCATGCCGGCCGACGTCGACAGCCTGCTCCACGGCCACTTCGTACCGCCCGAGAGGCTCGCCCCCAGCTGGGAGATCGTCACGCACTGGCTCGACCGCCTCGCCATGGGGACCCTGCGACTCGATGTGGACCACGCGACCCGCGAGGTGCTCGACTTCGACCTCGCCCGCGCCGGCGTCTCGTCGCACCTCGCGCTCCGCACCTTGTGGGCACGCGACGCTGCCCTCCCCCTGCGCCCGGTCCCGGGCAGCGAGGTCGGCTACCAGCGGTACGCGGTCGCGGTCGAGATGGGTGAGGCCTGGCGATCGAGCGTCGACGCACTTGAAGGCTCTGTCGAGCTCGTCCGCCAGGTGGGGGACTGGCTCGCCCTGCTGAGCGGCTGGGCCGAAGACGCCGAAGGGGCCGGTCGCCCGGCCCCCGACGTCTTCGCTGTGGCGTCCGCCTGAACGGTCAGCTCAGACCCATCCAGTGCAGGATGACGCCCTGCGCGAAGTACAGGAAGAACAGCGCCGCGATCACCCACATGAGCGGGTGGACCTCCTTGGCCTTGCCGCGGACCAGCTTGATGACCGCGTAGAGGACGAAGCCCGCGCCGATGCCGTTCGTGATCGAGTACGTGAACGGCATGAGCACCATCGTCGCGTACGCCGGGATCGATTCCTCGAGGTCGCGCCAGTCGAGCTCGGCGACCTGCTGCATCATGAGGAAGCCGACGAGCACGAGGACCGGAGCAGCCGCCTCGGAGGGGACCAGGTTGACCAGCGGCGCGAGGAGCAGCGCCACGAGGAACCCGATGCCGGTGACCACAGACGCGAGACCGGTACGGGCGCCTTCGCCGACGCCCGAGGCCGACTCGATGTAGCTGGTGTTCGACGACACCGAGCCGAGACCGCCCGCGACCGCGGCGAGCGAGTCGACGATGAGGATCTGCTGCATGTACGGCGGGTTCCCGCTCTTGTCGAGCAGGTTGCCCTCGCTGCCGATCGCGAAGATCGTGCCCATCGTGTCGAAGAAGTCGCTCAGCAGGAGCGCGAAGATCGTCAGCAACACGCTGAGGACGACGGTCGGCCCGCCCTTGAACGCGCCGAACATGTCGACCCGGAACAGCAGGTGCAGGTTCGGGAGGTCCCAGAGGCTGCCCGTGATCGCCGGCACGTTGAGCTGCCAGCCGGTGGGGTGGATGCTCACGCCGTCGTTGTAGGGTCCGTTGTGGACGAGCGCCTCGACGATGACCGCGACGATCGTCATGCCGACAACAGAGATGAGCATGGCCCCCTTCACCTTGCGCACGTACAGGATGATGAGCACGACGAGGCCGATGCAGAACACGAGGGTCGGCCAGCCGAAGAGGTTGCCGTTGATACCCAGCGTGACCGGGGTGCCGGTTCCGGATCGTACGAAGCCGGAATCCTTGAGCCCGATGAGCGCGATGAACAGGCCGATGCCCACGCTGATCGCGATGCGCAGGGAGTGCGGGACGGCCTTGAAGACGGCCTTCCGGAAGCCGGTGAGCACGAGGATCGTGATGAGGATGCCCTCCCAGACCACGAGACCCATGGCCTGGGCCCACGTCATCTTGAGGACCAGACTCGCCGCGAGGAGCGCGTTGATGCCGAGTCCGGTGGCGAGGCCGATCGGGAACCGCGCATACACGCCCATGAGGATCGTCATGACCGCGCCGACAAGGGCGGTCGCCGCGGCGACCATCCCGATGGTCGCCCCGATGTTCGCACCGGAGACGACCCCGTCGACCTTGAACGGCAGGCCGGAGACGAGGTTGCCGTTGATGTCCGGCACCGTCCCGATGATGAGCGGGTTGAGCGCGATGATGTACGCCATCGTCACGAAGGTGACCACGCCGCCGCGGATCTCCGCGCCGATCGTGGAGCCTCGTCTGCTGATGGCGAAGTAGCGGTCAAGGGAGCCCCGCTTGGGCGGGAGGGCGGCAGGCACGGTCGCTGCCTTCGGGGAGTTCTGCACCATGGCGCGCAGCCTAGGGAAAGCCCGGAGGGGTCCCTGACCTGGGGTGCCTATTGTCCGTAGAGTGGACACGTGGAGAACAGACGTCACCATGCGCTGGTCCAGGCGCCGGTCGACCCGGTGGACGAGGACGGGATCGTCGCCGCGTACGTCGGCACCGGGATCTCCGCCGTCGCCTCGCTGATCCTGTGGTGGCAGCTCGACTGGCTGTCGGCGCGCGGTCAGGAGTGGTGGCTGTGGGTGGCGCTCACGGCGATCGGCGCGGGCCTGCTCTTCAGCGCGTACGCGAGGTACCGCAAGCGGCGCCGGCTGGCCCCCCTCGAGGGGTCACCGGACGAGCCCGCCTCAGTCGAACAGTGACGCGTCGTCGCTGAGGGTGTCCCACAGCGCCTCGGGAAGCGGGGGCGCCGCCTCGGCGATGACGTCGGAGTGCGCGCCGCAGCCGTGCTCGATGCTGACGACATACCCGTCCGACGGGGACTTCTCGTTCGCGCAGGCGCCGAAGGCGGCACCGAGCGGCCCACGGAGACGCACGAAGAAGGCACAGCTCCCGCACGGTGCCGGCGCCAGCCGCGAGGAGGGGGCGTCCGGGCCGTGGTCACCCTCGTACCAGCGCTCTGCGGCGGCTGTGCGTCCCACGTCGCTGAGGAGTCGCTCCCGGCCAAGGCCGAGCTCGTGGACCACGGCGCGAGTCGCGACGGAGTCCTCGTCGGTGTCCGTACCGCCGGTGTAGCCGGGTACGACCCGGGGGTCATTGTCGCCGAGGGGGAGCAGCATGCCCGGCGCGAGGTCGCCGGGGGCGATGCGCTCGGCCCACGGCACCCACGGCTGCGCGAGAAGGGCCGCGTCGCTCGGCAGCAGGACGACCTCGTTGACAGTGGGGACCTTGGCCCGCGCCGCCCGTACGAGCGTGACGGCCCAGTGCCAGCCCACGTAGCCGGGGTGCGGGCACGCGAACGCGTGCGTGACGACCCGCTCGCCCTCGGCCGAGGCGCCGAGGAAGTCGCCGACGC
>JAJZQV010000126.1 GCA_021803025.1 Actinomycetes bacterium | reverse complement strand
GGGGGACGAGGAGGCTCGTCCATGCGGAGGAAGTCGAGGTCAGCCATGAGACGCTGACGGTCGCGATCGACGATACGAGGCCCGAACATGACAGCATCGTGCCTCTCTGAAAGGATTCGCCACAAGCAACAGTTACCGAACATTCATTCGGTAATGCCGTACGATGGCGACATGCTCGATCTCAACCGTCTGCGCATCCTCAGGGCCGTCGTGGCGAGCGGCTCCGTGAGCGAGACGGGACGCCGTCTCGGGTACCGCCCGTCCACTGTGAGCCAGCACCTCCACACCCTTGAGAAGGAGGTCGGCTTCACCCTCGTGGAACGCGTCGGGCGCGGCATCGTCCCCACCCCGGCGGCCGTCGCACTCGCTACGGCAAGCGCAGACGCCCTCGCCGCGATGGCGCACCTCACCGCCACCGTCCGTGACCTGCGCGAGGGTTCCGTGGCCAGCCTCACGATCGGGTCGTTCGCGTCGGCGGCCTACGCCTGGATGCCGAGCGTCGCCCGAACCCTGCGGCAGGAGTTCCCGGGCCTCACTCTCGAGCTGACGATCCTCGACATGCCCGAGGGTGCGGACGGCACGGTGGACCTCGAGGTCCGCAGCGAGTTCGACACCGACACGGCGCGGACTCCCCCGGGCTACCGGCGGACGCTCATCGGCTCGGACGACTACCTGGTCGCCCTGCCCCCGGACCACGAGCTCGCCGACCGGGACGTCATCCCGCTCGTGGACCTCGGCGGATACGACTGGGTGGAGTACGACTTCCGCGACGACATCTCGACCGAGATCATCAAGCACGCCTGCTCCTCCGCCGGCATCACGCCCCGCCACGTGGCCCGGGCCGAAGACCACGTGACGGGCCTCGCCTTCGTCGCGGCGGGCATCGGGCTCGCCCTCGTACCGGCGCTCGTCGCGTCGTGGTCGGGCTTCGACGTGCGCTACGTACGGCTCATCAACCCCACGCCCCAACGCCGCATCGTGGCGCTCATGAAGGACTCGCTCCGCACCAACCAGGCGGCGCGCCGTACGGTCGAGCTCCTCGTCGACCTGGGCGCGGAGCTCGCCGACATCGACCCGTCCGACCTCCCGGTTCGCTGGTGACACCGGGCGCGTCGAGCTCCGGGGCGGCTCCCGTCAGTCGAGGGCGAGCCGCAGGCCGAACCCGGCGATGACCGTACCCACCACCGCGTCTATCCCCCGGACGACCCGGGGACGCTCCAGCCAGACCCGCAACGACCGTGCGAGGAGCAGGCCCGCCCCGAGCCAGACCGTGCCCTCCGCGACGTGGACGGCAGCCAGCGAGAGACCCCACGTGAGGTGCGGGGCGTCGGCCGGGATGAACTGGGGAAGGATCGCGAGGTAGAAGGCGCCGACCTTGGGGTTGAGCAGGTTCGTCGCCAGTCCCTGGCGCCAGCCGGCGCCGAAGGTGTCGGTGACCCCGGTGAAGACGGCCAGCGTGCCGGCATGACCGCGGAATGCCGACCACAGGAGCCGCAGGCCGAGGTAGACGAGGTAGGCCGCGCCCGCGAGCCGTACCACCGTGTAGGCCACCTGTGAGGCCACCAGCAGCGCGCTCACGCCCACCGCGGTCAACGCTCCCCACGCGAGGACACCGCAGCCGATGCCGACGACCGCGCCCCACGCGCGCGCCCGGCCGGCGACGGCCGCCGACCTCAGCACGAGCGCGGTGTCGACACCGGGCGTGATCGTGAGCAGCGCGACCACCACGGCGAACTGCCACAGCACGTGCGGGCTCGGGACCATGCGCCGATGGTACGGGCGGTTGTCCGGCCGCCCCGGACGTCTCGTCGGCCGCTGTGCCAGGGGCGCCGCGGCGTGCGGACGGCTCGCCGAGGGCTACACGGTGGTGTACGACGGGGTGCTGTGGCCCCCGTACGCGGCCCTGTTCGCCGCGGAGTGCGGCGCCGCCTTCCACTACGCGCTGCTGTTCCCGCCCCTCGTGACGCTCGCCCGGGTCCGCGCGCGGAGCGGCCATCGACGTCGCCGCCGCGACCGACATGTGGCATTCGTTCGAGACCACCCGGGGATCTCTGCCCGACATCGAGGCGCTCGCGCGATCGGCGAGGTGGCGCACGAGATCGCACGGCTCGTGGAAGCCGGCACGATCCGTACGGGCGGCTGGCCGGCCGGTACCGGCAGCTGAGCGCCCTTATGGCCCCGTCAGCCGCAGGGGGTTCCGGGCGAGCACCGCCACGAGCACTGTCGCGACGAGCGCCAGCACCCCGTAGCCGCACGCCAGCTCGAACGTGGTGAACGTGCGCGACAGCTGCCCCGAGATGAAGCTGGGGATCGCCGCGCCCAGGTAGCTCAGCAGGTAGACCCCACCGAAGATCGCCCCGCGGTCCTCGACGGCGCTCCCGTGGAGGATGCCGCGGACCATCGCGCTCACGGCGATTCCCTGTCCCGCCCCGGCGACCACGCTCGCGAGGACGAACACCAGAAGGCTTCCGATGGCCAGTCCGGTCACGATGCCCGCCATGCCGAGGAGGAACACGGCCATGCCGACCCGCTCGCCGGTCGCCGGGGAGAACCTGCCGCCGACGGGGGCGCCGAGCACGTTCGGGGCGATGAAGGCGGAGAACACCAGGCCCATGACGAGCGAGCTGCGGGTGTGGAGCTGGTCGATGACGAGGGCCGGGACGAACGCCTGGTAGAAGGCGCCCGTCGCCCACGTGCTGAACATGATCGCCGCCGCGGCGGGCAGGAGGTGCCAGGTACGAGCGGGCAGGTGGACCCGGGGCCGCAGCGACCGTACGACCCCCGGAGCGCGTCGTACGGTCTCGGCACCGAGAGCCAGGACCACGGCTGAGGCCAGCAGAAGCACGATGACGAGCACGTACACGAGCGTCCGCGGCCACGGACCGTACTGGACGAGGGCCCCGGAGCCGATCGCGCCGAGCGTGAGGCCGAGGTTCGGGGCCTGGCTGGATGCCACGGCCCCGATCCAGTGCGGCGTGGCGGGGGCGGCGTCGACGATGTACGCCGTCAGGCAGCTGCTCGCCAGCCCCGCGCCGACGCCCATGAGCATCCGGCCGATGACGAGGACGGCGATGCTGCGTACGTCGAGGAGGACTGCGGCGCCGGCGGCCAGCACGAGCATCGTGACGATCGCCGTGGGCCGGCGCCCGAGGTGGTTGGACAGGCGGCTGAGGACGAGGAGGGAGACGATCGTGCCGGCGAAGTAGCCGACCACCGTGAGGGAGATGTCGGCGTTCGTGAAGCCCTGCTCCGCGCGGTAGGTGTTGTACAGGGGGATCGGCGACGCGGTCGCGACGAACGTCGCGACCAGGCCCAGCATCGCCGCCCCGAACGCGACGCGCAGGTGCGGGCTGCGACTGTCGGCGTCGTGCGGGGCCACCGGCCGGACCACCCTCACCTTCTCGGCTCCGAGCGGTCACGCACGGCGGACGGCAGCCCGTACCGTTCCGCCCACGGCTGGTCGGCCGCCCAGCTCCCGAGGAGCCGGATCCCGTCCTCGGACGACGAGCCGGGCTCGGTCGTGTAGATGAGGAGCTGAAGCCCGGGGTCCTCGGTGACCTCGAGGCCCTCGAAGCTGAAGGAGAGGTCCCCCACCACGTGGTGGCGGTAGTTCTTGACGCCTGTCCCGTGACGTCGCACGTTGTGGGCTCCCCATGTGGTCCGGAACTCCTCACTGCGGGTCGACAGCTCGCCCACGAGGTCGTGGAGATCCTTGTCGCGCGGGAACCTGCCCGCCTCGCTGCGCAGGATGGCCACCGTGATGTCCGTCGCCTTGTCCCACTCGGGATAGAAGGACCGCGCCGCGTCGCTCAGGAACGCGAACCGAGCCAGGTTGGGGACGGCGTCTCCCATCTCGTACACCTCGTCGAAGACGGCGCGACCCAGCAGGTTCGTACCGAGAATGTCCATCCGGTCGTTGCGCACCATCGCAGGACAGCTGATCGCGTCGAGCGCGGCCTGGAGTCCCGGACGGATCGAGGCGGCCCGGCGAGGGCGACGCCGTACGATCGAGGATCCGCTGGCTGCCCGTGCGAGGTCGAACAGGTGTCCGCGTTCTGCCTCGTCCATGTGCAGCGCCCGCGCGACACCCTCGAGCACGCTGTCCGAGGCGCCCGTGAGGTTCCCGCGCTCCAGCCTGGTGTAGTACTCGACGCTCACCCCCGCGAGCATCGCGACCTCCGACCGGCGCAGGCCCGGCACCCGCCGGTCCGCACCGCCGAGCAGGCCCGCCCGCTCCGGCGTGACCCTCGCCCGCCGGCTGACGAGGAACTCCCTGACCTCTGCCCGGTTCTCCACGTGACCGACCGTAGGCGGTGTACCGCCGAGGTGGGAGGTACTGGCGTGACACGTCAGAAGAGGCCCTCCCGGCGGGCGCGTTGAGGGCGTGCACCGGGGGCATGGCTCCCGACCGGGGATGAGACGGCAGAGAGGCGTACGGATCGGGCCGCGAGAGGTGGCGAGACTCCGATCCTTCGCGGCCGGTACCGGACACCATCGAGGCCGCGGCCGCACCTGGAGTGGGAGACGGCTCGGACCGCCGAAGCGGCCCGGCACTCCGGTCACGCCACAGCAGCCCGATGTAGACGAGGTCGAAGACCGAGCACAGCAGCCCGATGACGAGGATGAAGGGCCGGTAGGTGACGACGCCGAACAGGACAGTCGGCGCCAGCGTGCCGAGCCACTTGGAGACCGCGATGAGCAGGCTCTGGCCGCGGCGCGACCCGCGCGCCACGTACATGCCGATGAACAGCCCCGACATGAGCAGGTTCTGGAGGAAGGCCGAGTAGCTGGGGCCTCCTGACGGGCCGAACTCCAGGCGGAACATGACCTCGACGAGGGCAGAGGCCACGACGACCAGACCCACGAAGAGGTAGAAGACCGTGCGGGGGACGTACGGGAACTCCCTGGGCCCGTACCGGACCACCGTGTACAGGATCGCGATGTCCCCGCACGCCCACACGAGGTTCACCCACGTCTGGACGTCCGGGGACCCGCCCGCGAACCCGAGCGCGGTGTAGAGGACCTCCCAGGCGATGTTCAGCCCGAAGGCGGCGAGCGGCATGGCGTACGTCCGCTGCATGAGCCCGAGACGTACCGCGTCCACGTACACGAGGGTCCACGCGACCCCGCTCACGAGTGTCAGCACCAGGCTCACGCCGCTCATCGCCGCTCCTCCGCG
The DNA here is from genome assembly GCA_021803025.1 of Actinomycetes bacterium. GTDB lineage: Bacteria > Actinomycetota > Actinomycetes > Propionibacteriales > Propionibacteriaceae > Fen-668. The sequence continues at coordinate 3,076 of JAJZQV010000126.1, read as the reverse complement.
CCGGCAGCGACTGTACGACCGGGGAGGTCAAGGCGACAGGCGCGCGCAGCATCAGCGCGCGTCGTGCGCCGTCCAGGCCGGCGTCATATGCCCGGTACGAACACCGCCACGACGTTCGTCAGAGTGAACAAGCCCGCGATCGTCACGCCGATCCAGGCCGGGACCATGCCGTTCCGCTGGCCTTCGCGCAGCGCACGACGCCCGAAGATCCAGGCGGCGACGCCGGGCAGGGCGAAGACCACCAGCGCCGGCACCGTACTGGCGACGATCACCCAGACGGGCGGCAACACGCTCGTCCCCACTTCGTAGCCGAACAGCGATGCGAGCCCTTCCCCCACTCCGAAGGCTGCAGGGAAGGACAGGATGAAGCCGATCAGGCACAGCCAGGCGATCGTTGCGTCTCGCCGGCCCTTCGCGTCGCTCGAACCGTTCATGAGCGCTCACCTCTGGAGCCAACGCTACGCCGCTCGTCGTCGTCTGGTACGCGAATCGCCTCGGCCCGCGGTCGGGGATCAGACAGCCGGTCGCAGGATCTCGCCGGGCAGCTGCTCGATGAGGCGCAGCCACAGCTCGCCGGCGGTCGGGTAGCTCGGGACCGCGTGGCGCAGGACCTCGACCGGGACCTTCCCCGTGATCGCGATGGTGGCCGCGTGCAGGAGCTCGCCGGCCTCCGGGCCGACGAACGTCGCACCCACGACGAGCCGCGTCGACCGGTCGACGACAAGCTGTGCGCCGCCCTCGACGTCGTCGCGGAGAAGCGCCGCTCCCGACGCGGCTGTCCACGGCACATGCGTGACGACCACGTCGACGCCCGCCTTCCTCGCATCCCTCTCCGTGAGGCCCACGGACGCGACCTGCGGGTCGGTGAAGATCACCTGAGGAACCGGTACGACGTCGGGGACGGGCTGCTGCCTTCCTCCGGCCGCATTCGCCGCGATCCGCTCGCCGAGAACCCTTGCCCGGTACTTGCCCCAGTGCGTCAAGGGTGCCTCGCCGCTCGCGTCGCCCACGAGGACCAGCCACGGCGGGACGTCCCCGGCCAGGGCCTTCTTCTGGTCCAGCCCCACGGACGCGAGGCCCACGTGGTCGAGCCGCGGCCGGCGCCCCACCGCCACGAGGACCTCGTCGGCAGTCAGGGGGCCCTGGGACGTCTCGAGGACGACCGGGCCGCCGTGCACCCGCCCGAGCCCGGTGGCCTGCGGGTCCTCGCGGCGGCACTCCGTCACCTCGACGCCGAGCCGTACGTCGACACCCGCTTTCCTCAGTGCCCCCAGCACGAGCTCGCTCGCGAAGGGCTCGACCCGGTTGAGCAGGCGCTCGCCCCGGCTGAGAAGGGTCACCGACGACCCCAGCGCGCTCATCCACACGGCGGCCTCGCACGCGACGACTCCCCCGCCCACGATGACGAGCCGTGCCGGTACCTCGTCCACGCCGGTGGCGTCGCGCGAGCCCCAGGGCAGGCAGCCGTCGTACACGCTGGGAACGTTCGGCTCGCTGCCCGTCGCGATGACGACGGCGTGTCGCGCCTTGAGCACCCGGGTGCCGTCAGGGGTCGCGAGCTCGACCAGCCGCTCACCGGCGAGTCGCCCGCTCCCCCTCAGTACCGTGAGGCCGACACCGTCGGCCCAGTCGACCTGGCCCGAGTCGTCGTAGCTCGACACCCATTCGTCACGACGGGCGAGCAGCGCACGACGGTCGAGCGTCGTGCCGCTGAGCCCGGGCAGGTGCGCCGCGGTCGCCGCGATCTCCACCGGCCGGAGCAGCGTCTTGCTCGGGATGCACGCGTAGTAGGAGCACTCGCCGCCGACGAGCTCACGCTCGATGAGGGCGCCGGTCAGAGACGTGCCCTGGGTCGCGTACTGGGCGACGTTCTCGCCCACGGGACCCGCTCCGATGACGATCACGTCGAAAATCTCGGGGTCTGCCATTGCCCCAGTATCACCGCCCAGCGTGACGAGGGAGCGTCACGCGGGAGCCGTACCGCGAGCGGCCCGCGCGACAGCAGTGAGCGTGAACGGCTCCGACGGCCGTCCGACCCGCTCGTACATCACCTCACGGAGTGTCGCCCGGTCCTCCGGCGGCTTCGCGACGAGGTACGCCCCGGCAGGTCCGACTCCGGTGAGGATGCTCGACCAGAGCTCGTCGAAGCTCTCGTACTCGGAGCTCACGGTCAGCGTGGTCTCGACGACGTCGGTGAGTCCGGCGGAACCCAGAAGGTCGAGCAGCTCGCCCTCCCGACCGAAGCGCATCGTGCGCGCCTCGTCGGGAGCATCCGGCCACAGCGAGAGAGCTGACTCCCAGAACGCCCGGAGCATCTCCATGCCGTGGGAGAAGTCCCAGACGGCGGCGGCCACCGTGCCGCCGGGGCGGACGACACGGCCCATCTCCCTCACCCCCTGCAGGGGGTCCGACAGGAAGTGGAAGACGAGCTGCGCGACGCCGACGTCGAAACGGTCGTCCCCGTACGGAAGGGCCTCCGCCGGTCCCTGGACGATCTCCAGACCCGGGTACCTGGCCCGTATCGCCGCGACGAACTGCGGGGCGGGGTCGGCGGCGGAGACCGCGTCGATCCCGAGCCTCTCGATCGCGACGCCGGTGAACGCGCCGGGTCCGCAGCCCACGTCGAGCAGGCTCTGTCCGCGCTGCAGGCCGCAGAAGTCGGCGAAGATCGGTGCGAGCCGGCGGGAGTAGCGGCCCATGAACGCGTCGTATGCGTCCGCGGGAGCCTGGAACGTACGGATCCCTTCGACCTCACCCATGCCGCGCTCCTCACTCACTGTGTGGGCACAGCCTGTGTCACGCCGTCCTCGGCGTCAACGGTGAGGTGGTGACAGAAGTCTCGGACCTCAAAGGGCGCCCTTGGACTCCTCACCGACCGGCACGGGGACGAGACGCGTCACCTCTGTGGGCGAAGCGACGAGGCCCTTGAGCGACGCGTTGAGCGCCGCCACGGCCTCGCCCTTCCCGTGCTGGTCGAGGAGGGCGACGCTCTCCCACTTCTCGATCATCACGATGGTGCCGTCAGGCGCGTCGTGAATGGCGTAGAGCAGGCAGCCGGGCTCGCGGTGCACGGCAG
>JAJZQV010000125.1 GCA_021803025.1 Actinomycetes bacterium | reverse complement strand
ATCAGGGGGACGAGCAGACTCACGGGCTCATCCTAACCCAGACGTGCCTTGCACGAAGAACCGGCGCCGTCGAGTCGTTTGAGGTCAGCCCTGGAAGAGGACGATCTTGGAGAACTCCTCGGCGTCGAGGCTCGCGCCGCCGACGAGGGCCCCGTCCACATCGGGCTGAGCCATGATGTCGACGACGTTGGTCGACTTCACCGAGCCGCCGTACTGGATCCGTACGGCCTCCGCCGCGGCGGCACCGACCAGCTCGGACACCTTCCCGCGGATCGCGCCGCAAACCTCCTGCGCGTCCGCCGGCGTGGCGACCTCGCCCGTGCCGATGGCCCAGACCGGCTCGTACGCGATGACGAGCGCGCCGACCTGCTCCGCGGTGAGCCCCTCGAGGCAGGCCGTGACCTGGCCGAGGACGTGCTCCACGTGGCGCCCCTCCTTGCGGATCTCGAGCACCTCGCCGCAGCAGATGATCGGCGTCATGCCCGCGGCGATGACGGCCTTCGCCTTGGCGTTGACGACCTCGTCGGTCTCGCCGTGGTACTCGCGGCGCTCCGAGTGGCCGACGACCACGTACGTGCAGCCGAGCTTCGCGAGCATCTCCGCGGAGATCTCACCGGTGTACGCGCCGGAGGCGTGGACGGACACGTCCTGTGCGCCCCACGCGATGGGGTACTTCTCCGCCTCGATGAGCGTCTGCACGGTTCGGATGTCGGTGAACGGCACGATGACCGCCACCTCGGTCGTCGCCGGGTTGTACTTGTGGTCCGCCAGCGTCCACGCGAGCTTCTGGACCAGACCGGTCGCCTCGACGTGGTTGAGGTTCATCTTCCAGTTGCCCGCCATGAGCGGGATGCGCTTCGCCATCGTTCAGCCTTCCAGCACGGACAGACCCGGGAGGGTCTTGCCCTCGAGGTACTCCAGCGACGCACCGCCGCCGGTCGAGATGTGGCCGAACGCGTCGTCGGCGAAGCCGAGCTGGCGCACCGCAGCCGCGGAGTCGCCGCCACCTACGACGGTGAACGCGTCCGTCTCGGCGAGGGCGGCCGCGACCGCCTTCGTGCCCGCGGCGAGCGCGTCGATCTCGAAGACGCCCATCGGGCCGTTCCAGAACACGGTCTTGGCGCCCAGGATGGCGTCGGCGAAGATCTTCTCGGTCTCCGGGCCGATGTCCAGACCGCCCTGGTCGGCGGGGATCTGGTCGGACGGGACGACCGTGACCTGGGAGACCGTGCGGCCGGCGAAGTCGAACTCCGCCGCGACGCGGGTGTCCACCGGCAGGAGGATCTGCTTGCCCGCGGCCTCGGCCTGTGCGAGGTAGCCCTTGCAGGCCTCGACGTTGTCGGCGTCCAGGATCGAGCTGCCGACCTCGTAGCCCTTCGCCTTGAGGAACGTGTAGCTCATGCCGCCCCCCACGACGAGCGTGTCGGCGACCTTCAGCAGGTTGTCGATGACGGCGAGCTTGTCGGCGACCTTGGCGCCGCCGAGGACGACCACGTACGGACGGGCCGGCTCCTCGGTGAGCTTGCGGAGGACCTCGACCTCCTTGGCGACGAGCGACCCGGCCGCGGACGGCAGGAGCTTCGCGACGTCGTACACGGAGGCCTGCTTGCGGTGGACGACACCGAAGCCGTCGGAGACGAAGACGTCGGCGAGGGCGGCGTACCTGGCGGCAAGGGCGGCGCGCTCCGCGTCGTCCTTGCTCTCCTCGCCCGGCTCGTAGCGGACGTTCTCGCACATCCCGATCTCGCCGTCGGCGAGGCCGGCCGCCATGGCCTGGGCCGACTCCCCCACCACGTCCGTGGCGAGCTTCACGTCCGTGCCCAGCAGCTCGCCCAGCCGCTTCGCGGCTGGGGCGAGGCTGTACTTCGGGTTGAGGAGGCCCTTAGGCCGGCCCAGGTGGGCCAGTACCACGACCTTCGCGCCGGCCTGCAGCAGACCGGTGAGCGTCGGCAGCGCGGCGCGGATGCGCCCGTCGTCGGTGATGACGTCGCCGTCGAGCGGGACATTGAAATCACAGCGAATCAGGACGCGCTTGCCGGCGAGCGCGCCAAGGTCGGGTACTGACCTCACGTGTGGGCCTTCCTTTCAGGAGAGGGTGGTCAGAGCTTCGAGCCGACGAGGACCGTGAGGTCGACGAGACGGTTCGAGTAGCCCCACTCGTTGTCGTACCAGCCGACGACCTTGACCTGGTTGCCGATCACCTTGGTGAGCTGGGCGTCGAAGACGCAGGACGCCGGGTCGGTCTCGATGTCCGTGGAGACGATCGGGTCCTCGGTGTAGACGAGCTTGCCCTTCATGGCGCCGCTCTCGGCTGCGGCCTTGACGATCGCGTTGACCTCCTCGACCGTGGTCTCACGGCTGGCCTCGAACGTGAGGTCGGTCGCGGAGCCCGTCGGCACCGGCACACGCATGGCGTAGCCGTCGAGCTTGCCCTTGAGCTCCGGCAGCACGAGCGCGACGGCCTTGGCGGCGCCGGTCGTGGTCGGGACCATGTTGAGGGCCGCGGCGCGCGAGCGACGCAGGTCCTTGTGCGGGCCGTCCTGCAGGTTCTGGTCCTGCGTGTACGCGTGGATCGTGGTCATGAGGCCCTTGACGATGCCGAGGCCGTCGTTGAGCGCCTTGGCCATCGGGGCGAGGCAGTTCGTCGTGCAGGAGGCGTTGGAGATGATGTTCATCGTCGCCGGGTCGTACGTGTCGTCGTTCACGCCCATGACGATGGTGATGTCCTCGTTCTTCGCCGGAGCGGAGATGAGCACCTTCTTGGCGCCCGCCTCGAGGTGGGCCTTGGCCTTGGTGGCGTCGGTGAAGAAGCCGGTGGACTCGATGACGATGTCGACGCCGAGGTCGCCCCACGGCAGCGCGGCCGGGTCCTTCTCCGCGAAGGCCTTGATCGCCTTGCCGTCGACGTAGATCGCATCCTCGTCGTAGGTCACCTCGCCCGGGAAGCGGCCGAGGATCGAGTCGTACTTGAGCAGGTGGGCGAGCGTGCGGTTGTCGGTCAGGTCGTTGACCGCGACGACCTCAAGGTCCGCGCCGGCGGCGACCAGGGCGCGGTAGTAGTTACGACCGATGCGGCCGAACCCGTTGATGCCAACCTTGACTGTCATGTGCAGGACTCCTTATCACCGGATGCTCCCAGCACCCGGAACAGACGTTCGGACGCAGTCAGCCTAACGAATCGGAGCCTGGCCCGCGCATCCGGGTCGAGGGTCGGTGAAGGCTACTGGTCGTCGTAGTCAGGAGGCAGTACGGCCGCCGTGTCGGGCACCCCGAGCTCCGTCGCACGACGGTCCGCCATGGCCAGCAGCCGCCTGATCCGACCGGCCACGGCGTCCTTGGTCAGGGGCGGTACGTGCAGGGCTCCGAGCTCCTCGAGAGAGGCCTGCTTGTGGTCGAGCCGGAGCGTGCCGGCGGTCAGCAGATGGGACGGTACGTCGTCGCCGAGGATCTCCAGGGCACGGCTCACGCGCATCCCCGCGGCCACCGCGGCATGGGCCGACCGGCGCAGGTTGGCGTCGTCGAAGTTGGCGAGACGGTTCGCCGAGGCGCGCACCTCGCGCCTCACCCGGCGCTCCTCCCAGGCGAGCACGGTCTGGTGCGCGCCGAGCCGCGTGAGCATCGCCGCGATCGCGTCGCCGTCGCGGATCACCACCCTGTCCACACCGCGCACGTCGCGGGGCTTGGCGACGATCCCGAGGCGCCGCGCCGCGCCCACGAGCGCGAGTGCGGACTCCTGGCCAGGGCAGGTGACCTCCATCGACATCGACCTGCCCGGCTCGGTGAGCGAGCCGTGGGCCAGGAAGGCGCCACGCCACGTGGCGACCGAGTCGCAGACGCCGCCGCCGACGACGGAGGGCGGCAGGCCACGTACGGGACGGCCCCGCTTGTCGACCAGCCCGGTCTGGCGCGCGAGCGCACCGCCGTCCCTGATGAGGCGGACGATGTACCGGGTGCCCCGGCGCAGGCCGGACGACGTGACGGTGACGAGCTCGGACTCCAGCCCGAAGACCTCAGTGATCGTGGAGCGCAGCCGACGTGCGGCGGCGCCGGTGTCGAGCTCGGCCTCGACGATGATCTTCCCGCCAGCCAGGTGCAGGCCCCCGGCGAACCGCAGCATGGCCGCTGCCTCGGCTCGGCGGCAGCAGGGCTTCGTCGTCACAGATGTCGCCAGTTCGGACTTCACCTGCTGGGTCAATGCCATTGGGCAATCTTGTCACACGCGACGGTGTCTCGGACGGGGTCACAGACCCATGGCACCGGCCAGGGACGCTGCGAGGAGCAGCGGGTCGTGGCGCGCGGAGCCGTCGCGGACCCCGAGATGGGCCACGTGGAGGGTCGCCCCCAGGCTCTCGACGTACGTGCCGAGATGACCGTCCAGCTCGGCGAAGCGGTGGTCGGCGATGACGTGGTCGAGCCGGAGCGCGGGTGCGTGCTCCGCGAGGATGTCGATGTGCGCGGCCGGTGAGAAGCCTGCGGTCTCGTCGGCCGGGACCATGTTGAGCACGAGGATGCGCTCCGCGTGCGACGTCACGATCGCCTCGGCCAGCTCGGGCACGAGGAGGTGGACGAGCACGGACGTGAACCACGACCCCGGCCCCAGGACGATGAAGTCCGCCTCCCGGAGCGCCGCGAGCGCCGCCGGGTGGGCAGGCGGCCGGTCCGGACCGAGCCGTACCCCCACCACCCGGCCCGTCGTCTTCGCGACGTGCGCCTGTCCGCGGACGACGGTGACCTCGTCGGGTGCATCCGGGCGCAGTCCCACGACGTCCGCCTCGATCGTCAGCGGGACCGCCGACATCGGCAGGACCCTGCCGTGGACCCGCAGCAGCTGCCAGACCATGTCGAGCCCTTCGACGGGGTCGGCGAGCTGCTGCCACAGGCCTGCGATGAGAAGGTTACCGATCGCGTGCCCCCCGAGCGGGCCGTCGCCGGTGAAGCGCGACTGGAGCACGTCGGCCCAGAGGCGGCCTTCGGGGTCGTCGTCGCACAGGGCCGCGAGCGCCATGCGCAGGTCTCCGGGCGGCAGGCAGTCGAACTCCTCGCGGAGCCGGCCGGACGACCCTCCGTCGTCGGCGACCGTGACGATGGCTGTGAGGTCGTCGGTGAGGCGGCGCAGCGCGGACAGGGTGGCGAACAGACCGTGCCCTCCGCCGAGGGCCGCGACCGCCGGGAGGCGGGAGAACCGGCCAGTCATTCGCGGCCGAGGTCCCGGTGCATCACCTGGACGGGCAGGCCCCGCTCGCGCAGCCGACGGGCCAGCTCCTCCGCGATCGCCGTGGACCGGTGCTTGCCGCCCGTACAGCCGATCGCGAGCTCGACCTGGCGCTTGCCCTCGGCGACGTACCCGGGCAGGACGGATTCGAGCAGGGCGAGCAGGTGGGTGAGGAACGGTCCGGCGGCCGGCTGGCCCAGCACGTACGAGGAGACGGCCTCCGACAGTCCCGTCTGTGGCCGCAGCTCCGGGACCCAGTGGGGGTTCGGCAGGAACCGCACGTCGAAGACCATGTCCGAGTCGACGGGGACGCCGTTCTTGAAGCCGAACGAGACGACGATGACCCGCAGCTCGTCGCGGTCGTCGCCGCCGTACGCGTGGGCGACACGCTGCTGCAGCTGGTGGACGTTGAGGGACGACGTGTCGATGACCATGTCGGCGGCGGCGCGGAGGGTGGACATCATGCGTCGCTCGCGCCGGATGCCCTCGACCAACCGGCCGTCCTCCTGGAGGGGCACAGGGCGCCGGGAGGACTCCTGGCGCCTGACGATGACCTCGTCCGCTGCCTCGATGAAGCAGATCTCGGCGGTCACCCCCTTCTCGGCGAGCTCCGAGAAGACCAGCGGGAGGTGCTGCATGTCGGCGCGGCTGCGGACGTCGATGACGACGGCGAGCTTCGTGACGCCGTCCGAGGCGAGCTGTCGGACGAGCAGGGGCAGCATCACCGGCGGGATGTTGTCGACCACGTACCAGCCGTGGTCCTCCATGGCGTGCGCCGCGGTGCGGCGCCCGGCACCGGACATGCCGGTGATCACGACGAGGCGCTGCGCGCTGGTCTCCTGCTCGCTCACGTGGCCATTATCGTGGCGCGGCGTCGCCCCGGGGCGGGAGCGCACGGGCTCAGTCGAGGATTTCGCCCGTCGTGAGGTTCACCGACTCGCCCGTCTGCTGCGAGGCCACTGCGGCCACCACTGCTTGGGCCAGATGCGGGCCGAAGCCCGGAGTCTCCGCGATCTCCTCCGCGGACGCGGCACGGAGCTTCTTCATGGACCCGAAGCGCCGCATCAGGGCCTTACGCCGTACCTCCCCGAGACCCGTGACGTCGTCGAGCAGCGACTCGACCATGGACACGCTGCGCCGGCCCCGGTGATGGGTGATGGCGAACCGGTGGGCCTCGTCGCGGATCCGCTGCAGCAGGTACAGGCCCTCGCTCGTACGGGGCAGGATCAGCGGGAACTCCTCCCCCGGGAGCCAGACCTCCTCGAGCCGCTTGGCGAGGCCGCACACGGCGACGTCGGTGATGCCGAGGGCGTCGAGGACCGCCTGGGCGGCCGCCACCTGCGGGGCGCCGCCGTCGACCACGAGCAGAGCAGGGGCGTAGGCGAAGCCTCGCGGCGCGCGGGTCGTCGCGTCGACCAGGGCGGCCGCCGCGGCGTCGCCATCGGCCTCTCGGAGCAGCTCACGCTCGTCGAGGAGACGCCGGAAGCGGCGGGTGAGGACCTCGGTCATCGCGCCCACGTCGTTCGACGCGACCGTGCGGACGACGAAGCGCTTGTACTCCGACCTCCGCGACAGCCCGTCCTCGAACACCACCATCGACGCCACGGTCTCTGTGCCCTGGAGGTGGGAGATGTCGAAGCACTCGATCCGCAGGGGGGCGGTGGAAAGACCGAGGGCTTCCTGGATCTCCTCCAGGGCGCGGCTGCGGGTGGTGAGGTCGCTGGCGCGCCGGGTCTTGTGGCGGGTGAGCGCCTCGGTGGCGTTCCGGGTGACCGTGTCGAGAAGGACCCGCTTGTCGCCGCGCTGCGGCACCTGGATCCGTACCTTCGCTCCCCGCTCCTGCGCGAGCAGCTGCTCCAGCAGGTCAGGGCCCGACGGCAGGGCCGGTACGAGGACGAGCGGCGGTACGGCGCGGCGCCGCTCAGCCAGAGTCATGTCGGCCGAGACCTGCTCGGCGTACAGCTGCAGGAGGAACGCCTCCACGAGCGCCGACTCGTCCCCCTCGTCGGACCTGTCCGCCACCCAGCCCCGCTCCCCCTGGACGCGCCCGTCACGGACGTGGAAGACCTGGACGGCGACCTCGAGCTGGTCGACGGCCACGGCCACGACGTCCGCGTCGGTGCCGTCGGTGAGGACGATGGCGTTGCGCTCGAGGATCCTCCGCAAGGCGCCCAGCTGGTCACGGAGGACCGCGGCGCGCTCGTACTCCATGTTGTGCGCGGCGACACCCATCTCACGCTCGAGGCGCTTCACGATGACCTGGGTCTGCCCGCCCATGAACGCGCAGAAGTCGTCGGCGATGTCCCGGTGGGCCTCCGGGGTGATGCGGCCGACGCACGGGGCGGAGCACTTGCCGATGTAGCCGAGAAGGCACGGCCGGCCCGAGGCCTTGGCGGAGCGGAAGGTGCCGGCACTGCAGGAGCGCATCGGGAACACGCTGAGGAGCGCGTCCACGGTGTCGCGGATCGCCCAGGCATGGCCGTACGGTCCGAAGTAGCGCCAGCCCCGCCGCTTCGCGCCGCGGCCCACGAACACCCGCGGGAACTCCTCGGACCAGCTGACGCACAGCCAGGGGTACGTCTTGTCGTCGCGGTACTTCACGTTGAACCGCGGGTCGTACTTCTTGATCCAGGTGTACTCGAGCTGCAGCGCCTCCAGCTCGTTCTGGACGACGGTCCACTCCACCTTGGCGGCGGTGAAGACCATCGTGCGGGTCCGGTGGTGCAGGCCGGCCGGGTCGGCGAAGTAGGAGTTCAGCCGCTGGCGCAGGTTCTTCGCCTTGCCGACGTAGATGACGGTGCCGTGGGGGTCCCTGAACCGGTACACGCCGGGGTCGGTGGGGATCGCCCCCACCTTGGGCCTGTACGTCACCGGATCCGCCACAGTCGCACAATGTAGTCGTCGCCACCGACGCTCCCCGTGTCGCGAACAACCCTGTGGGTTCCTGGGCGGACGCTGTGAGTTCCGGCCGTGGTCGCCGCATCGGCCACGCCCCCTCGTACAGTTCAGTATCCGGGGCCGCGTCGCGGCCCTCGTGGGATGGGAAGAATCCGCGCTGGTCCCGACGGCTGGCGGTCGGGAGAATAGTGCTTGTGGACGGTGGTCGACCTCGAACACTCC
>JAJZQV010000124.1 GCA_021803025.1 Actinomycetes bacterium | reverse complement strand
GCGTCGAGGAGGTCGCGCCGATCCACTGGGGCACGTTCCCGCTCCTCGCCGGGACGCCGGGGACGCTCCGCCACGAGCTCGAGGTGCGCGGCCTCCGCGGCGTCACGGTCCACGACTGGGCGCCGGGAGGGACGATCGGATGATCTCTCCCGAGCCCGTCGAACGGCTCGTCCGGGACCGCGGGTAGGCCGAGCTCGCCATCGGCAACAACGTGGTGGCCCAGGTCCCGACCCAAACGGCATCCCGGTCAGGATCGCGGTCCTTCTCGGCCCGCGGGGCGCCGTGAGTGCAAGGGTGCGTGCTGGCAACTGCTACTGGCGTAGAGGGTCGACCCCTCGGGTCGACCTAGCGAAGAGATCGATCCGGTACGTCCGGCCGACGCCGAACTCGGTCCTATCTGTGAAGACGTGGTGGAGCTGCGATTCCTGCGCCAGGAGGTCGTGGACCTCATCCCCATCCAGCACGGTGCCGATCCGCGGGACGTAGTGGAGGGTGACGAGGATGCCGCCGGGCGCAAGCCCCCGCTCTATGTGACGCAAGACATCGACGATCTCGTCGATCGCCCAGTAGTAGAGGACGTCCGACGCGACGACGAGGTCGAAGTGCCCTTGGGGGAACGCATGACGCACGTCGCGGACTTCACAGGTCACCTGGGGAAGGGCTGCCAAACGGCCGCGGGCGGCCCGGACCGCCTGCCCCGATATGTCCGTGGCGAGAAGAGTCGTACATCGCGGCGCCAGTAACTCGGTGAAGGTGCCGATCGAGCAGCCGATCTCGAGCACGCTCTCGAAGGGCCCTGGCCCGCATAGGCCGAGAGTCCTCGCGAACTTCAGCCGCTCCTCGGGACTGGTGTCGAATCTCCAAGGATCCCCGCCCGACCGCCGATACAGCTGATCGAAGTAGGCGCTCCCACGCATCGCCGGAGGTTCGAGCATTCCGGGGAGCGTCGACAGGAGACGGGATCTCAAGCGGATTGGGAGAGCGTAGAGAGCACGCCATAGAACGCGCCACAGAACAGAGTAGGCCCGCCCGAGAATGGTACGAACCACCGCTCTCCGATCGCCTCGGTCTGCCGGGCGCTGACATGTGGAACGTTGAGCACCCTAGCAGACTCAAGAATGGCGCTGAGCTGCCCCAAAGGGACCGAGCGGGCGTGCGTCGGATGGAGGACGAGACGATGACCGACCTTACAGCTGACTCGTCCGGCCGCAACGAGGGCCGCGAGATCTAGACCGTCCTGAGCCCGAACTCCCGGGCCTGCTCGTGCCACAGTTGCGTCGCGAGCCGATCGGCCGGCACGTCGACGTCATCGAAGGTCAGCGCCACATCCTCGGCAACGTCGCGGACGAGCACAGCGCCATCGGCCAGACCCATCGGCAGCAGGTGCTCCTGTCGCGCGGTGCCGACGTTCTCCAGCATCCCGTACACGGTGAACCCGCCGATCCCGTCGAGTGTCTCGCCGGTCTTGAGGTCCCGCTTGGCCTGGGCGATGACCTCGGTCACCGGGCCGCCCATCGGCGCTGCCGCCGCGTCGTTCAGCAACACGGCGCGCGCCACCGACTGGACCGTCTCGAGCGGGCCGAGGTGGTATGGCCGGTAGAACGTGTAGACCGGGCCTTCGCCCATCTTGTAGAACTTCAGGTACGCACGCGAGAGGGGGTCCTCCTCGTAGCCGAGGACGAAGACGCCGAAGCTCGGTTCGGCCCCGAGGACGTAGTCGACGATCGGACGCTCGAGCAGGGCCTGGATGTCGAACCGCTCCGGTGCCTGTTCCACGCGCTCGGCGCGCGGGCCGAGCATCCCGCGTTGCGCCACGCCGAATCCGGTCGCGTTGGCGACGACACCCATCTCGGCCGCGATCTTCGTGCCGTCGGCGAAGGACGTGATCATCTTGGGTCGCTGGCCATGGGCCTCGGCGAACGCCTTCTGCGTCTCCGGCGTCCGCCTGTGGTCCAGCAGGCTCTTGATGTTGCCGGCCAGGATCGGCCGGAAGCCAAGCAGCCTGACCTCGTCCATGAGGTCCATGATCACCGCGGGCTGGTCGCCGGCCATGTCGGTCAGGACCACGCCGGCAGCATCCGCACGGGTCTTGAGAAGCGGGCCAAGGCACGAGTCCAGCTCGGCGTTGATGAGGACCAGGTGCTTGCCCGCGTCGATCGCCCGGACTGCGACGCCCGCGCCGAACTCGACCTCGCCGGTCGCCTCGACGATCGCCTCGACGCCGGCCGCGTCGGTCAGGACGGTCGGATCGTCGGTGATGACCGGGCGATGGTTGCGGATCGCGACGTCGAGATCCGCCGAGGAGCTGACGTGGCCCGGCGCGTCCACGCCGGCCTCGCGGTAGGCGCGCTCGGCCTCCGCGATGGTGCGGTTGGCGACGGCCACCAGCTCGATGCCCGGCGTCCGACGGATGATCCTGGCCGCGAACCCGCGGCCGGCGTAGCCCGCTCCAACGAGCCCGACGCGGATTGGGTCGCCGGCGGCGGCTCGCGCCTCGAGGGCGCGCAGGACGGCAGTCATGCGTGGGTCTCCTGGTCGAGGTCGGGCCAAGCAGCATCCTTGTCGGACACGATCACGTGGTCGGTGATGGGCCAGCGGATCGCGAGCGTCGGGTCATCCCAGCGGATGCCGCGCTCCGATCCCGGCACGTACGGGTGGGACACCTGGTAGCTGACCTCCGCGTCATCCTCGAGCGCCTGGTAGCCGTGGGCGCAGCCGACCGGCACGAAGACCATCGTCCGTGCCTCGGCGTCGAGGAGGTGGCCCTGCCACTGGCGGTACGTCGGGGAATCGGGACGGAGATCGACGGCAACGTCGAAGACCGCCCCGCGCGTGCAGCGCAGGAGCTTGGATTCGCCGTACGGCGCCACCTGCCAGTGCAGCCCCCGGATCGTCCCGCGGTGGCGGTTGGTCGACAGGTTCGTCTGGACGTTCCGGAGCTCGACCCCGAGTTGCTCCGACCATGCCTCGTCCCAGATCCGGGCGAAGAACCCGCGCTCGTCGCCGATCCGGGTCAGGTCGATGAGATGGGAACCGTGGAGACCCGCCGGTGACAGCCTCATGCCCGAGCCACCGTGCCCGATCCGGGCGCCGTGGCCGGGTCAGCGCCCGTGTCGGTCGGCACCGGCGGGCGGACCCAGAAGAACCGCGCATCGATCTGCCCGGTCGAGAGCAGGTGCTGGATCTGCTTGATGCGCGTGTGGCCGCGCGATTCGAACAGCTCCGTGCTCATGTCCACGGCGCGGAAGACTTCCAGCAGCTGCTGTGCTCCCCGGGCGACGTCGTACCGGGCCTCGAATCCGAGAACGTCGCGGATCTTGTCGAAATTGGCCCGGTAGTTCCGATGGTCGCCGGAGCTGTCGCCGAACTGCGTGCGGCAGCCGGGGAAGACGTCCGCGATGATCTCCGCCACCTCGCGGACCTGGTAGTTCTGGTGGTTGCTGCCGACGTTGAAGACCTGGCCATGGATGAGGTCGCGCGGCGCGCGCAGCACAAGATCGATCGCCTGGCTGATGTCGAGGATGTGGACGAACGGTCGCCAGGGCCGTCCGTCGCTGTCCATCCGGATCACCTTCTCCGTCCACGCGTGCCCCGCCAGATCGTTGACGACAAGGTCGAAGCGCATCCGCGGCGACGCACCGTACGCCGTGGCGTTGCGCAGGAACGTCGGCGAGAAGTCGTCGGTCGCGAGCGACGGCACGTCACGCTCGACCAGGACCTTGCACTTGGCGTACGCGGTCAGCGGGTGAACCTCCGCGGTCTCGGTGCTGTCCGTGTCGCCGGCGGAGCCGTAGACGCTGCACGACGACATGTAGATGAAGCGCTGGACCCCGGCTGCCCTCGCGAGCGTGGCGAGGCGCACGCTGCCCAGGTGGTTGATCTCGAACGTGATCTCGGGATTCAGCTGTCCGACGGGATCGTTCGATAGCTCAGCGAGGTGGACGATCGCGTCAAAGCCGCGCAGGTCCTCGGCCGCTACATGCCGGATGTCCTTCGCCACCCAGGCCGGTGAGCGATCGACTCCGTGATAGAGCCAGCCGACGCGGTGGAAGCCCGTGTCGAGCCCCGTGACCTCGTGGCCCCGGTCCAGCAGGTAGGCGCACAGGACCGTGCCGATGTAGCCCTCGCTT
Organism: Actinomycetes bacterium; assembly: GCA_021803025.1. Classification (GTDB taxonomy): domain Bacteria; phylum Actinomycetota; class Actinomycetes; order Propionibacteriales; family Propionibacteriaceae; genus Fen-668. The sequence continues at coordinate 4,341 of JAJZQV010000124.1, read as the reverse complement.
CCGGTGACGAGGACGCGCATCAGCCCCATACCTTCCATGGCGCGCGACCCGAGTCCCACAGGTTCTCCAGCAGGACGCGGTCGCGCATCGTGTCCATGCATTGCCAGAACGATGCATGACGATAGGCCATCAGCTCGCCGTCGGCGGCGAGGCGCTCCATGGGCTCCTTCTGGAAGTACGTGTCGTCGTTGTCGATGTAGTCGAGGACGCGCCGCTCCAGAACCATGTAGCCCCCGTTGATCCAGCCCTCCCCGGTCTGCGGCTTCTCCGAGAACTCGACGACCGCGTCGCCATCGAGCTCAACGTGGCCGAACCTGGCAGGCGGTCGGACCGCGGTGATCGTCGCGAGACGTCCGTGGGACGTGTGGAAGTCGATGAGCCGGTTGAGGTCCACATCTGAGACGCCGTCCCCGAAGGTCATCATGAAGGTATCGTCCAGGAGGTGCGCGACCTGGCGCATGCGTCCGCCGGTGGCCGTGTCGTACCCAGTGTCGACAAGATGCACCGTCCAGTCCTCGATCTCGGCGCGGTCACGCTCCACGAGCCCGACACCGGTCCGCACGGTGATGTCGCCGGCCAGCGCCGCGTACTGTGTGAAGTACTGCTTGATCACCTCGCCCCGGTAGCCGAGCGCGATCACGAAATCACTGTGCCCGTGGTGGGCGTAGTGCTTGAGGATGTGCCAGAGGATCGGCTCACGGCCGATCTCGACCATCGGCTTTGGCTTGGCGACCGTCTCCTCGGAGATCCGGCTGCCGAATCCGCCGGCCAGGATCAGGGTGCGCAATCCGAAGCTCCCCATGTCCGCTCGTAGGGCACACGCGGACCGCCCGGACCGGACGGTCGGGGTAGATACTCGCCGCTTCGGAAGATGATCGTCAACCGGGCGGTCGAGGTGGTACCTTCGTTGGCGGTACCCACATCGCGAACGGGCCGACAATCGACGCGGTCAGGCAGACACCCGATCACAGCATTCGACTAGAGGGGATCCGTTCGTTGTGAAGGTCGTTCTGTTCTGCGGCGGCCAGGGGCTACGCCTGCGGGACCACTCGGAGCTCCTGCCAAAGCCGATGGTCACGGTGGGATACCGACCCATCCTGTGGCACGTGATGCGCTACTACGCGCACTTCGGGCACAAGGATTTCATCCTCTGCCTGGGCTACAAGGCCGACGCCATCAAGGACTACTTCCTTCACTACGAGGAGACGCTCTCAAACGACTTCGTGCTCTCAGGTGAGAGCGGCGCGGTGGAGCTGCTCCGGCGCGACATCGCCGACTGGCGGATCACGTTCGTCGACACGGGCCTCAACGCCAATGTCGGACAGCGCCTGCGGGCGGTTCGAGGATACGTCGGCGACGAGCCGTTTCTGGCCAACTACGGCGACGTCCTGACGGACGCCCCGCTCGACGAACGCGTCGAGAGGTTCCTCGCGGCGGACGCCGTCGCCTCCTTCATGTGCGTTCGGCCGACGAGCTACTCGTTCCACCTCGTGCGGCTGGGCGGCTCGAACCTGGTTGCCCGAATCGACGACGTCGGCACGTCCGACCTGTGGATCAACGGCGGCTACTTCATCTTCCGTCCGGAGATCTTCGATTTCATCGGCCCGGGCGAGGAGCTCATCCAAGAGCCGTTCACCCGGCTCATCGCGGCCGGCCAGCTGCAAGGAGACCCCTACGAGGGCTACTGGGCGCCGATGGACACCCTCAAGGACGTCCAGGCCCTCCAGAGTGCCTTCGATACTGGCCGACCGCCGTGGGCGGTCTGGCAAGCGGCGGAACCGGGGTGACGCGATGCGGCATTTGACCCTGGGACCTCCCGGGCCGCTTGGCCTTCTCGTTGTCGGTGCCCACGCCGACGATATCGAGATCGGCGCCGGTGCGACGATCCTGCGGCTGCTGGAGGAGCATCCCGGCAGCTCGATCCTGTGGGTGGTGGCCTCCGCCACGCCCGATCGGGCAGCCGAAGCCCGGGCCAGCGCGGCCGCGTTCTCGGCCGCCGCGGCGAGCGTCGAGGTGATCGCCGGCGACCTGCCTGAGGGTCGGCTGCCGGCCGCGTCGACGGCCATGAAGGACATGCTCGAGTCCGTCAAGACCCGTCCCATCGACGTCATCCTGGCGCCCTACGTCGAGGACGCCCACCAGGATCATCGACTCGTGGCCAAGACCGTCTGGCAGACATTCCGCCACCACCTGGTCGCCGCGTACGAGATCCCGAAGTACGACGGCGACCTCGGGCGCCCGAACCTCTTCGTCGATGTCGATGAGGCCACGCTCCAGCGCAAGATCGACCTGCTGCAGGCGTGTTTCCCGTCGCAGCACGACCGGACCTGGTGGGGTGCGGACACGTTCCGCGCCATCGCGCGGCTGCGGGGCATCGAAGCGGCAACCCGCTATGCGGAGGCGTTCTACTGCCGCAAGCTCGTGCTCTGAGCCAGGCCGCCGACTTGCCGGTCGTTCGGCGAAAGGGTCGTCGTGGTGACGATCCCCGCCTCGAGGCTGAGCCTGGCGATCCACCAGGTGGCCTTGTGGGCCACGACCTGCGCGCGAACCAGGCGGTGGCGGCGAACCTGCCCGACGCCAGGTGGCTGAGACACCTCCCGCACGCGAGGTCCTGGGTCGCGTTCTTGATCTCGGCATGCCGCCGGCCGAGGCGTCAGTGAAGGCGGGGAAGTCTGCCTCGAGGGTTCCAGTCCCCCCTTCTACACCTCGAGCCAGCCAATCGCGTCGTTCGCCTCGCCAAGCACAGCGGTCTCAGGACGCGACCCCCGGGTTCGTGCGTGGATACGGCATATGACTGTGGCCGAGTTCCACACTCTCGCGTGCAGCCATCAGGTCGAGGCCGAGGGTCGTTGCATGGGTAGCGGGACCGCTTCGGCCAGAAGGCCCTCGTGACGCAGTTCCTCCCAGAGCGCGGTGCGCACAGGTGTGCGAGCGAGGCGCTCGTCCTCCTCCAGCTCCGACACTGACGCCGCACCGACCAGCACGCTGGTGACCGCCGGGTGCCCGAACGGGAACTGGAGCGCTGCGGCCCTGACGTCCACCCCGTGGCGGTCGCACACTCCCTTGAGGCGGCGGGCCTGGATGATCCGCTCCTGGCTCGCTGGCGCGTAGTCGAAGAAGGCCTTCCGAAGCGGGTCCGCGAGGATGCCACTGTTGAAGACGCCCCCGATGATGATCGAGATGCCTCGCGCGTGGGCGAGTGGCAGGAGTTCCTCGAGTGCACTCTGGTCGAGCAACGAATAGCGGCCCGCGAGGAGAAAGCAGTCGAAGTCACCATCCTGCGCCATGCGGACGAGGGGCTGCCACCGGTTGGTGCCGACTCCAACCGCCGTGATCGTCCCGTCCGAGCGTAGGCGATCCAAGGCACGGTATGCACCGGCCATTGCCACCTCGAGGTGATCGTCGGGATCGTGGACGAACACGATGTCGAGCCGCTCCAGACCGGTCCGTGAGAGGCTTCCCTCGATCGAGCGCATGGTCGTGTCGTACGAGTAGTCGACCCGCGCGGTCGGCCGGTCCAGAGGGGCGCAAGGACCCCGGACTGTCGCCCTGCGCAGGACGCGAGCGGCCTTCATCGGCAGGCGCACCACCGCGTTTGGCCCGTCCGCGATCGCGTCCGAGAGGATCTCGGACGTCCGCCGGCGCGGTTCCGGTTCAATTACCTTGCCGACCTTCGTCGCGACAACCACAGAGGAGGGCAGGTGCACCGACACTTCGCCGAGGCGGCGTTCGGACTCTCCGTGGCCATAGGTCGGCGCGGTGTCGAGGAGTCTGATGCCCAGCCTAACGGCGCCGTGGATGATTGCCTGCGCCCTCGCCTCCTCGCCACCGGGCAGCATGCCGAGAGGCCGCATGCCCAGCCCAAGTCGGGTCACTCGCAGCCCGGTGCGCCCAAGCACTACGGTGTCGGACGGTCTGATCATCGAGGCGGCGAGGTGACTCGGCCCGCGCACTTACCCTTCGCGTCCGTCTTGCCTGACAGGCGGCTTGCCAGCCCATCGGCCTGGATCACGATGCGCATGGGACAAACCACCCCGGACTGGGTCAGGCTCATCCGTGCGATGAAGCCGACGGACCTGACGATCGAGGAGCTGCGCGAACTCGTGGACCTCGTGGACCAGATGAAGCCCTCCGCGAATCCCCGCGCCCTGACGCATCCGGAGCGGAGGCGATCCAACGACTTGAGTGGTTCATCTCGCGAATCCGTTCGCGTTGCGGGTCGTGTCCCGTCAAGTGGTGGAACTTCGGTCTCCAGCCGAGGCGGTGCTCAGACGGCGGCACCCTCCTTGAGCAGGTCCCCCAGCGTGGGGTTCGGCTCGCCGCCGAGGAGCCTGGTGATCG
>JAJZQV010000123.1 GCA_021803025.1 Actinomycetes bacterium | reverse complement strand
CGGAAGGCCCCCGCCGCGACGGTCGAGACGCTGGCCCGTGCGGTCGCGTCGCTGCTCGGCGTCGACGACCCGGAGATCGCGGTCATCGGCTCACGCCACGGCGAGAAGATGCACGAGACGCTGCTGAGCGTCGAGGAGATGGTGAAGTCCGACGACCAGGGCGACTACTTCCGCGTACCGCTCGACGCGCGCTCGCTGCAGTACGAGCTGTACTTCGACCAGGGCGACCGTCGCGTCCCCAAGGACAGGGACTTCACGAGCGCGAACACCACCCAGCTCGACCTGGAAGGGACGAAGGAGCTGCTGCTGACGGTCCCGGAGGTCCGGGCGGCGGTCGAGGCCGGGCTGTGAGGGTCGCCGTCACCGGGGCCGACGGGTTCCTGGGCTGGCACCTTCGCGTGCGGGCGAAGGCGCTGCGGCCGGACCTCGAGGTCGTACCTGTGGCCCGTCCCGACTGGCCGCGTCTGCCTGAGCTGCTCGCCGGGGTGGACGCCGTGATCCACGTCGCGGGGATCAACCGGGACACCGACGAGGTCGTACGCGACGGCAACATCTCACTGGCACGCGACGTCGTCGCCGCCGTCGACGGCGCCCCCCGGGTTGTCTACGCCAACTCGGTCCAGGTCGGGAACGGCAGCCCGTACGCCCTCGGCAAGGCGGGAGCGGCCGACGTGCTCGCAGAAGCGTGTACGGCGTGGGGCTCGGCGTTCACCGACGTCCGGCTCCCGAACCTGTTCGGGGAGCACGGCCGGTCCTCGTACAACTCCTTCGTCGCGACGTTCGCGGCGGCTGCGGTCGCGGGGGAGTCGCCATCGATCACGGACCGCCCGATCGGGCTGCTCCATGTGCAGAACGCCGCCCAGGCGCTGCTGGACGGGCTCACTGGGTCGGGGGTCGTCGAGCCGGAGCCCCACGCGACGTCGGTGGGGGAGGTGTGGGACACGTTCGCGGAGTTCCGCAGCGTGTACCGGGGAGCGGACGTCCCCGACGTCACGGACGCCTTCCGCCTGGACCTGTTCAACACCTACCGGGCCGCGATGTTCCCGCTCGGCTACCCGCTGCCGCTCGTGCCGAGGTCCGACCAGCGGGGGCGCCTCGTGGAGTCGATCCGGAGCCATGGGGCCGGGGGCCAGGTGTTCGTGTCGACGACGAACGACGGCTTCACCCGCGGTGAGCACTTCCACCTGCGCAAGATCGAGCGGTTCGTCGTGCTGGCGGGCCGGGCGGAGATCGCGCTGCGGCGCGAGCTGACCGACGAGGTGGTCTCGTTCGTGGTGAGCGGCGACGAGCCGGTGGCGGTCGACATGCCGACGATGTGGACACACAACATCACCGCGCTCGACGGCGAGGCCACCACGCTGTTCTGGACGAACGAGCTGTACGACCCGGAGGCCCCCGACACGTACTGGGAGGACGTCCGGGCGGGGACCCGTCGCTGAAGGCTCCGCGCCACGCGCCCGGGCCCCCGGCACAGGGGTCTGTACGGATGGGAGGATGACCCCGTGACTCGTGTGATGACGGTGGTGGGGACGAGGCCTGAGATCATCCGGCTGTCCGCGGTGATGAAGCGGCTCGACGAGACGCTCGACCACGTGCTGGTCCACACCGGCCAGAACTACGACCCGCTCCTCGGCGAGGTCTTCTTCCGAGACCTCGGCCTCCGCGCTCCCGACCGGCTCCTCAACGTCCGTACGGACACGCTCGGGCAGGTGCTCGGGGACGTCCTCGTGGGTACGGAGCAGGCGATCCGCGACTACGCCCCCGACGCGGTGCTCGTACTCGGCGACACCAACTCGTGCCTGGCGGCCGTCATGGCGAAACGGATGCGTGTGCCGGTGTACCACATGGAGGCCGGCAACCGGTGCTTCGACGAGAACGTGCCGGAGGAGACGAACCGTCGCCTCGTCGACCATGTGGCCGACTACAACCTCGTCTACACGGAGCACGCGCGGCGCAACCTCCTCGCCGAGGGGCTGCAGCCGCGTCGGATCGTCAAGACCGGGTCGCCGATGAAGGAGGTGCTCGAGGCGCACCGGGAGGCGATCGAGGCATCGGACGTGCTGGTACGGCTGGGGCTCGAGCGCAGTTCGTACATCCTCGTCTCCGCCCATCGCGAGGAGAACGTGGACTCGCCCGAGCGTCTCGGGGCGCTGCTGGACTGTCTCCAGGCCGTCCGCGACACGTACGGGAGGCCGGTCCTCGTCTCCACCCACCCGCGCACCCGCAAGCGCCTCGACGCGCTCGGGCGCACGGTGAACGGCGTGAGGTTCCACGAGCCGCTGGGCTTCCTCGACTACAACAAGCTCCAGCTCAACGCCGCGTGCGTGCTGTCCGACTCCGGCACGATCGCCGAGGAGGCGAGCCTGCTGGGCTTCCCCGCGGTCACGTTGCGCGACGCGATCGAGCGGCCGGAAGCGCTGGACACGGGCGCCATCATCATGACCGGCCTCGACCCGGCCAACGTCGTGGAGGCGATGGGCCTCGCGATGCGCGGGGAGCCGATCGTCGTCCCGGACGACTACCAGATCGGGAACTGCTCGCAGCGGGTCGTCGACTTCATCGTCTCGACCGTGCGCCGCCACAAGCAGTGGAGCGGCCTGCGCTGACGGGCGGAGGTGGCGCCGCCGGGCTTGCCGTGTTTGTCCGGCGCTGGATTCCAGGGTTCGTCCGGCTGTTGGTTCACCATGTTAAGTGGGTTGACCTGATGTTCTCATGGCAGATCTGCCATGAGAACATACAGTCCGCCTGGTTAACGTGGTAAACCGCACGCCGCGAGCACCCACCCTCGGCAGCGACGTACCGCCCGACGCGTTCGCCCACCTCCCGCACACGCCGCGCTTCTCCCGCACACGCCGCGCTTCTCCCGTCCCGCACACGCCGCGCTTCTCCCGCACACGCCGCGCTTCTCGCGGCGCACGTACGTACCGGGCAGTGCTGTTCGCTAGCCTGAGCGTGTGCTGACGTTCACCACCCTGCCCACGCCGATCGCGGGACCCGGCCCTGGGAACGGGCTCCCCATCCTCGATGCGGGCGGCGCGCGGAGCGTCTCCGACGCCGACTGGGAGGTACTGGGCGGCAAGGACGGCTACGTCGACCGCTTCCCGACCGTCCTCCCGTACGACGCGCAGGACTCGTTCGACCGGCACGTCGAGACGCGCGACCTCCGGGTCGCCGTGCTCGAGAACGACCGGCTGAGAGCGACATTCCTGCTGGACCTCGGCGGTCGGCTCTGGACCCTGTACGACAAGGTCGGCGGCCGCGAGCTGCTGTACCAGCCCGACGCGCTCATGCACGGCAACCTCGCACTGCGTCAGGCCTGGTTCGCGGGCGGCGTGGAGTGGAACCTCGGCTTCACCGGACACTGGCCGCTCACGAGCTCCCCGGTCTTTGCCGGGCGCGTACCGGGACCCGAGGGGACCGAGGTGCTCCGGCTGTGGGCGTACGAGCGCATGCTGGGCCTCGTCTGGCGCCTCGACGCGTGGCTGCCGGAGGGCGCGGAGGACCTGTACGTGCGCGTCGTGCTGGACAACCCGTACGACCGGACCGTGCCCGTCTACTGGTGGTCCACGATCGCGGTGCCGCAGGTCACCGGCGGCCGCGTGCTCATGCCGGCGACTCGGGCCGTGTCCTCGGGCTACGGCGACCTCTCGGTCGTCGACGTCACACCCGAGCGCCTGGACCCGGCCGGCCAGCGGTACGCGTCGGACCTGTTCGCCGACCTCGACGGCTTGGAGGAGCCGTGGGTGGCCGCGGTCGACGCCGACGGTGTCGGCATGCAGCAGACCTCGACGCCCCGGCTGCGCGGCCGCAAGCTGTTCGTCTGGGGCACCGCCACGGGCGGCGAGACGTGGCAGACGTGGCTGGGCGGCACAGGCCGGTACTGCGAGATCCAGGCGGGCCTCGGCCCGACCCAGCTCCACCACCTGCCGCTCGCTCCCGGGAAGACCTGGACGTGGACCGAGGCGTACGGTCCCCTGCGCCTGACCGGCCCCGTCGACCAGCGGCCTCCGCGCCCGACCAGGGTTTCTGAGGCGGACCGTGCCCTAGCTGGTGTCCAGGACGCCCCCGTCAGCGTCGAAGCCACCGCGGACGGGTGGGGCGCGCTCGCAGTGGCGGCCGGCGACCTGCCAGTGGGCCCGGCCACACCGTTCCCCGCGGAGACCCTCGGTGCCGCACAACGGCCGTGGCTCGCCGTGCTCGACGGGCAGCCCCTGGCCGGTCCCGCTGCGCCGGTGTCTGGGCCCGGCTGGCGCGCGCGGCTCGAGGAGGCGCCGGAGAGCCCGGCCCGGGACCTGCACCTCGGCTACCTCGCGCTCGCCCGGGGGAAGGTGCGCCGGGCGCGCAAGTACTGGCGATCCTCACTCGCCGCCGCCCCGTCCGCGGAGGCGTACCGCGCCATCGCGCTGACCTCGACGGATCCCGAGGAACGGGCCGACAACCTCACACGTGCCGTCGCGCTCGACACGAACCCCGCGCTGCTCATCGAGTACGCGACGGCCGCCCTCCGTGCCGGCCGGGCCGAGGAGGTCGTCGAGCGGCTGCGCGGCCACGAGCAGGAAGGGCCCCGCGCGGGAAGGTTCGGCCTGCTCCTCGCCGAGGCGTACGTCGCGCTGGGTCGCCTCGACGAGGCCGGCGCGATCCTCGAGGCTGGGCTCGTCGTCCCGGACATCCGCGAGGGCGCCGCGACGTTCACTGAGGTCTGGAAGGCGTACGAGACTGCGCGGGGCACCAACCGGCCGCTACCCGCTCACTACGACTTCCGCATGCGGCCCGACGTCTGACCTCGAACGGCGCCTGACCTTGGCCGCCGCCTGGCTTCGACCGAGGCCTGGTCTCGACCGCCGTCTGGTCTCGACCGCAGTCTCACCTCGAACCGGTGGCCGGCCTCGCCCGACGCCAGACCCTTTCCCTGAAACAGACCACGGCGGGCATCCCCCGAGGGAGATGCCCGCCGCACGGTCTCAGCGCGTCAGGGCTGGATCACCAGCCAGGCAGGTTCAGCTGCTTTGCCTGCTTCTTGGAGTCCTCGTCGTACAGGGCTGCGGCCTCCTTGGCCGACTTCTGCCCGGTGCCGACGAGGATGACGATCGACTCCAGGTTCGGGCCCTTGAGCGGCGAGATGAACTCGAGAGCCGGGCCGAAGTCGCCCTTGTTCACGTAGGAGAACACGTCCTGGGCGACCTGCGGGAGGTTGCCGGAGGGCTTGCACGTGTTCATGCCGAACGGGCCGTTGGGCGAGAAGGCGCTGAGCTGGGCCTTGCAGCCGTCAGCCCCCTCCGTCCACGCGATGAACGCCTTGGCCGCCTCGAGGTTGGCGCCCTTGGTGGTCGTCGGGATGTACAGCGCGTTCGGCACCCAGGTGGTCAGCGTGGACTTGGCGCCGAGCCGGGTCGGGATCGGGAAGAAGCCGAGGTCCTTCACCAGGTCGGGCGAGTTCTGCTGCACCGTCGTGATGTTGCCGGAGAGGATCGGGTACTGGACGGCGTCGCCCTTGGCCAGCATCTTGAGCCCGTTGTCCACCGTCAGAGAGGCGGCGTCAGAGTTGATGAAGCCCGCCTTGTAGACGTCCTCCGTGTCCTGGAAGCCCCCGAGGCCCGGCTCGGACTCGTAGTTGGTCTTGTTGCTGGTCCAGTTGCTCGCCCAGTTCGGGTCGACCGCGTTGATGTTGGCGAAGTCGCCGAGCATGAACAGCTGCGAGGTCCACGTGGTGCCGTAGGTCTGGAGAACCGCGACCTTGCCTGCGGCCTTGATCTTCTGGCTGTTCGCCATGAACTGGTCCCAGGTCTGCGGGATGCTCAGGCCGAGCTCTGAGTAGACCTTCTTGTTGTACATGATGCCGCCGCCGTTGCCGGCTCCCCACGGCGCGCCGTAGATCTTCTTGTCGGCCGTCGCCGTGACTGCCAGCTTGAAGGGAGCCGTGAAGTCCTTGGCGTAGCTCTCGTCGCCCAACGGGATGAGGTTCTTCGACGGGTTGAGGTTGTTCATCAGCGAGCCGCTGTTGTACTGGAACACATCCTCCATGGAGCCCGTCGAGAGGCGGGTCTTCACGAGGTTGTCGCCCTCAGTGCCGCCGGGTCGGCTGACGACGGTCACCTTGTACTTCGACTGCGACGCGTTGAACCCGTCGACGAGGGCCTTCGAGATCGCCGTGTTCGTCGTGTCGTTGGTGGAGAGGAGCTTGATGAGGGTCACGCCGGCGCTGGCTTGGTTGGCCCCGGTCAAGCTTCCCGACTGGCAGGCGGTGGTGAGCATGAGGGCTGCGGAAGCCCCCAGAACGCCCACCACCTTCACAAACTTCCGAGCAGTTCGCATTCCGATCTCCTATGCGCTGATCTGCAAGCTGACCCGGCCGGCGGCCAGGTCCTTCTCCATGCCGTCGGGGGCCCGGAAGACTCCAGTCACCCCGTCGGGCAGGGCCACGTCGACGTCGACATGACCCGCCTCTGTGCGCCAGGTCACGGCAACGGTGCCGTGCGGCGTGTCGAGACTCGTCGAAGCCCACGTGAGTCCGCCTCCGGGCTTCGGCGCTATGAGTACCCGGCTGTAGCCGGGCTCGAGCGGGTTGATCCCGCCGATCACTGTGTGCATCCAGTCGGCGACGGCGCCGAACGCGTAGTGGTTGAACGATGTCATCTGGCCAGGGTTGATGGTCCCGTCGGGGAGCATCGAGTCCCATCGTTCCCAAATCGTTGTCGCGCCCATCGTCACCGGGTAGAGCCAGGAGGGGCACTCCCGCTCGAGCAGCATCCGGTAGGCGGCGTCGAGGTGGCCGGTACGGGACAGTGCGTGCAGCACGAAGGGCGTTCCTGCGAAGCCTGTGGCGACGCGGTAGCCGTTCGCCTCGGCGAGCTCCGCGAGCCTGTCGCCCGCGACCCGCTCGTCGCCGGCCGAGAGGAGGTCGAAGCAGATCGCCAGCGCGTACACGGTCGGACAGTCGGACGTGATCCGGCCGCCGTCGACGTAATGCGCGTTGAACGCATCCTTGAGCCGGCCGGCGTACGCCTCGTAGCGGGCCTGAGCCTCGGTCTCGCCGAGGATCTGCGCGGTACGGGCGGTGAGCTCCACGCTGCGGTACAGGCAGGCGGTCGCGACGACCCCCTTGTCGGCCACGGCCTTGAACGGGTCGTCCGGGGGAGCCGTGGGGTCGAGCCAGTCGGCGAACTGGAAGCCGGTGTCCCACAGCCCGGTCGGCGACAGGAGCGTCTCGACGTGGTCGACGTGGCCACGCATCGTGCCGAACGAGGCACGCAGGTCGGCCTCGTCCCCGTACGCCTCGTACAGCGTCCAGGGGACCCACACGCCCGCGTCGCTCCACAGGCACGTGGACTCGCGGGGGCGGTTCGGCCGCTCGAAGAACTTCAGCACGTCGGGCACCACGAACGGCACGATCCCGTCGTGGTGTGCCTGCTCGACGTCGACGTTCGCCATCCACTCCCCGAGGAAGCCCTTGACGTCGTAGAGGAATGCGGCGGTCGGTGCGAAGGCGGCGATGTCTCCGGTCCATCCCAGGCGCTCGTCACGCTGCGGGCAGTCCGTCGGGATGTCGAAGAAGTTCCCGCGCTGCCCCCAGACGACGTTGCGGTGCAGCTGGTTCAGCATGTCGTCAGAGCACTCGAAGTGACCGATTCGGTCCATCTGCGAGTGGACGACGACGGCCCGAAGGGCCTCAGGGTCGAGCTCGCCCGGCCAGCCCGACACCTCGGCGTACCGGAACCCGTGGAACGTCTTGGTGGGCTCGAAGACGTCGTCGCCCCCGGACGTCACGTACGTGTCCGTCGCCTTCGCCGTGCGCAGCGGCCGGGTGCCGAGCTCCTCGTGCTCCAGGACCTCGGCGTGGCGGAGCGTGATCTCGGTGCCGGACGGGGCCGAGACGCTCACGCGGACCCAGCCGACGAGGTTCTGCCCGAAGTCGACCAGGGTCTTGCCGCTGGGCGAGGTCCACACCCGCTGCGGCGCGATCTCCTCGTGGCGGACGACGCGAGGTCCGTCGTACGGGACCAGGCGGGTCTTGTCGAGCTCGTGCACGGTGACGCCCGTCCAGCCCGCACGCGGGGCGACGTCGCTGCTCCAGCCGGAGACGTCGATACGGGCGTCGATGGACTGGCCGTCATAGATCTCGTGGAACGTCGTCTGCGAGGGCCCCGACTGCCAGGAGCCGTCCGTCACGACGAGCCGGCGGTGGCCGTCCTCGTACACCAGCTCGAGCTGTGCGATGACGGCAGGCTCGTGGGCGTAGAAGCCGCCGGGCTGTGTGAAGGGGATCCGGCCGGCTGCCCAGCCCTTGCCGAGCGAGAAGCCGAGGACGAACGGACGGTCTCCTACGAGGTCGGTGACGTCGTACGCGTACTCCCTCATGCGCCACTCGTAGCTCGACCAGCCCGGGCTGAACACGTCCGTGCCGACAGGCCGGCCGTCGACGAAGCCTTCGAAGATGCCGAGGCCGGACGCAACGAGGGTCGCGCTGCTGATCCCGCCATGGTCCGGCTCGGCTGCCACGACCGTACGGACCAGAGGAGCGTGGTCGTACTCGTTGTCGGACCCGATCAGGAAAGCGCTCGCCCAACCCGCCTGCGTT
>JAJZQV010000122.1 GCA_021803025.1 Actinomycetes bacterium | reverse complement strand
ATCATCGCCCTGGACGGCAAGATCACTCTCGACGACAACGCCGACTTCCGTCACCCCGAGCACGAGGCCTTCCACGAGGCGGCGGAAGGCGACCCGCTGGAGGCCGAGGCACGGGCGAAGAACCTCAACTACGTGAAGCTCGACGGGTCCGTGGGTGTCATCGGCAACGGCGCGGGCCTCGTCATGAGCACTCTCGACGTCGTCGCCTACGCGGGTGCGGACCTGCCCGGCCAGCCCCGCCCCGCCAACTTCCTCGACATCGGCGGCGGCGCGTCCGCACAGGTCATGGCCGACGGCCTCGAGATCATCCTCTCCGACGACCAGGTGAAGTCGGTCTTCGTCAACGTCTTCGGCGGCATCACGGCGTGCAGCGAGGTCGCGCGCGGGATCGTGCATGCGTTGAAGATGCTCGGCGACAGGGCGACCAAGCCCATCGTCGTACGCCTCGACGGCAACGCCGTGGAGCAGGGTCGGCTCATCCTCGCCGACGCGAACCACCCGCTCGTGACGGTGGTCGACACGATGGACGACGCGGCCGCCACGGCCGCCGAGCTGGCCGCGGCCAGGTAGAAGGGGTACCAGGGCATGGCCATCTTTCTGAACTACACGTCCAAGATCGTCGTCCAGGGCATGACGGGCGCCGAGGGACGCAAGCACACCCAGCGCATGATCATGTCCGGCACCCGCGTCGTCGGCGGCGTCACGCCGGGAAAGGGTGGGCAGTCGGTGCGGTTCGAGGAGGACCCCGTTCCGGTGTTCGACTCCGTGCACGAGGCTGTCGCCGAGACCGGGGCCGACGTGAGCGTCGTGTTCGTCCCGGCCCCGTACGCCAAGGCGGCCGTCATGGAGGCGGTCGACGCGCGGATCCCGCTCGTCGTGTGCATCACCGAGGGTATCCCGGTGCGGGACACGGCTGAGTTCTTCACGGCGGCGCAGAAGAGCGGTGCGACGAGGATCGTCGGCCCCAACTGCCCGGGCCTCATCTCCCCGGGGCGCTCCAACGCCGGCATCATCCCGGCCAACATCGCCGGCCGGGGCAGGATCGGTCTCGTGTCGAAGTCCGGCACGCTGACCTACCAGATGATGTACGAGCTGTCCGACTTCGGTTTCTCGACCGCCGTCGGGATCGGGGGAGACCCCATCATCGGCACGACCCACATCGACTGCCTGCGCGAGTTCGAGGCTGACCCCGAGACCCAGGCGATCATGATGATCGGCGAGATCGGCGGCGACGCCGAGGAGCGGGCGGCGGAGTTCATCGCCGCGAACGTCACGAAGCCGGTCGTCGGCTACGTCGCGGGGTTCACGGCCCCCGAGGGCCGCACGATGGGCCATGCGGGTGCGATCGTGTCGGGCTCCGCCGGTACGGCGGAGGCGAAGAAGAAGGCGCTCGAGGCCGTCGGTGTGCGTGTCGGCAAGACTCCGAGCGGCGCCGCGGCGCTCATGGCCGACATCATGCGCTCGATGCCGCGCGACTGACCGCCCGTACGACCGGACGCCCGGCCGTCAGCCGCCCTGCGTCGCGCGCTGGCCGGCTCGCGTGGTGATGGCCGCCCAGTCGGCGTCGGTGAAGTCGAACGTGGCCGAGGGCGTCGCGAGCAGGTAGACGACCCGGGTGCCGACGCTCGCGACGCCGACCCTGAAGATGAAGCTCGTCGTCGGGCTCGTGGACTGCGTGACCGTGCGCCAGAAACCGGTCACGGCCTCGCCCTTCGCCCCGGTCGCGCTGATGTCCGCCGTGTTCCCCAGCTTCGCCGTGGCCGTACGGCTAGGGCAGTCGGCGATCGAGGTCTTGAGCTGCGCGGCGAACGCGGCGGCGGCGTCAGGGGTGGGGAAGTCGAGGACGATCTCGTCGAGCCCGAAGTCCTTGGGCACCTTCGTGTCCTCCGTGAGCAGGTAGGTGCGCTGGCGCCGCTGCGACGGTCCTGCCACCGTCGCGAACGTGAGGTTCTCGCATGCGCTCCCGGCACTCGTCACGGTCGTCTTGGGAGAGGTCGCGTTCCAGCGACCCATCCCGCTCGTGACCCGCGGCAGGTCCGACACGGTGAGCCAGCCCGGTACGGAGCTCACGGGCGGGATGCCGGTCGTCGCGGTGGGCGAGGCGGCACACCCTCCGCGGACGGAGGAGCAGAGCGCCGTGACCGTCTGCGCCGAGACGCCGAGGACCTTGTCGTACGGGACGGCGCTGCCGGCCTGGGCGACGTCGTAGGTGAGGATGGCCGACCCGGTACGGACGAGGACCACCGTGTGGTACTGGGCCGTCGCGTCCTGGATGACGGCGGTGATGCCCACGGCGGCATCGCCCAGTGACGTGATGGTCGCGCCGCTGCTCAGGTACACAGGGATGTTGTTGCACTGCCCGAGCTGCGTGAGCCGCTGGGCGTACACCTGGTCGGCCTCGGCGGCCGTCGCGTAGCTGGTGATCCGGTGCAGGAGCGTCGCTCCCGATGCCGCCAGCTTGCGCTGGGCCTGGGCGGTGGGCGTGGGCAGGTCCGGCAACGACACAAAGCACAGGGGTGCGGGCGAGTCCTGGGTGAGCGTCGACTCGGTCTTCTGCTCGGTCCAGCCTCCCGGCCCCACGCCACTGAGCTGGCTCGGCGTGACGAGCCGCTCGACGAGGGCAGCCGTCGTCTGGCTGCTCGCCGCGGCGCTCGGCGTGTTGCGGTTGGCGAACACGAGGAACCCGGCGACAAGGGCGACGACGAGGACGACCGCCGCGGCGCCGATCTGGAATGGACGGCTGCGCAGGAGCCCTCCCCGTTCACGGTGGTCCTGACGTCCGACCGGGACCCCCGCCGGCTCCTCGGCTGGGGGTGCGATCGGAGCCGGTACGAACAGGGGCGTGCCCGTGACGGGTGTGGAGCTCGAGGCCGTGGTGGACCGCGGGGGCGCCTGCTCGGGCGTCTCCTCGGGGCCTGCCGCCCGCGCCTCGTCGTCTTCGGCGGCGCGTGAGGAGGGACGACGACTAAGCCACAGCGTGTCCTCGTCCGTCGGCTCGCCGGCTGGCCGGGTGTACGCACGGTGCGCGACGGGAGTGTCGCCCTCATGGACGGCGATGGGTGTCGGCGCCTGCCCTGCTGCGGGCGGTGGGACCGCGGACGCGGGAAGGGGCGCGTCAGTCCAGTCGTCGGCAGGGACCGATCCCGGGGCGACGGAGCGGGCGGCACGCTCCCGGGCGATGAGCGCCTCGCGACGTTCCGACGGCGACGTGGGTGCGGGGGTGGACGGGAGGGCGGGCGCCTCCCGGCGGCGCTTCTCGCCGAGGGAAGGGCTCTGCGCCGCTCTCGAGGCTCCCGGAGCGGGCTCGACCGGGATCGGGCGCCAGGCCCGGGTCCCCTGCTGCGCGGGCTCGGCTGCCTCGGCGTCAGCGCGCCGCTGCTCAGGCTGCGGCTCGCCCGTCGACTCCTCGTCGGCCCAGGAGTGCCTCGCGCGGCCCGGAACTGGCGGGGCCGGCTGCTCCGGCTCTGTGGCGAACCGTCCCCCCGACGCGACGGGGGTGTCGTCCGGGGAGTCGCCGGACCCGGCGTCCCAGTCGTCCCAGTCGGGGGTCACGAAGCGCTTGGGACGGCCGCTCTGCGTGTCCTTGGACCCCTCGGCGGCGCGTTTGGCGCGAGGACTGTCCTCGTCGGCCATGGCACCTCCCCGTGTCGCGTCGTCCGTCCCCTGACACCTCGACTTTAGTGGGCGCCAGCGTGTCCCTCGTCGAGGAACCCCGTGTCGAGGGGAGGATGATGCGATGGCTCGAACTCGTCAGACGTCCTCCCGTGGGAGGAGACGCGGCCTCGAAGTACGTGGTCTGCGCCGTCGTGACGAGGTCGCCGAGGTCCGGGCACCGGCCCTTCCCTGGCCCCTCGCGGTCGTGCTGGCCGCACTCGGCTCGGCTGCGGCGGGGTGGATCATCGTGGCCGCACCGGTCGTCGTCGCATCGCTCACCGGTCCGCCGCGGGCGATCACGAGCGGGCTGAAGCTCGCCACGGAGATCTGGCTGTTGGGTCACGGCGCGGGCGCGATGATCGGGACGACGACGATCACGATCACGCCGCTAGGGCTCAGCGCCGTCATCATCCTCATTCTGTCGGGCCTGTCCGGCGTCGCCGCGCGGCAGGCCGTTCTCGCACACGCCTCCGACGACCTTCCGCTCGAGGTGCGGACACGGCTCGTCCCGAGGCTGGTCCTCTCGTTCACCGGCACGTACGTGCTCGCGGTGGGCAGCGTCGCGTTCCTGCTCACCACACCGGCCCAGCTTGCGAAGTCCCTGGTCGGCGCTGTCGTGCTGGGGGCCGCATGCAGCCTGGTCAGCGTCGCCCGCGTCGTGGGCTGGGACGCGATGCGCACGTGGCCGGCATGGGCACGACGGGTGCCGAGGGCAGCTGCGGCCGGGGTGGCGGCGGTTCTCGTCGGGGCCTGCATCGCGCTCGTGAGCGCCCTGTACCAGGGCCGGGGGCGCGTGACCGAGCTGTCCGCCTCGCTCGGTGCGGACCCTGTCGGAGGGTTCGTCCTCGTGCTCGGCGAGCTCGCGTACCTGCCCAACCTCGTGCTCTGGGCGGCCTCCTGGGTGCTGGGCGCCGGCATCAGCCTGGGCGACGGGGCCGTGGTCTCGCCGACGGTGACGCACCTCGGCCTGCTCCCCGCCGTACCCGTGTTCGGAGCCGTACCGGCAGAGTCGACCGGACGCTGGGTCATGGCCGCGTGGCTCGTCGTCGGTGTCGCGGCCGGTGTCGTCGCCGCGTGGACGGCGGTCGCGCCACGCCGCCGGGCACGCTTCGACGAGACGTCCCTCGTGGGGGGCCTCACGGGTGTGGTCGCCGGCGTCGCGGTGACCGCCTTCGCCGTCCTCTCTCGCGGCAACCTGGGGGTCGCGCGTCTCGTGGGCCTTGGACCCCGGCCCCTCGAGCTCTTCGTCATGGCGTGCTCCCTGCTCGGCATCTCCGGCATGGCAGGAGGGCTCGTCATCGGACTGGTCTCCCGCCGTCGCGGAGGCTCCCGCTGGATCGCCGCCGAACCGGCGGGAGGCTCCGGAGAGGGTCCGGCCAAGGGCCTCGCGGGCACCGGACCGGACGAGGAGACCGCGCCGGTAGGGTAGGGCCCGTGCCGAAGCCCCGACCCCTGCGTGTGGTCGTCCTGCTGTCAGGCTCGGGCACGCTGCTCCAGTCAGTGCTCGAGGCCGTCGCCGACGGCACGTGCGAGGCGGAGGTGGTCGCGGTCGGCTCGGACCGCGCCGACGCGTACGGCCTTGAACGCGCCCGCGCCGCACACGTGCCGACGTTCGTCCACCCGCTGCGCACGGGCGACGACCGCGCCCTCTGGGACGCGGGACTGGCCGAGCTCGTCGCCTCGTACGAGCCCGACCTCGTCGTCTCCGCGGGGTTCATGAAGCTCGTCGGCGCCGCGTTCCTCGCGCAGTTCGGCGACCGGTTCATCAACACCCACCCCGCCCTGCTCCCGTCGTTCCCGGGCGCCCACGCGGTCCGCGACTCGCTCGCCCATGGCGTGAAGGTCACCGGCGCTACGGTCTTCCTGGTCGACGCCGGGGTCGACACGGGCCGGATCATCGCCCAGGAAGCCGTCGCCGTGGAGCCGGGCGACACCGAGGCCTCCCTCCACGAACGCATCAAGGTCGTCGAGCGCCGCATGCTCGTCGACACCATCGCCCGCTACGCCACCGAGAGGACGCTATGAACGACCTGATCCCGATCCGCCGCGCACTGGTCTCCGTGTACGACAAGAGCGGGCTCGCCGAGCTCGGCGCAGCGTTCGCAGCCCACGGGGTGAAGGTCGTCTCCACCGGGAACACCGCCGCGCAGCTGCGGGAGGCGGGGTGCGACGTCACGGAGGTCGCCGACCTCACCGGCTTCCCGGAGTGCCTCGACGGCCGCGTCAAGACGCTGCACCCCAAGGTCCACGCCGGCATCCTCGCCGACCGCCGCCTGCCGTCGCACGTCCAGCAGCTGGCCGACCTCGGCATCGAGCCGTTCGACCTCGTCGTGAGCAACCTGTACCCGTTCACCCAGACCGTCGCGAGCGGAGCGACGCCCGACGAGTGCGTCGAGCAGATCGACATCGGCGGGCCCTCGATGGTCCGCGCAGCCGCCAAGAACCACCCGTCCGTCGCCATCGTCACCTCGCCGGACCAGTACGCCGCCGTGTACGAGGCGCTCGAGGCCGGTGGCTACACCCTGGCCCAGCGCCAGGCCCTCGCGGCCGTCGCCTTCCAGCACACCGCCACGTACGACATCGCCGTGGCGAGCTGGATGAGCAACGTGCTCGTCGACACCTCGGGCGGTGACGGATTCCCGTCATGGATGGCGGCGTCGTGGCGCAAGGATGGCGCACTGCGCTACGGCGAGAACTCCCACCAGCGCGCGGCGCTGTACACGAGCGAGCTCGGGCGCGGGCTGGCCCAGGCGACGCAGCTCCACGGCAAGGAGATGTCGTACAACAACTACACCGACGGCGACGCCGCCTACCGGGCCGCGTACGACTTCGACGAGCCCGCTGTCGCGATCATCAAGCACGCCAACCCGTGCGGGATCGCGGTCGGGACGGACATCGCCGAGGCGCACCGCAAGGCCCACGCGTGCGACCCGGTGTCAGCGTACGGCGGCGTGATCGCCACGAACCGTCCGGTGAGCAAGGTGATGGCCGAGCAGGTGGCCCCTGTCTTCACCGAGGTCGTCATCGCGCCCGGGTACGACGACGAGGCCCTGCGGATCCTCCGGAAGAAGAAGAACATCAGGCTGCTCGTCGCCGACGCCTACCCGGGTGGCGGCGTCGAGCTCCGGCCGGTCAGCGGCGGCGCGC
Source organism: Actinomycetes bacterium (assembly GCA_021803025.1). GTDB lineage: Bacteria > Actinomycetota > Actinomycetes > Propionibacteriales > Propionibacteriaceae > Fen-668. The sequence continues at coordinate 1,842 of JAJZQV010000122.1, read as the reverse complement.
TGCTGCAGGAGTCCGACCGCATCGACGCGCCCGGGGACGACCCGCAGAGCTGGCGCCTCATCGCAGGCGACGCGGTGGACGAGGCGACCCTCGCCGACCTCGCGTTCGCGTGGCGGGCATGCCGGGCGGTGAAGTCGAACGCCATCCTGCTCGCGTCCGGCGGCGCCTCGGTCGGCGTGGGCATGGGCCAGGTCAACCGCGTCGACTCGTGCAAGCTCGCCGTCGAGCGCGCCGGCGACCGTGCCGCGGGCGCCGTTGCAGCCTCCGACGCGTTCTTCCCGTTCGCGGACGGACCAGGCATCCTCATCGCCGCCGGCGTGAAGGCGATCGTGGAGCCGGGAGGCTCCATCCACGACGACGAGACGATCGCGGCGTGCGCCGAGGCGGGGGTCGCCCTGTACTTCACCGGCACGAGGCACTTCGCCCACTGACGTGACGAGGACTGCTCGCTCGCCACTCACCGAGCACCGCGGGGTGCTCGGCATGGTGCGTCGGCAATGGGCGTGGTTCGTCACCGTGGCGATCTTCGCGGTGGGCGCGACCTTCGCGATGATGCCGACCGGCCACTGGCGACGGGGCAGCGCGATCATGGGCTTCGCCCTCCTCGTGGGAGCAGCCCTGCGTGGCTGGCTCGGTGACAAGGCCGGGCTCCTTGTCGTCCGGGCGCGCTGGCTCGACACCACGGCGATGCTGGTCATGGGGACGGGCATCCTGGTGCTGGCGTTCTGGGTGCCCGCCGCCGCCAAGGTGCCCGTGCCCTGAGACGGCGAAGGCCCGGCACGAGGCCGGGCCTTCCTCTGCGGACCCAGCTCAGATGAGGTGGAGCTGGGTGACGGCGTTCTTCTCGTCGATGAGCTCGGCGACAGACGCGTCGATCTTCGAGCGGGAGAAGGCGTCGATCTCGAGACCCTGCACGATCTCGTACGCACCGTCCTTCGTGCGCACCGGGAACGAGGAGATGATGCCCTCGGGGACCCCGTACGACCCGTCGGACACAACGGCCTGCGAGACCCAGCTGTCCGCCGGCGTGCCGAGCAGCCAGTCGCGCATGTGCTCGACGGTGGCGTTGGCGGCGGAGGCGGCCGACGAGGACCCGCGGGCGGCGATGATCGCGGCGCCCCGCTTCGCCACGGTCGGGATGAACTCGTTCTCGATCCACGCCTGGTCGTTCACGGCCTCGGCGGCGTTCTTGCCGTCGACGGTCGCGTGGAAGATGTCCGGGTACTGCGTCGCGCTGTGGTTGCCCCAGATCGACATGTTCTTGATCGAGGTGACCGGCACGCCGAGCTTGGTGGCCAGCTGGGCGATCGCCCGGTTGTGGTCCAGACGGGTGAGCGCGTTGAAGCGCTCCTTGGGGATGTCAGGGGCGTTGCTCATGGCGATCAGCGCGTTGGTGTTCGCCGGGTTGCCGGTCACCAGCACGTGGATGTCGTCTGCGGCGTGCTCGTTGAGCGCCTTGCCCTGCGCGGTGAAGATCGCACCGTTGGCGCTGAGCAGGTCGCCCCGCTCCATGCCGGCTGTACGGGGGCGCGCACCCACGAGGAGCGCCACGTTCACGCCGTCGAGCACCGTGTTGGCGTCGTCGCCGATCTCGACCTTGCTGAGCAGGGGGAAGGCGCAGTCGTCGAGCTCCATCACGACGCCTTCGAGGGCCTTGAGGGCCGGAGTGATTTCGAGCAGCCGAAGCTCGACGGGCTGGTCGGGGCCCAGCAGCGCTCCGCTCGCGATGCGGAACAGCAGGCTGTAGCAGATCTGGCCGGCGGCGCCGGTGACGGCGACCTTGACAGGGCTCTTGGACACGGTGGGTGAACTCCTCTCGCAGGGACTTCCTTACGCTAGCAG
>JAJZQV010000016.1 GCA_021803025.1 Actinomycetes bacterium | reverse complement strand
ACCCCTCGCGCACACCACCGATCGTCGAAAGCCCGCTCGTGACGGCCAGCGCGACCGGGGATCACGCATCCCACCACGGCGGCTAGGCTCCGGCGCGCCCGGCGACCGAACGCCACTTGGACGGGCGGGGAGAGGTGCCCGGAATCCTGATGGCGAAGCGGGCACCTTGCCCGGGACTGTCGCTGTGGGTGGTGAGGGTCTCCTCGTCGACAGGAAGTACGCGGCCGCCGACCATGGTCAGTGGTGGTCGTCCTCTTCTGCGGGTCGTTCGCCGGTGAGGACGGACACCGGCACGGTGCAGCTGTCTCCCTTCCAGGCTTCGAGTCCTTCTCGGAGGGCGAAGATGGCGACGACCAGGGCGGCGACCGGGTCGGCCCAGGTCCAGCCGAAGAGCGTGTTGAGGAGCAGGCCGATGAGGACGGCTCCCGACAGGTAGGCGCAGATCAGGGTCTGCTTGGAGTCGGCGACGGCGGACGCGGAGCCGAGGTGTTGGCCGGTGCGCCGCTCGGCGAAGCTGAGGGCTGGCATGATCAGCAGGCTCGCTGCGGTGAGGATGATCCCGACCAGACTGTGCTCGACGGTCTTGACCCCTGTCAGCGTGAGGGTCGCGTCGATGGTGACGTAGATCGCGAGGGCGAAGAACGAGACTGCGATCAGTCGCAGCGCGAGCCGCTCGCGTTTCTCGGGGTCGGGGGCGCTGAACTGCCAGGCGATGGCGGCTGCGGAGAGAACCTCGACGATGGAGTCCAGGCCGAACCCGACCAATGCGGCGGACGAGGCGATGCTGCCGGCCGAGATCGCGACGATGGCCTCGATCGCGTTGTAGCTGATGGTGGCCGCGACGATCCAGCGGATCCGGCGCCGCAGCATCAGTGTCCGGGGAGAGGTGTCGATGGCGAAGTCGCTCATTGGTGGCCGGTTCCGGTCTCGTGGGTGGCGTGGATGGCGGGCTCGAGCTGGAAGGTGCTGTGCTCGACGTCGAAGTGTCCGGCCAGGCACCTCTGTAGTCCGTCGAGGATCTGGGGTGTGTGGCCGTCGTGGAAGCACTCGTCGCTCAACGTCACGTGTGCCGAGATCGCGAGCAGGTCCGAGGTGACGGTCCACACGTGCAGGTCGTGGACGTCGAGGACGTGGGCGGCCTCGAGCAGGTGAGAGCGGATGTCGGCGAGGTCGATGTGCTCCGGAGTTCCTTCCAGCAGGATCCTGCCGGAGTCCTTCAACAGGACCCAGGCGGCGTGAAGCATCAGCACCACCACGACCAGGGAGGCGATCGCGTCGGCCCGGGTGAACCCGGTCAGCAGGATGACGATCCCGGCGATGACGGTGGCGATGAACCCGTACAGGTCGGTCAGGATGTGCTGGAACGACCCCTCGACGTTCAGGCTGGTCCGGTTGGCCTTGGCGAGCACCCACACCGCGACCAGGTTCACCACGATGCCCAGCAGCGCGACCGCCAGTACCGGGCCGCCCTCGACAGCCGGCGGGGTAACCAGCCGGCGGATCGCCTCGACGGCCACGACCGCGCTGATCACGAGCAGGGTGACAGCATTCACGGCTGCCGAGAGGATCTCGGCGCGCTTGAACCCGTACGTCCATCGGATGCTGCTGGGCCGCGCGGCGAGACGGATCGCGACCAGGGAGCCGGCGATCGCCGCAGCGTCGGTCAGCATGTGCCCGGCATCGGACAAGAGCGCCAAGGACCTGGACGCGATGGCGACCGCGACCTCGACGACCATGAACCCGACAATCAGTGCCAAGGCGACCGTAAGGTAGCGCGCGTCCGCGCCGGCCATGCCATGGCCGTGGCTCTCGTCGTGGCGCCGACTCACCCGCGGCCCGTTTCAGAGTCGTGGACCTCGGGATGCATCGCCACAGTGTGGCCGGTGTGGGTCAGGCCGAGGTCCAGCAGCATCCGTACGTGTCCGTCGTCGAGCCGGTAGTACGCCATCCGGCCACGTCGAGAGACCGACACGATCCGGTGCGCCCTCAGCAAGCGGAGCGCGTGACTGACCGAGCTTTCACTCAACGCCGTCGTCGCGGCGAGGTCGCAGACGCACATCTCCCCGCCCTCGAGCAAGGACATCAACAGACGCAGGCGCCCTGGATCGCTCAGCAGCGAGAACACGTCGGCGAGCTCGACGACATCCTCCGAGCGGGGCAGGCTTCGGCGCACCGCGGCGACCTTGCCCGGATCGACCATCTTCAAGTCACAGGCATCGATCACGCTCAGCTCTGGCTCCACGTTGCCTCCACGTCTGATGAGTTGTTCAGACGTACCTTAGCAACGTCGCCTTGCGCTGCCCGGTCTTGATGGACACTCGTGGGATCCTTCGCTACTGTTCCCGGTTGTACGAGAATAGGAGTCGGATGGACGGTCGCGAGTTCAAGGATCAGGTGTTCGGGCACTTCGCCCGGGTCGGTGCTGCTCTGGGTCACGCGCGGCGGGTGGAGCTTGTGGATGTCCTGGCTCAGGGGGAGCGCTCGGTGGAGTCGTTGGCCGGGCAGGTGGGCGCCTCGGTGGGCAACACGTCGCGCCACCTTCAGGTGCTGTCCGCGGCTGGACTGGTGACGCGCCGGGTGGAGGGGACCAGCAGGGTCTATCGCCTCTCGGACCGTACGGTCTTGGCGGCTTATCGAGCGCTGGTTGCCGTGGCTGAGTCGCAGATCGCGGAGGTGACCGCTCTGGCCCAGGCGTTCTTCGGCGAGGTCGACGGTGCACGTCCGATCGAGTTCGACGAGCTGGACCGGCTCGCTCACACCGAGGACGTGATCCTCGTGGACGTCCGCCCTGAGAGTGAGTACGCCGCAGGCCACGTCGAGGGTGCCGTCAACATCCCGACTGCGGACCTGGCTGACCGCATGGCCGATCTCCCCATGGACACGCGGATCGTCGCGTACTGCCGGGGCCCCTACTGCGTGCTGGCGGCCACCGCCACCCAACGTCTCCGGGAGGCTGGCTTCACGGCTTCCCGGCTGGCGGGCGGCTATCCCGACTGGGCGCAGGCCGGTCGTCCGGTCGCCTCCTGAAGTCACCACAACCACGAAGATCTGAGTCTCTACAAGGAAGGGTCGTCCATGACCACGCTGTTCATCCTCAATGATCCGCCGTACGGCACGGAGCGCGTCTACAACGGGCTGCGGCTGGCGGCGAACCTGCAACGCCTCGACGAGGGCCACGACGTGGCGGTGTTCCTCATGGGGGATGCCGCGAGCGCGGCCAAGGCTGGCCAGAAGGTGCCGGAGGGCTACTACAACGTCAACAAGATGCTCGGCAACGTGGTCCGTCGGAAGGGCCGGGTGCTGGTGTGCGGGACCTGCATGGACGCCCGAGGGCTCACTCAGGACGACCTCATCCCCGGCGCCCAGCGCTCCACCCTCGACGAACTGACCCAGGAAACCCTCGCTGCCGACAAGGTGCTGGTGTTCTGATGGACAGCGCGCCGATCTACCTCGACCACAACGGGACGACACCGGTCGCCTCGGAGGTGGCGGAAGCGATGTGGCCATACCTCACCGAGCACTTCGGCAACCCCTCCAGCACCACCGTCCTCGGACGCAGAGCCCGGGCCGCTGTCGAGGAAGCCCGCGAACGGGTCGCCGCGCTGATCGGCGCGCAACCCGACGAGATCACCTTCACCTCCGGGGGAACCGAGTCCAACAACCTCGCCATCCGCGGTACGGCAGCCCTCGCGGTGCATCGGGTCGCGGTCACCTCATCGGTCGAGCACCCGGCCACCATCGAGCCGCTCAGGGGGCTTGAGGCGGATGGGTGGAGGGTTCACCGGCTGCCGGTGGACTCGGAAGGTCGCATCTTCGCAGACCAGATGCCGGAGGGCCCCATCGGACTCGGCACGGTCATCCTCGCTCAGAACGAGACCGGGACGATCCAGCCGGTGGCGGAGGTCGCCGAGCGCATCCATGCCGCGGGCGGCGTGATGCATGCCGACGCTGCGCAGGCTGTGGGCAAGATCGTTGTCACTGTCGACGAGCTGGGGGTCGACCTGCTCAGCATCGCCGGCCACAAGCTCTACGCGCCGAAAGGCGTGGGTGCGCTCTACCATCGCCGCGGTGTCTCCATCCGTCCGTTGCTGGTCGGCGCGGGCCAGGAACGGGGCCTTCGCCCTGGTACGGAGAACGTGGCCAGCATCGTCGGGCTCGGCAGGGCCGCCCAGCTCGCCGGAGACCTGCTCTCCACCGAGCCCGGCCGCGAGGCCACGCTCCGCGAAGAGCTCTGGGAACGGCTCGCCGCCGATATCCACGGGCTTCGACGCGTCAGCCCGACAACCGGCTGCCTGCCCAACACGTTGATGGTGGCACTCCCGGACCGGCTCGGTGCGGATCTTCTCGACGCGGCCCCCGCCATCGCCGCGTCGACCGGAAGCGCCTGTCACTCCGGGGTTCACACCCCTTCCGCCAACCTCCTCGCCATGGGCGTCGAACCCGACCTGGCCTTGGGAGCCCTCCGGCTCACCCTCGGACGGGCCACCCAGCTCGACGACATCCGACGTGCCGCCCAAGCCATCATCAATGCCTGGCACGCCCTCGGCGCCTCCTCGAGGCGGCTGCAGGAGCCAGCGGGTGGGTCCCGGTAGAGCCCGGGTCCCTAGCTCCACCGCTCGACGAACCAGTAGGCCGGACGTCGCCGGGTTCAGTCGAGGCCTGGTCACCGCGGCCTGTGGTCGTTGCCGCGCATGCGCAGACCGACGACGATTCCGGAGGCTGCGGTGAGGGCGGCAACGGTCGCGACGGCGGTGGGGATGCCGTACAGGTCGGCCATGATGCCGGAGAGTAGAGCGCCGATGGCGAAGCCACCGTCGCGCCAGAGCCGGTAGACGCCGACTGAGCGTGCCCGCCACACCGGGTGGGCGACGTCGCCGATGGCGGCCAGGAGCGTCGGGTAGACCATCGCCGTGCCGATTCCGAGCAGGATCGCCGCAGCCAGCCATGGGCCGAAGCTGTGCGCCCCGGCGACGAGGGCCAAGGCGAAGGCCTGGACGAGCATGCCCGAGGCGATGAGCCATTTTCGGCCCCACCTGTCGGATGCGGCCCCGGTGAACAACTGACCGGCTCCCCACACCGCCGGGTAGACGGCGGCGAGGACGCCGATCCGCTCGAGAGACAGCCCGGCTGAGGCGAAGAGTACGGGGAACAGGCCCCAGGCGAGACCATCATTGAGGTTGTTCACCAAGCCGGCCTGGCTGACCGCCGACAGGGAGCGGTCTCGGAAGCTGGTGAGCATGAACACCTGGCCGGTACTCAGGCTGGCGTGCGCGCCGCCCGCATCGGCGTGCCCCGAGGCCTCGAGGTGGGCGTGCTGGCGGGTCTCCCGCACTGTCAGACCGGACAGGCCCAGGCCGAGGGCGATGTAGGCAGCGCCGAGGAGAAAGGGCGCCGGGCGGAGGCCGTAGGCGGAGGCGAGGTAGCCCGTAGCAAGGGCGGTGATCGCGACACCCAGGTACCCCGCGGCCTCGTTCAGCCCCATCGCCAGGCCCCGGCGCGACGGTCCCACGAGATCCATCTTCATGATCACTGTGGTGGACCAGGTCAGCCCCTGACTCACACCGAGCAGGATGTTGGCTACCACGATCCAGCCCCAGTTCGGTGCGAATATCAGCAGGAGCGGGACGGGGATCGCGGCCAGCCACCCCGCCAGAAGCACCGGCTTGCGGCCCAGGCGGTCCGAGAGCGTGCCGGCAAAGTAGTTCATCGCCGCCTTGGACAGGCCGAACGCGAGGATGTACGTCAGTGCGCTGGTGTACAGCCCCAGGTGGAACACGTTCTTAGCAAGCAGCGGCAGCACGGTGCGCTCCTGGCCAAGGGTCCCGCCCACCAGTGCGTTGACCGCGACCAGCAGAGAGAACTGGGCCAGGTTCGCGCTCAGTCCGAGCATCGGAGGGGTGCCGGTGGAGCGAGCGCGAGCGCTTTGCGACAAGTGCCCGGCGGCCCGGCTCATCGAGCCGCCCCAGCCTCGACCGGGACGCCGGCTATCGCGGCGAAGTCGTCCGGCACGTCCGCGAAGACAGAGACCTGGGACAGCCCGTCGGGCTCGATCAGGCTCGCGCGCCCCGTCGCGCGCTCACCATGCCCGCCCATGACGACGACTGGCCCTTCGGGGAGGGTTGCGGCGACAGGGATCGGGGCAACGGAAGCCATGGTGTCGTCCTCTCCGGGGCGAAACCCCGCGCTCGTATTCCAGGGAACTATGGAATAGGGTGTCCCAGTATTACATGGATCGATGGACCGGGTGCCGGCGGTCGAGTCCCGGCGCATCGCCTACCTGCGCCTCGACCAGCCACGCGACGACGGTGAGTTCCTCACCGTCCTACGCCGAGAACCGGCACGTTCTGGACGTCCGCCCCGCCGAGGAGTACCGAGCGGGACACCTCCCGGGCGCAGTCTCCATTCCGCTCCAAGAGCTCGAGCAGCGCATCCCAGAACTCCCCCGCGGCGGCGAGATCGTCGCCTATTGCCGGGGCGCTTACTGCGTGATGGCCTACGAAGCCCTCGACATCCTCCGCGCCACTGACTCACTGCTCGGCGCGTGGTGTGCGTTGCGGTACGAGGAGGTGTTCGGGCTGTGCCGCAAGGACATCGACACCGTCACTGGCGTAGTGCATGTCCGGCGCACAAGGGGGCGGTATTGGCCGCCCAGTCAGGCGCCACGCTGGCCGACCTCATGGGACGCCTTGGCCACACAACACCGGTGATGGCGATGACCTACCAGCACACGGCCGCCGACCGGGACCGACTCATCGCCGACCGCGTCTCCCAGATCGCACTCGGTAATCACAGACCGACGAGCTCAACGACGACCCGGTCAGCACGGCGGAGCCGACCCAGAGACCCCGGTCAGCCCAGCCTCCTTGATGCGTGACGCCCCGTACCCGCATCCGACTCTCCCGAGAGTGGTGCCTCGCCACCGCCTTCCCGTCGAGGGGCCACGACACGCGCGGTCGCTTCGGCGTGTCGCCGCACCAATTGACCTCTCGTGCCGAGAGTCGTGCGTTGGCCGGCCCTGGGTCCTGCCGACGGGATGAGGGCCAGATTGCCGGGCACGCTGCCGGCGTCGAGGGACGGTCAACCGCATTAACGGTTGTTATGGCGAGGCGAACAGGGGTCGCCTGGGCCCCAAACCCGATAACGGTTGATATGAGCCGGTTTTCGGCCCTCATAACAACCGTTTCTGCGCGGCCGGCAACGAAGTCTCCTGAATCGCCGCTGTATTCAACCATAAACGCGTTCGAGCGCCCGTCGGCTACGACGCAACAGCGAAGCACCGATGAAAGAGCCTCGACTGGGCCCAGCAGCCACGTCAGGATGGCCGTCGACCTGCAGCAGGGTCATTCCCGGAGAGGAGTCCTCTCCGGCCGGGACGCCTCGACCGTCGATCCAGGGAACGACCGCCGCACGATGCGTGTGGTCGTGCCTGTGGGAGACCGAAGGATCGACCTGCCCTGTGGGCGCGTCGTCTTGGACGTAGACGGCGGCCCGTGTCAGAGTTCGTAGCCGATGACGCGAAGTAGCGCGCGCCGGTCACTGACGTCGGCGTCGGTCTCGACACTGGTCGGTGGTGGCGATGGCGGTGGCGTTCCGGGTCGCCAGGTCGACCAGTTCGGGGTCGTCGGCGGGGCGTCGAATCAGCCGTTGCCCGGATGCCTCGCAGAAGCGACTCCGAACCGGAGTGAGGGGCTGAGCCGGACCAGGACATCGTGGAGGTCGTCCACTGTCTTGATGAAGTGGGCCTGCCCGATCACGACACTCACGTCGTCGGGCTTGTCGACGGGGACGACGTCCCACGACACCGTCGTCTCGGTCACCACCACATCGTGTCACGGTCGAGCCCCGACCGAACCTGTCGGAGCGGCCCGATGCGGCGTCGGTCCTTGCCTACGAGCACTCCAGATGGACGCGGATCACGCGGGTGCCCGCGTCCGACTAGTGGCCGCGGCGGGCGTAGGAGCTCTTCTCGTCGCCATACACCTCAGGCGCGCTTGACGGCCCGTACGAATGCAGCGGCATCAACCCCCACCGTCGGAGGATGCGCCAGATGCTGGCCAGCATCTGCCAGACCGACAACCCCTTGCCGGTCGCATCAGCCGCGACCAACATCCCGCCGGTGCTCAGTCTCACCGAGCTGTCGCGTCGGCTCAAGGCGCCTCTGACCTCGATCCACCGAGAAGTCGACCGGCTCGCCGAGGCGTCGCTGGTGGGGGAGCGCAGCGTGGGCCGCAACCGTATGGTTCGCGCGAACCCGGATCATCCGGCCAGCGACCCGGTTGCTCGAGCTCAGCTTCGGCCCGCAGCACGTGGTCGCCGAAGAGTTCGCTGATATCCCTGGGGCGAGCGAGGTACTCATCTTCGGGTCATGGGCGGCACGTCACGCCGGCGAGACGGGCACCGCTCCGCACTACGTAGACGTGCTCGTGCTGGGGGAGGGCGTCGCCAGGGGAGACGCCTACGAGGCTGCCGACCGCGCAGGCGAGGCCTGGCCTGACCGTCGTTGGAGAGGAGAGCGCCGATGGCACGCTGGCCACGAGGTGAGGCCGAGATCGAGCGGTTGCTCGGTCTGGGTCATCTTCAGGCGATCACCGGCGCGGCCGCCGACGGGGAGCCGCTGCTGGCCAAGGCCGGCCGTACGCTGGCGACTGCGGCCTCCATCACTAGCTCTGATCCCGACAGTGCGCTCGTTCTTGCGTACGACGCCGCCCGGTACAACAACGGCCCTCCTGGCCCAGCAGTGCCTGCGGCCCACACCTGTCAGGGAAGGATCTGTCTCCAGAGATGTTGTGCACTAGTTGTGCAAGACCCGTCCAACGACAGTGGCTCTGACTAATCACCCTAGCCAGAGCCACATTCGTACCGTGTCAGAGAGAGGACTTGAAGCTCTCGGGTGATGTGTTGCAATGGCGCACTGACAAGGCCTTATGGCTGAAGAGAGTCATCTTCTCTCCCTTGTCGTGGGGAATGCGTGGGGAATGGGTCGTCCGAGCCGCCCAGCCGGGTAGGCCAGGCGCTGGTGGAAGGCTACCTCGAGGCCCTGCCGGATGATGTCACCGCGACTCGTACCGCCGTCCCTGGAGAGTCTGGATCGCAGGGCGCGGGGCGAGCGGACAGCCGCTTGTAGATGATCGGCGCGGGGACGTATGCAAGGGGACGGCTTAAGGATGGACGACTCGCAAGTTGGCCCTCGACGGGACTTGGAGCTCGGCCCGACTTTGCAGCGACCAACCTCCGGTCGACTTGTGGATGCAGGCGTGGTGAGGGCCCGCAGAGGTCAGCTGGCCGGCATCAACCCGCGGAGGGCTTCGAGGAACAGGGTATTCACGGCCGGTGTTCGGACCGCGATGCGAATCCATGACGGGCCCAGCCCTGGGAAGGTCTCGCACCGGCGGACGGCGAAGCCGGCCCTCGCCAGGGCGGGACGCACTGAGGCCGTGCCTGCAGGAGAGGTGTCCACCAGTACGAAGGGCGTCCGGGGCGTCCCCGCCGTCCGGAAGCCCGCCTGAGCCAGTCCCATGACCAATGCGTCGCGATCGGTCTCGATCGCTCGGGCGACCTGATCGGCGGCGGAGACGGCCGTGCGACTGCATGAGACCAGCAGCGCATCGAGGGCCGGGATGGAGACCGGCCATGGTCCTTGCTGGTCGGCGAGCCGTGCGATCGTCTCGGTGTCGGCGACGACGTAGCCGGCGCGCAGTCCGGGTACGCTCCACATCTTCCCTACCGACCTCACGACTAGGAGGCCGGGTGATCCCGCCACGGTCTGGGCCTCGCCAGGGACGAAGTCCATGAACGCTTCGTCAACGACGATGGTGCGTCCGGGCCGGACTAATGCGCGCAGCGTCTCGGCCTGGTGAAGGACGCCGGTCGGGTTGGTGGGGTTTCCGACGAAGACCAGGTCTGCTTCCTCCGGCACGCGGTCGGGTTCGAGGACAAAACCGTCGTCGTCGCGAAGCAGGACACGTTGGACTGCGACGCCGGCGCGGAGGAGGGCTGCCTCCGGTTCGGTGAACTGCGGGTGGACCACGACCGCTCTGTGTGGGTGTAGCCCCCGCGCGATCAGGGCGAACGCCTCAGCCGCCCCCGCCGTCGGCAGGACCTGATCGGGACGAACGCGGTGCCTGGCTGCGATCGCTTCGCGGGCCGGTGCAGGATCGGGGTACTCGGCCCACCGGCTGGGGTCGGACGTCAGTGCGTCGACTAGCCACTGTGGGGGCCGCATCTCCCGGATGTTGACGGCGAGGTCGACCGCACCGGGCGCGAGGTCGGCGAGCCCGTGATGGTGCAGGTCCGGCGGGCAGGAGATCAGCACCGGCCCTGGTGACCAGCGGGACCCGGAGGCGGCGAACGTCGATGCCGCGTCGGCGAACCGTTGCGCCATCACCGGGTGGCCCGCCCAGTGCACGTGCTGGTACGAGGCCAGAAGCGTGGCACCGGCGACCCCTTCCAGGCGGTCCCCGAGGCGCCAAGCCGCAGCCGTGCCTCCTGTGGTCGCGGTGCGGTGGAACTCGTGGGAACGTACCGTCTCGCCGGGCCGTGTCACTACGGAGTCGGTCTCGGCGATGGCCTCCCGATAGCCCAGGGTGAGCCGCGGCCCCATGACTGCGTCCAGCGGGACGGCGCCAACCATCGGCTGGCCGTCGAGGCTGCGGCACAAGTACAGAAGACCGGCGCACTCCGCATACGTGGGCATCCCCGAGGCGACCGCAGCGGCAACGTCGGCGCGCAGCGAGGCGTTGCTGGCGAGCGCCTCGGCGTACACCTCGGGAAAGCCCCCGCCCAGGTAGAGACCGGCCGTTCCGGGCGGCAGGGTCGGGTCTGACAGCGGGTCGAGCTCGACGACCTGGCATCCCGCTGCCGTGAGCAGCTCGGTGGTCTCGGAGTAGCGGAAGGTGAACGCCTTGCCACTTGCGACCGCGATCCGCGGGCGTCCCGACACGGGACGGACCATATCCTCGGGCCGCCACGGCTCGCTGTCGACCGGCGGGGCAAGTGCTGCAAGTGCGCCGACGGCATCGAGGTCGACGTGCGCTGCGACGAGCGCAGCGGCCGCGTCCACCACCGCCTGGGCCGCGCGCCGTTCGCCAGCCGGGACCAGGCCGAGGTGACGAGACGGGATCTCCAGGTGGGAGGTCCGAGGGATCGCTCCCAGCACTGGCAGACTGACTGCGGCGAGTGCGTCGGTTACCTCCGCGACCGCCCGCTCGGCGCCTGTCCGGTTGAGGATGACACCCGCGATGCCAGGTGAGTCCGGGTGGGTGGACAGCCCGTGCGCGACCGCGGCCAAGGTGCGCGAAGCGTGTGCCGCATCCAGGACGAGCACGATGGGAGCGCCAAGAAGACGAGCCACGTGGGCCGTCGACCCGAAGCCGCGGACCGAACCATCGCCGACTGAGGTGGCTCCCAGGCGTCCGTCGAGGAGCCCCATCACTCCTTCGATGATCGCGAGATCGGCGGCGTAGGCTCCGTGCAGCATGAGCGGCGCGATCAGCTCGGGCCCGCAGAGCCAGGGGTCGAGGTTGCGCCCGGGCCGGCCGGAGGCGAGGGAGTGATAGCCGGGGTCGATGTAGTCGGGCCCCACCTTGAACGGTGCGACGCGCACCCCCGCGGCCCGGAACGCCGCCATGAGCCCGAAGGCGACCGTCGTCTTTCCTGCCCCCGACTGCGCGGCGGCGATGACGAAACGTGGAAGGGTCACCATTCGATCCCCGCCTGCCCGCGTTCGCCCTTGTCGAAGGGGTGCTTGACCTTGGTCATGTCCGTGACGAGGTCGGCCGCCTCGATCAGACGCTGGGGGGCGCCACGTCCGGTGACCACAACGTGTTGGACGCCGGCACGTATGGTGAGGACGTCGAGGACCTCATCGAGGTCGAGCCAGCCTTTGGCGAGGGGGTGGTTGAGCTCATCGAGGATGTAGAGGCGGTGCGTCTGGGCGGCGAGCCTGTCCACCACCTGGGCCCAGCCGGCACGCGAGAGGGCCTGCTGGTCCACATCCTGGGTGGCCCGCAGACCGGTCCGGCCGGCGCCCATTGTGAGCCACTCGATGGGGCCACCCTGGCCGGTGGTTCGGTGGATCTCGTCAAGCGCGGTGTAGGCGGCGTGTTCGCCGGGACGCCAGGAGCCGGACTTGACGAACTGGAACACCCCGACCGACCACCCTTGCGCCCATGCGCGAAGGCCCAGCCCGAAGGCAGCCGTCGACTTGCCCTTGCCCTCCCCGGTGTGGACGATCAGGCGGGACGCGTGTCGGAGCTCGCGGGTACCGCTCACTGACCCGCCGCCCTGCCCTGGCCCGTCAAGGCGAGGAGTGCGTCCACGTCGAGGTGGGTCTCGACCGCATCGGCGAGCGTATCGATCATCCGCTCGCGTGCTTCGCCGTACCCGACGGCAGCGGGACGCGGACGCCAAGGGCTCCCGGTGGCCGCTGCCACCTCGGAGAGGTAGGCACGTCGGAAGGCGTCGTCCTCGAGGCAGCCGTGGAGCATGGTTCCCGCGGAGGTCCCCACCGAGCACCCGTCGAGGAAGGACACAGCCTCTCCCGTGACCCGGTGACGTCCGTGGTGGATCTCGTAGCCTGGCACCTGCAGATCACCCCAGGCATGCGTCGAGAGCGCGGTGGTCTTGTCAGCGTCGAACGTCACCTCGACGGGCAGCAGGCCGAGGCCGCTGACCGTACCCGCGTCGGACTCGATGTCATCATGGATGAACTCGGCCAGCATCTGGAACCCGCCGCACACCCCGAGCACCGGACGTCCCGCCGCGTGACGCCGAGCGAGAACGTCATCGAGCCCCCGGGAGCGCAGCCACTGGAGGTCCTCGACGGTGGAGCGAGATCCCGGGAGGACGACAAGGTCGGCCACCTCGCATACCTCCGGATCAGTGGTGACGAGCACTCGGACGCCGGTCTCGTGGGCGAGTGCGTCCACGTCGGTCGAGTTCGAGATCCGGGGGAGCCGCACCACTGCCACCGTCAGAGACGCGTCTGCCGCTGGGGCCCAGCGATCGACGCGCAGAGCGTCCTCACCGTCGAGCCACACGCCCTCGAGCCACGGGAGAACGCCGAAGCATGGCAGACCGGTACGCCGCGTCAGCTCCGCCAACCCGGGGTCGAGGATCGTCTGGTCGCCACGGAACTTGTTGATGACATATCCCGCAAGAAGGTCTCGGTCGGCGCCCTCGAGGATCGCCCACGTTCCGAACAGCGCCGCCAGTACGCCTCCGCGGTCGATGTCGCCCACGACTACGGCCGGAAGACCGTAGCGTTCGGCCAGTCCGAGATTGACGTAGTCGCCGCCGCGGAGGTTGATCTCGGCCGGGGACCCGGCACCTTCCACCACCACCAGCTCGTGGGCAGCGGCCAGCTCGTCGTAGGCGGCGTAGGCGGATTCGGCCAAGTGACGGCGTCCCGTTGCGTACTCTCCTGCCTCCAGCGTCCCCCCCGGGTGTCCGCGCAGCACGACGAAGGCGCGACGGTCGGTGCCGGGCTTCAGCAGGACAGGGTTCATGGCGCTGGTGGGTTCGAGCTTGGCTGCTCGAGCCTGTAGATACTGGGCGCGACCGATCTCGGCGCCGTCAGCGCAGACCATCGAGTTGTTCGACATGTTCTGGGCCTTGAAGGGCGCGACGTCGATGCCGCGTCGGACCAGCGCTCGACAGAGCCCGGTGACGACCAACGACTTCCCGGCATCCGAGGATGTGCCGGCGATGAGAAGGCCGGTCACAGGGTTGCCCTCCTGAGCTCAGCGGGAAGGGTGGCGACAACACTCAGCGTGGCAGCCGCCGCGGTCACCCACGCGACCAGGACTGATGCCCGTCGCACGGCCTGGGCGTCCGGGCGAGGAGCATCAGCATCGCCGAGTGTCCCGCGCACCTCGGTCCTGTCCCCATAGACGTTTGTGCCTCCAAGCCGGACGTGGAGTGCGCCGGCCCACGCGGACTCACACCAGCCGCCGTTGGGACTCGGATGGTTCGCGTGGTCCCGGTGCAGGGCGCGTAGACCACCAGAGGTGGATCCGCCGGCCAGCGGGGCCATGAGGCAGGCCATGCCCCCGGTCATCCGTGCCGGCAGCCAGGCCAGGGCGTCGTCCAGCCGGGCCGACGCCGTCCCGAACCGGGCATAGCGGGGGTTGCGGTGGCCGACCATCGCGTCGAGCGTGTTGACAGCGCGATGGGTGAGGATGCCCGGCACGCCGGCGACCGCCCCCCAGAACAGGGTGCAGACCACCGCATCGTTCGTGTTCTCGGCGAGGGACTCGACCGTGGCCCGGGCGAGCTCGGACGGGTCCAGCTCGTCGGGCCGGCGTCCGCAGAGGTTCGGGAGCTGGGCGCGGGCGGCGTCGAGGTTCCCAGACTCGAGTCTGTCGGCCATCACGGTGCCTTCCTTGACGAGCGACCGTGCTCCGAGCGCGGCCCAGGTCGCGGCCGCGGTGACAAGGGTGTGGGCGAAGGGGAGATGCCGCGACGCGCGCTCCGCAGTGACACCCACCACAGCCACGAGGGCGATCGTGACGCCGGTGTAGCAGGCTCCCCGCGCTGTGGAGTCGGCGTACAGGGCCCGTTCGATCCGGGAGGCCACGGCTCCGAATCCGGCGACGGGATGGTGGCTCTTCGGGTCGCCGAGGACGGCGTCAGCCAGCACGCCCAGGGTCATTCCGAGAAGCCGACTCACCCGTACGTCCTTCGCGTTCGAGGGCCAGGATGCGCGTCGAGCAGGCGACCGGGCTCGGCCCCCGACAGAGGGGACCATCACCGTTGCGGGACAGCACCGGGTTCTCACCGGCTTCGCTGCTTCGCGCGTTGCTCACGATATCAGCGCCCAAAGTCCTAGGGTCGGTCGGGTGAGAGTGCTCCTACTGGGCGGTACAACGGAGGGCCGCGAGCTGACGGCCTCCCTGGCATCGACCGGGATCGACCTCGTCGAGTCGGTGGCAGGGAGGACGGCAGAGGCCCGCACCGGCGGTGCCGACCGCATCGCCGGGTTCGGCGGTGTGGAGGGCCTCGCCGCGTATCTGCGGGCCAACAACGTCGACGCCGTCGTCGACGCGACCCACCCGTTCGCGGCGACGATGACGACGCACGCGTCCAGGGCCTGCACCGTCACGGGGACACCGCTGGTGCGTCTGTCGCGGCCCAGCTGGGCAAAGCGTGGCGACGCCGGAGGGTGGACCTGGGTCCCCGACCACCGTGCAGCAGCTGCCGCGGTGGCCGAGGTCGGGGCATCGGAGCGGCGTCGTGTCCTGCTGACGGTTGGACGCCAACCGCTTGACGCCTACCGTGCCCTGCCCCTCGTCCTGGCACGCGTGGCAGAGGTTCCGGACGGATGGCTGGAACGGTCAGGGTGGGAACTGCGACTTCAGCGAGGCCCATTCGACCTCGAGAGCGAGCTGACCATGCTCCGTACGGAGCGCATCTCGGCGCTCGTCAGCAAGGACTCAGGCGGCCACGCCGCGGCGTCCAAGCTGGACGCGGCGGCGCGCCTCGGGGTCCCGGTGTTCATGGTGGCCCGACCGGCGCCCCCACGAGGCATCGACGAGGTCGCCAGCACGGCAGCCGTCGTGGAATGGCTCGAGGCTCTTCGCCCGGCCAGAACCCGGCCCACGGCTTGACGGGGGGCCACATCGACGCGGACCGAGAGCCCGGCGGCTCGGCTGGATAGTGTCACGCTCGTGACTGACGAGCTGGGTCCCGCGCCGGGGCTTCCCGACGAGACTTTCGAGCATGACGGACTCATCACGAAGCGGCTGCTGAGGGCCGCGGCTTTCGCACACCTGCGGCCCCTGCCGGATCAGCTTCTCTGGGACGTGGGCGCCGGTTCGGGCGCGGTCGGCATCGAGTGGGCGCGGTCGGCACCAGGTGCGCACGCGGTCGGGATCGAACGTGACCCGGTCCGTGCCGAACGCGCCCGTCGCAATGTCGACCGGCTCGCACCCGGCCTTATGCAGATCGTCCAGGGGGACGCGGAAGGACTGTTCCCGGGCCTGGCGCGGCCCAACGCCGTGTTCATCGGAGGCGGCGCGGTCACCGAGGTCGTGGAAGCCTGCATGGCGGCGCTGCGCACGTCCGGACGTCTGGTCGTGCACGGTGTGACCCTGGAGACCGAGAGGACGCTCACTGATCTGCACCGGGTACTGGGCGGCTCCCTGTCCCGGATCAGCATCGACAGCGCCGAGCCGTTGGGGCGGTTCTGGTCGTGGCGTCCTCTGCGTCCGGTAGTCCAGTGGGCGTGGGTCAAGGCCTGAGGGGGCTGTGAAAGGCTGAGCTCAGTTCGTCACAGGAGGTTGCAGGGATGCCCGAGCCGGTTTACGAGTACCTGACCGAGGGCTCAGCCATCTACGCCGAGTCGTTCGCGACGATCCGCCGCGAGGCCGAGCTCACGGGACTGTCCGACGACATCGCCCGCGTCGCGGTACGAATGATCCACGCAGCGGCGCAGACCGACATCGTGGCCGACCTGCGCTGGACGCCGGGCGTCGTCGCAGCTTGTCGTCGCGCGCTTCGCGAGGGGGCGCCGATCCTCTGCGACTCCACCATGGTCGCCACCGGCATCATCCGGTCGCGCCTGCCGCGTGCCAACGAGGTGGTCTGTCGACTCGGCGAGCCAGGCTTGGCCGAACTGGCCGCGAAGCTGGGAACCACGAAATCGGCGGCCGCGGTGGAACTGTGGAGACCGAAGTTACACGGTGCGGTGGTCGCGATCGGGAACGCGCCGACCGCGCTCTTCCATCTGCTTGAGGTGATCCGCGACACCGGGCTCCGGCCGGCGGGAATCATCGGCTGCCCGGTGGGCTTCGTGGGGGCGGCCGAGTCCAAGCAGGCCTTGGTCGACAACCCGTACGGTCTCGAGCTCATCGCCCTGACCGGACGCCGGGGCGGATCGGCCGTGACCGTGGCTGCTGTCAATGCGCTGGCATCGACAGCCGAGACCACGAACGACGCCGTTGACTGAGCAGGGGGGCCGCCGGGGCCAGCTCGCCCGGTCTGGCTTGAGGCCCGGGTGGACGACCGGCGCCTGCGCCAGCGCCGCGGCGCGCGCAGCCTGGACTGCGATACTTACGGGCTCATTCCCCGACCCCGTACCGGTCGATCTGCCGTTGGGCCGCAGGCCTGAGTTTGCCCTGACCTCCTGGCGGATGCTCGACGGTGAGGCCGAGGCCTCCGTGACGAAGGATGCGGGCGACGACCCGGACGTGACCCATGCAGCGGTAATCCGTGTACGGGTCCGGCGGGGGGCTCCCGGCACGGCAGTGCGCTTCGAGGCGGGACTGGGGGTCGGGACGGTGACCCTCCCGGGGCTGCCGCTGCCCGTCGGCGAGCCGGCGATCAACCCGATGCCGCGAGCGATGATCGTGGCCAATCTCCGGTCGGCCGCGGGACTGCAAGGGTCCGATCCCGATCCGGACGTCATCGTGACCGTCGGCATCGATGGTGGCGAGTTGCTGGCGGGCCGCACGCTCAACGCCCGAGTCGGGGTGCTCGGGGGACTGTCCGTGCTCGGTACGACCGGAGTGGTCGTTCCCTACTCCTGCTCGGCATGGATCGACTCGATCAGGCGTGGCATCGACGTCGCTCGGGCCACCGGCCATTCGGAGGTCGCGGCCTGCACCGGGTCCACCTCTGAGCAGGTCGCGCGCGACTCGCTGGGCCTGCCCGACGTGGCGCTCATCGACATGGGCGACTTCGTGGGCGCCGTACTCACCTATCTCAGGAAGCATCCGGTGCCACGTCTGCACATGGTGGGCGGCGTGGCGAAGTTCGCCAAGCTCGCCTCGGGACACCTCGACCTGCACTCCGCGCGCTCCCGCGTCGACACTGACCACCTGGCACGGCTGGCCACGAACGCCGGCGCAGACGACTCGTTGGCAGCTCTCGTCCTCGCAGCCTCGACGGCCCTCGAGGCTGTCTTGCTCTGCGAACAGAATGGCGTCCACCTGAGCGCCGCGATCGCGGACGCCGCGCGTCTGGAGGCCCTCCGCATCCTGGACGGCGCACCGGTCGCGGTCGACGTGATCTGCGTCGACCGCGCGGGTGCGATCCTGGGACGAAGCGGGCCTAGCGCTGCGTAGGGTCTGCTGCCGGCGACGAGCTCACCAGACCGGCGATCGCCGCAGCCGCGGTGTTGCGGGCAACAGCAGATAGTCGGGGGTCGCGGTCTCCGATCACACCCAGCGTGAGGCCGCCCACCATCGCGGTCGCCGGCGTCCGGGCGGAACCGCTGGGCGATTCGTCAGCTCGGACGCAGAAGATGCGCTCCTCCTGGGCGACCGTCGCGAGCTTCTCGTTCACGTTCGGCACATCGGTCGCGGCCAGGATGTACCAGGCCCCGGCGGCGTCCTCGGCCGTCACGTCCCGTCGCAGCCAGGTAAGACGTGCTGCTTGGGCGAGGGCGGCGATCTCCGTGCTGGCTTCAGGCGCGACCACGACCACGTCCGCTCCCACCGCGAGCAGGTTCGGCACCCTGCGAGTGGCTACCCGGCCCGCGCCCGCGACGAGGACCTTTCGTCCGCTCAGGTCGAGACCGGCCAGATAGACCGGTGCTCCGTACCCCGAAGCGGCCGCCAGCGCTGCCCGGTACCGGTCGACCACGACGCCGGCCAGCTCCTCGCAGTCGCCGATGACGTCGGCGACCCGGACCACTGCGTCGGGGTGCTCGGCCAACCACGCGTCGGCGTCGCGGCGCATCCAGCGCTCGAGCCGTCCCGGGAAGAGGAAGTTCGGGGAGACGATGACCTGGCGTGCGCCGTTGGCGTACGCACGGTCCAAGCCCTCGATCAGCGACGGTCGTGTGACCTGGATGAATGCCGGGACGACGTCCGCGTACCCGCCCTCCTCGAACAGCAGCCGACCGAGCCTCGCGTGGTCGGCGTTGGCGTCCGCGACCGAGCAGCCGCGGCCGAGGAAGACGACCACCGTCTCCGCGGGAGCCCACTGCTGAGACGCGGTCGCGATGCGCTGTCGCACCGCCGCCCGCAGCCGTGGGTCGGGGCCGAGGTGAGCCGTGTAGGTCAGGGTCGCGTCCGCCCGCGATGCTTGTGCGCGGCCGGCCTGGATGCCGTCTGGGATGTCGTCGAGCACATGGCCACCGGCTCCCAGCATCAGCGGTACGACGATGGCGTGGCCGTCGCCAGCGTCGAGGGCCTCGCCCACGGCGTCCGGGATGGTCGGGGTCATCAGCTCGACGTACGCGTCGCTCACCCGCACGTCGGGCATCAGCCGCGCGACTCGCTGCACGAGCCGTCGGCACTCGTCCTGACCCTCAGGGACGCGTGTTCCGTGGCCGGCGATGACGAGGGGGATCATGCGTTCATCCAGTGGTAGTCACGGGGGGTGACCATGAACTGGTCTCCGTCTCCCGTGGGGACCATCCGCGTGGAGGAGCTGCCCACGATCACGATCGAATGCATGTCGACGGTGGCCGGGTCGAAGTCTTCCAGACTCGTTACCTGGATGCTCTGCGCGGGACGGCTGGCGTCGGTCACGACAGCGACCGGCGTGGAGCCCGGGCGGTGCTCGCCCAGGATCTCGATCGCTCGGGGGAGCTGAGTCACTCGCGTGCGGCTGCGCGGGTTGTAAAGCGCCACGACGAAATCGCCCTCCGCAGCGGCGTGTAGACGGTGCTCGATCACGGCCCAGTCTGTGTGCAGGTCGGACAGCGAGAGCGTGACGTGGTCGTGTCCCAGGGGAGCGCCAAGAATGGCCGAGGCGGCCAGCTCGGCGGTCACGCCAGGTACGACCTGGACGTCGATGCCCTCTGTCCCCTGCTCGAGGGCGGGTGAGGCCATCGCGTAGATGGCCGGGTCGCCGCCGGCGACGAGCGCCACCGCCCGGCCTTTGCGGGCCTCGTCGATGGCGAAGGCGGTGCGCTCCTCCTCGGTGCCCATCGCGGAGACGTACACCTCGGTTCCCGGACGAAGCAGGTGGCGGATCTGCTCGACGTACGGCCGGTAGCCGACCACGAGCGCGGACGATGTGAGCGCGGTCCGTGCGCGCGGCGTGAGCAGGTCTTCCGCCCCGGGGCCGAGGCCTACGATCGTCAACCTGCCTCTCGCGGCACGGCGTCCGATCGCGCACGTGACCTCAGGAGACTTTCGCTTGGTCACCACCAGGTCAGCGCCCCACGCGAGAACCGAAGCCTCCGCGACGCTCGGCGTTCCGACCGCCGCCGCGGGTGCCGCGCTCGGGTTCGGCACGTCGTACCGAGCCAACTCGTCCGCTGCGTACGTGCACAGCGGGATCTTCCACAATGTCGCCAGTTCCAGTAGGCCGGGCTCGTCGGCCTTGGCGTCGACGGTGGCAAGTGTGACGACGGACTCCCGCGCCAGGCCGGCCTCGGCAAGAGTCGCCTCCACCAGGGCGGCGATCGCCACTGCGGGCGTGCCGCGGTTGCATCCCACGCCGACGACGAGGCTGCGCGGGTGGAGGAGAACGGTGGGCAGGTCGTCCGTGGCGCCGGTCGCCGCCGCGTCGCTGATAACGATCCGCGCGACCGGCGTCTCGTGGGGCAGGACGGTCGTGCGGATGCCCCGTCGCACCAGCCGCTGCACGCCGCGCTCGGCCACGTTGAGCGGCAGGGGCGGCAACGGCCAGGGCTGGGTGCGTACGATCTCGACCGGTCGTCCGTCGAGCATCGCCCGCGTGACGCCGGCCAGGTCCCCCGAGGTCGGCCAGCCGAGGGTGTCGAGGCCCGGGATGTCCCGGGCGTCGGTGGCGGTGGTGAGTACTGGCGTTGCGCCGATGCCGTCGGCGATCCGGCGGGCGAGGTCGTTGGCGCCTCCGGCGTGGCCGCCCACCAAGGGGATGCAGAAGCGGCCCGCTTCGTCGATGACGACGACTCCCGGGTCGGTCTTCTTGTCCGCCAACAGCGGCGCGATCAGGCGCGTCGTCGCACCTAGCGCAAGGTGGCTGACGATGAGGTCGCACGTCGCCCAGGCCTGGGGGAGCGACTGGTGGGCCGGTCCATCGAAGCGGATCGTCGTGCCGAGGAGGTCGTCGATCGTGTCGGCCCGGGTTCGGGAGGCTGCGGAGTTCGTGAGCTGACCGATCACCGGTGTCGTCATGCTGGGTCCTTCTGCCAGGGCCGGATGCCGCCGGCGATCGGGTCCTGGACGCCGAGGACGTCCAGGTCGTCGGGATGGTGCGCCAGTACCAGCACCACGTGCGGTTGGGCCACGTCGAGGATGGAGGCTGCCTCGGTCTCGTCCAAGACGCGTACCCGTTCCTCGGCCTCGCCCAGCCTTTCGGCGAGGACGTACACGCGGCCGAGGCCCGCGGTGGCTGCCACGATCTCTGGGAACCCAGTGATGGGGTCGGTGAGCACGCCGACCTTGGGGTGGTGGCGGCAAGCCTTCAGCGCGGGGGAGGGGTCGTTACCGTGGGCGCTGACAAGGAGCGCGTCGTCCCAGGGCACGGCCACCGCTGCGAAAGCGGCCTGCAGCGATCCCACGGCGGGAACGACCCGTACCGCAAGGCCGGCTCGCCTGATTCTGCGTACAACCCCGTAGAACAGGGGGTCGCCCGACGCAACGACGACGGCATCCGCGTCGGGCGGTAGGGCGGCAAGAGCGTCGAGAGCGGGCGTCAGCCGCCCCAGCTCGACGCTCCGCGCCGTCTCGACGCCCAGGGCTTCCAGGTGACGCCGGCCCCCGACGACGAGGACGGCGCGGGCGGCGTCCGTACGCAGGGCGTCCGAGGGTGCGCCGAGCAAGCCGTGGACGGTGATCACAGCGCATCCCCCGTGACGGCGCCGCGTTCGCGAAGTGTCGCGGCTGCTTCGGGGTCTGCGGCGCGGAACTCGTGCCGGAAGCCCGGGTGGTACAGGTGGCTGCGACGCTGCGGGTCGGCGTCCGCGAGCGCTGGGCCGACGAGGATCACAGTGTGCTTCCAGAACCGGTGGTCGCGCATCGTCGAGCTCAGCTCGTCGAGTCGGCAGCGGAGCATCGCCTCGTCCGGCCAGCTGACGCGGTGTCCGATGATGACGGGGGTCTCGGGCGGGTAGCCGCCGGCGAGCAGCTCTTCCTGAAGCACCCGGTTGCGGGCGGCTGACAGGTACAGCGCCATCGTGGTCCCATGCCGAGCGAACTCGCGGACGCTCTCGCCTGGCGGCATCGGAGTCCGTCCGCCCTCAAGGCGGGTCAGGACCAGCGACTGCGCCACCTCGGGAAGCGTCAGCTCGACCTCGGCACTGGCTGCTGCCGCCGAGAACGCAGAGACACCAGGGATCGACTCGTACGCGACCCCGAGGCGCCGGCACAGGGCCCGCTGCTCGGCGGTGGCGCCGTAGATGGCGGGATCGCCGGTGTGGACCCGGGCCACGAGCAGGCCTTCGTCGCGGGCCCGCTCGAAGTGGGGGACGAGGTCCTCCAGGGGAATCGAGGCGGAGTCGACGAGGACGGCGCCCGGTTTGTGCGCGGCGACGATCTCAGGGCTGACCAGGGAGGATGCCCAGATGATGATGTCGGCTTGCTCGATCGTTCGAGCCCCGCGGAGTGTGATCAGATCGGGCGCTCCAGGTCCGGCGCCCACGAAGACCACCCGTCCCTCGCTCCGGGTCTCGGCGGCAGTCATAGCCGGCCTCCCATCTCGCCGCGGTCCGGTGAGCAGATGATCGTCGTGAAGTACGGGGCCGACTGGAGCTCGTCGAGTCGGCCCACCTGTTCAGCCGGCAGGCCCACGTCGACCCCCGCGATCGCTCGGGCGCCTGCTGCGGTCCCGGCCAGCTCGCCGCGTAGCGCCGCGAGATGGCGACCCGCCTTGTAGACGACGACGGTGTCGGCGACGGCCGCCGCCGCGCGAAACCCGTCGACCCCGTCCTTGAGCGGCACCAGCGCCAGGATCTCGTCCCCTTCGACCAGGGGCGTCCGGCTCGCCGCCGCGAGCGCCTGCATCGCAGTGATGCCGGGCACGACCTCCACGGTCACCTGGGGCAGGCGGTCCTGTACCGACGCGGCAAGGTAGCTGAAGGTCGAGTAGACGCTGGGGTCACCGATCGTCGCGAAGGCCACCACGGACGCCCCTGACTCGAACGCCGCCACCGTGGCCTCGGCGGACGCCGCCCAGGCCGCGGCGCGGCGCGGGGTCACCCCTGTCGGGTCACCCATCGAGAACGGGACTCGGACAATCCTGGCGGAGGTGTCGGGGGCGCATGCCCGGACGATCGCCTCCGCGCGGCCGACGTCGGTCGCTGCTGCCTGGCCACGGGAGGAGTTCCCCGCTGTGTCCGGCACCAAGATGACGTCGGCCGTCGACAGTACGCGGACAGCCCTGACCGTCACAAGGTCCGGATCTCCCGGTCCCACCCCTACTCCAACAAGAAGGTTCATGCCCTGTCCTCCATCATCACGCGATCACGCCGAGAACCACCACGAACACCAGCTGGGTGACCTCGATGAGCGCACCCATCAGGTCGCCTGTCAGGCCTCCGAACCGGCGGATCAGAGGCCACTGCGTGCCCCACCCGACCAGCCAGGACAGCAGCGGCGCCACAGTGAAGGCGACCGCGCCCCCGGAGCCCGGACGCCCAGTCTCCTGCCAGTACGGACACGGCCAGGACACCCGAAGTCGACAGCGCCCAGCCGCGCCCCGACGTGACACCCGAGAACAGCGCGCCGAAACCGCCGGGACGCGCGTTGGGCGCCCAACGGCCGGTTCCGGTCAGCACAGCCACCCGGCCGACCATCGGAAGGCAGGCAACCGCCGCCAGCAGCTTCGAGCCGGTCAGGTGCGGGGACGCCAGAGCCGCGGCATCGACCAGCAGGACCAGGACCAGTGTGGCGACACCCATCGGGCCGATATCGGAACGCTTCATGATCGTCAGCGCCTCGTCCGGCGGCCGCCGTGAGCCGATGCCATCGGACGTGTCTGCCAGACCGTCGAGGTGCATCGCCCCCGTGACCGCCGAGAGCAGGGTCAGCGTCAGGACGCAGGCCAGCAGCGAGCCGCCGTTCAGCGCCCGAACGCCTCCGGCGACGGGCCGTGTCCCGGTCGATCTCGACGGGCGCCACAGGGACGATGGTGAACACGCTCACCGATGCGTGTAACGCCCCGGCACGTCTCATCTCAGGCCCCCAGCCGTAACGGCAGCCCCGCCACGATGAGCCATACCTCGTCGCAGACCGCGGCGACCTCCAGGTTCAGGACCCCCATCTCGTCGCGAAACAACCGTCCGCCCGCTGTCGTCGGCACCAGGCCCTGTCCGACCTCGTTCGTGACGAGGACCACCTCTCGGGTGGTCCGCCCCACGGCGTCCACCAGCGAGTTCACTCGCGTCGCCAGCACCTGGGCAGGATCGTCTACGGAGTCGGGGTCGGCCGCGACGTCCGGCTTGGCCCACCCCTCTCCGGGCACGTCGGGCCAGCAGCCGGACTCGTCCATGACGCGGCTGAGCCACACCGTGAGGCAGTCCACGAGCACGGGAGGCCCTGGCTCGTTGAGCACTCCGGCCACATCCAACGTCTCGATCGTCCGCCAGCTCGAGGGGCGACGGACGCGGTGGGCGGCCACCCGGGCCGCCCACTCGGCGTCGTCGGGGAGCCCCTGGGACGTCGCGACGTACGTGACCGCCGCCGTGTCCGCGAGCAACCCTTCGGCGTGGCGGAACTTGCCCGAGCGGGCCCCGCCGGTGATCAGCCGGGTCGTCATTCCTTACCCGAGACTCCGGCCGAGGCGAACGTGGCCATCTCTCGGAGGATCTTCGCGGACGCCTGCACCACTGGCAGCGCTGTGAGCGCGCCGGAGCCCTCGCCCAGGCGAAGGTCCATGGCCAGGATCGGACGCAGGCCGAGGCTGTCGAGCGCTGCTCGGATGCCTGGCTCCGCACCGTCGTGGCCGGCGATCAGATACCCGCGGGCGTCCGGGCACATCGCCACCGCAGCCAGGGCTCCCGAGCAGGCGATCACCCCGTCCAGGACCACAGGAAGCCGAGAGGCGGCCGCACCCAGTACGAGGCCGGCGATCGCGGCGTGCTCGAAGCCGCCGACAGCGGCGAGCGCGCCGAGCGGGTCGGACGCGGTCGCGCCGTTCACCGCGATGGAGCGCGCCACCAGCTCACGCTTGCGGTCGAGCATCTCACCTGTTGCGCCGGCGCCCGCGCCGGTGACGTCGGCGGCCGACTGTCCGGTGAACACCGCAACCAGGGCGGCCGCCGGCGTGGTGTTGCCGATGCCGACCTCGCCGGGGACCAGGCAGCGGTAGCCATCAGCCGCCG
This sequence comes from Actinomycetes bacterium, assembly GCA_021803025.1. GTDB lineage: Bacteria > Actinomycetota > Actinomycetes > Propionibacteriales > Propionibacteriaceae > Fen-668. The sequence continues at coordinate 19,123 of JAJZQV010000016.1, read as the reverse complement.
CATCGAGGGCGGCCTGGATCCCGACTTCGAGAGCTTCGATCGCCTGGTCGCGGGTCATCGCGGGCCCGACGCTGCAGTCGGCGGTTCCGGCAGCGACCCGACGGCTATGTACCCGCGGGTCTTTCAGTTCGCGCACGATGCCGACGTCGTACGGGCGTACGTCGGCGCCGGCATGCCGTGCCAGCACGTTCACGGACGCCCCGCCGTCGGCCACGTTCATGACCATCTGCCAGGTGACGTCCTGCGGCCATGGCGACACCTTCTGAGCAGTGACACCGTGATCGCCGGCGAACACGCACGCCAGCGCGGGAGTGGGGACAGGCGGCGGGCACTGCCCCGAGATGGCCACCAGCTGGTTGCCGAGTTCTTCCAGCTGGCCGAGCGAGCCTGGCGGCTTCGTCAGCTCGAGCTGGCGGGCCCGGGCCGCCGTCAGGGCATCGGCGTCGATGGAGCGGATGGATGCCAGTGTGGCGTCCAGGAGGTCACCGGTGGTCAAGGGAGGTCCTTTCGAGTGGGCAAGTGGATGAACCTAGAGTGAGCGGGTGATCCGGTTGCTGCTGTTGCGCCATGGCGAGTCGGAGTGGAATGTCGCGGGGCGCGTCCAGGGACAGGCGCCGGGAGTCGGGCTCACGGACCGGGGACGTCACCAGGCTCGCGAGGCCGCGGCCGCGCTGCGGGGCCGAGGCGCGACGCTGCTGATGTCCTCCGACCTTCTTCGGGCTCGTGAGACCGCGCGGCTCATCGGTCGAGAGCTCGGGCTGCCCGTCACCTCGGCGCGGGAGCTGCGCGAGCAGGCGCTCGGCGAGCTGGAGGGCCGCGCCTGGAGCGAGTTGCGGGAAGAGCCGACGCCTGCCGGCGTGCACATCAACGAGGTGCGTTGGGGAGGTGGCGAGTCCGTGGCCGACGTGTACGAACGACTCACCCCCTTCTGCCAACGGCTCTTGCGGCAGGCCGATGGCCAGACGGTAGCGGTGGTGACGCATGAGGGGACGATCCAGGTGCTCCGCGCTGTGCTGTCCGGACGCGGCCACCGCGACATCTCCTGGGAACCCGTCGAACATGGGCGGGTCTACCCGGCCGCGCTCGGCGAGCTGGTCCACCGGACTCCCTCCGGGCTGTGACGGAGAGGGAGGGAATGTCCTCCGCCCCTGCTCCGAGGGCTGGTCAGATCCCACGAGACTGAGGCGACCGGGCTCATCCTCTTGAGCAGGATCGTCTTGAGGCATCACCGTTGCGGCACAGCACCGGGTTCTCACCGGCTTCGCTCAGCGTTCGCGCACCGGACCGCAAGGACCGGCGCGGTCAGGCTATACCGGGGGTACCGGCCCGCCTCGAGGCGGGGATACCTCTCGCGCCTCGCTGAGCGCAGTGGTCCCTGATGCGGGTCCGTGTGGCTCCTCAGACCTCGAGTAGCTGTGGACGACCCGAGCAACCACGTGGATGGGCGTGCCTCCGCCGATCGCGCCTAGGACAACCTCGACAGACTCGGGGGCGCAGCTCAGGAGCACGCAGCTTGCCGGTCCGCCGGACGCTGTGAGTGAAAACGCTGCGTGTTCGACCCAGACGGCGCGCAGACCCGCCGACTCCGCCAGCTGGGCCACCTCCCAGGTCAAGCCCTTCGAACCTACGGGCAACGCGTCGTGAACGAGTCCTGCCGCGACGACCGCCGACACCGCGGCCACCGGGACCTGACTGGGGTGCCCGATCCGAACGTCGTCATGGGGCGCAGACAGCGGCAGTCCGGCGCACAGGATCACATCTCCAGGATGGGAGTGGCCGGGCAGCAGCCCGCCTGGCCCGATCCGTCCCATGACGGTCACTCCGACGCCGGTGGCCTGGGTCCTCACGTTCTCCTCGGTGCTGCCGGTGATCGCCTCCGAGACGATGCCGGCTTGGGCGGCGAGGAGCCGGATCTCGTCAAGCATCTCGCGCCCGGTGGGATCCAGCTCGACGCACAAGTTGTCGATGACGGCCACGGGGCGTGCGCCCGAGCAGATCACTTCGAGAAGTGGCACCCGGAGCGCGAAGTGCGCAACGGTCCGGGCATCAGCACGGACCGTGTCGGCAGGCTTCGGGCCGATCCCCCCGACTGAGTCCGCGGCGATCACCCAGCAGTCGTCGAGGATCAGGAGGTCGCGCACCCTGCGGAAGGCGTCCATGGCGGGCCGATCAGCCGGCTGTCGCGGACAAGCTCGCACGTACGTGGAGTGGACTGCGGGCCTTCAGCATGGCGTCATGCGTTCGCGGTGTCGAGTGTCGCCGGCCGAGGCTGCTGGACCGCAGGTTCGGGAGTGAGGTTGAGGGCGACAACCTCACCGATCACGATGAGAGCTGGCGGCTCTACCTCGGCCGCAGCAGCCAGGTCGGGGAGGGTGACGACGGTGCCGCGGAGCACTTTCTGGTCGGGCGACGCGGCTTTGGCCACGATCGCCGCTGAAGTGTCGGGGTCCAGGCCCCGAGCGACGAGCCCGCTGCAGATGTCCGCGAGGTGGGCGACCCCCATGAGGATCACGATCGTGCCCGACGACCTGGCCAGAGCGTCCCAGTTGACGGTCGAAGCGGGATGGTCCGGACCGACGTGGCCGGAGACGACGGAGAAGTTCTGCGTGATGCCCCGATGCGTGAGGGGGATCCCGGCCAGCTCCGGTCCGGCGATCGCGGATGAGACGCCTGGGATCACCTGGACGGGGATGCCGGCGCCCGCGCAGGCGAGCCATTCCTCACTGCCGCGGCCGAGTACGAACGGGTCGCCACCCTTGAACCGGACGACGGTTGAGCCATTGCGGGCGTGCTCGATCAAGAGCGTGTTGATGTCCGCCTGAGCCGTCTGGCAGCCTCGCGGGATCTTGCCGACGTCGAGCAGGATCGCGTCTGGCTTGGTCTCGGCAAGGCAGGTCAGTGGGGCGAGGTGGTCGTAGAGCACGACGTCCGCTGCCTTGAGGGCGCGCAACCCGCCGACGGTAAGCAGGTCGGGGTCTCCCGGGCCGCCTCCGACCAGGATGACCTGCCCGGTTCGGGGCGTCTCCGTGATCATGTCTGTCCCTTCCATCATCTGATGCACGTGGCGCACAGGCGCCGCGGGGTGTTCGATGCGGAGGTCGGACTCTGGAATCCCAAGCCTGGTGTCAGGGCGGCCGTGCCGATGGGCAGGCGTTGCCATGGAGCCTCCTCAGGTGTCCTCGCCCGATATTCGCTCTGCAGCAAGGCGAGTTCCTGGCTCCCGGTGGCGTGCCTGGCACGGTCGATAACAGTGGCGGGACCGTCCCGGAATCGCCCAAGTGGGCTCACCGGAGTTCCTCGACACATCGCTGCGACGCTCAGTCTGGCACAGCCCCCATGGGTGACCGCGAAGGGGGTGGCGGTCCACAGTCGGGTGGGACATCCCTGCCCGATAGCCGAAGACGAGGCTGGATGAGGGGGTTCCCCGTCGGCCCTGAAAGCAGGGGTGCAAGGATCAAATGCCGCCTACGTCCGGAACCCGGTGTGAATCCGGGACGGATCGGCCACTGTGACCCCTACGACTGGGGGAGCCAGACACGGATGTGGGCGTCGGTTCCTGAGGCCAACATCCTTTGAAGGGGAACTCATGCATATCGCTGAGGGTTTTCTGCCCATCACAGACTGCGTCGTCTGGTACGCGCTCTCGGCGCCGTTCGTGGTCCATGGCGCTCGACAGGTCATCAAGCAGTCGAAGGAAGACCCCGAGTCGAGGCTTCTCCTCGCTGCCGCCGGAGCGTTCACGTTCGTGCTCTCCTCCATCAAGCTGCCGTCGGTGACCGGCAGCTCGTCGCACCCCACCGGCACGGGGCTCGGCGCCGTTCTGTTCCGTCCACCAGTGATGGCGTTCCTGTCCACGATCGTGCTGATCTTCCAGGCCCTGCTCCTCGCCCATGGCGGAATCACCACGCTCGGAGCCAACGTGTTCAGCATGGGCATCGCCGGGCCTTGGGTGGGCTACACATGCTGGCGGCTGTCCAGCAGGCTCGGGTGGAACCAGAACGTCGGCGTCTTCTCGGCCCTGGCGTTCGCGGACCTGTCAACCTACGTAGTCACATCGGTCCAGCTCGGCATCGCCTTCCCCGACCCGGTCAGCGGCCTGCTCGGTTCCGTCGCCAAGTTCATGAGCATCTTCGCGATCTCCCAGATCCCCCTCGCGATCGCCGAAGGGATCCTCGGCGTGCTGGTATTCAGGCTGCTGACCGACGTCGCCCGACCTGAGCTCGAGAGACTCGGCGTGATCAAGACGGCGGAGCACGCGAAGACAGGTGCCTGAGATGAGGCGCAGCACAGCGGTCACTATCGGGCTCCTGGTCGCTCTGGTTGTGATCTTCGCGATCAGCTTCGTCGTCGGTGGCATGCACACCAACCCGGTCACCCGATTCGGCGGCACCGACAGTGCGGCCACTTCGCAGATCCAGGCGACGGACCCGAACTACAAACCCTGGTTCACCCCGTTCTTCCAGCCGAAGTCCGCCGAGATCGAGTCCGGCCTGTTCGCGCTGCAAGCCGCGATCGGAGGAGCGGTCCTGGGGTTCGCGGTCGGCGGGTATTGGGGACGCCGGAGAGCCGAGAAGGCATTCCACGAAGACTCGATGACACCGCCGGTCGGCGACGCGCCCGAAGGGGCCCTCTGATGGCCCACGGGCTCGCGATGGACCAAGCCGCCTGGACGAGCCCTTGGCGCACGAGGTCGGTGCGCGACAAGGCTGTCCTCACGCTCGGGCTCCTGCTGGCGGCGGTCACCCTGCCTCCCGTACCCGGTGGGGTAGCGGTGGCGTCGGTGAGTCTGGCCCTTCTGCTGGGTCCGATCCGCGTCGGTCTGACCAGGTTGTGGCGCATCAGCTGGCTGCCACTGCTCTCGATCCTGATCGGTGTCGCGACGGTGGCCGTGAGCCCGACCTGGGACGCAGGACCCGGGCTGGAGGTGACGCCGGCAGGATCGGCTATGGCCGCAGCGCTGGCGGTGCGAGCGGTCGCTGCGACGCTGGCAATGTTCACGTTGGCCTGCTCAACTCCGATCGTCGACCTGTTCGCGGCGTTGCGTCGGGCGCACGTCCCGGATCCTCTGATCGAGATCGGTTCGCTGATCTACCGGTTCACTGTGGGGCTTCTGGAGAGCGCCGCCGCGATCCATGACGCCCAGGTGGCGAGGCTGGGCTACGCGACCCGGTCGGCGGCGATGCGCTCAGCCTCGATGGGAGTCGCGGTGCTGTTCGTCAGGTCGTGGGACCGGGCGCGGCGTCTGGAGGCCGGGCTCTCGGGTCGGGGCTACGACGACAGGCTGTGCACCCTGGAGCCGGACCGGGTGCGGTCGGGGCGGTTTCTGGCGGGGAGCATCGCGCTCCTGGCCGTGCTCACCGGCACCTCGGTCGCCTGGGCGGTGCTGAGATGAGCCCCCGCGAGCTCGCTGCTGATGGGGTCGAGGTCTCTTTCGGTCACCGGCAAGTCCTGAACGGCGCCCACCTGCACATACCCAAGGCCAAGCGGCTGGCGCTGCTGGGCGCGAACGGATCGGGAAAGACCACCCTCCTGCGCACCCTCGCCGGGTCGGTGCGGCCCTCGGCAGGTCACGTACTGGTCGACGGTCAGGCTGTCGGCTACGGCCGGGCGGCGCTGAAGACGCACCGACAAGTCGTGCAACTCGTGGCACAGAACCCTGACGACCAGCTCTTCGCCGCCGACGTCTACCGGGACATCTCCTTCGGCCCGATGAACCTGGGCCTATCCGAGGCAGAGGTTCGCGGCAGGGTCGGTCAAGCCTTGTCGCTGCTCTCAATCACCGACCTTGCCGAGCGGCCCATCCAGGAACTCTCCTTCGGCCAGCGCAAGCGCGTAGCCATCGCCGGTGCCCTGGCCATGCAGCCCTCCATCGTCCTCCTGGACGAGCCGACAGCGGGCCTCGATCCGCACGGCGTCGATGAGATGGTCAGCGCACTCGAATGCCTCCTCGCCGCACATACGACGGTGGTGATCGCCACCCACGACGTGGACTTCGCGCTCAGGTGGGCCGACTCCGTCGCCGTCTTGGTCGACGGGCTCGTGCGGCATGGAAGTCCGACCGAGATGCTCGGCGACGCCGACCTGGTGATGGGCGCACGGCTGCGCAGGCCCTTGGTGCTGCAGGCCGCCGCCCAACTCGGCCTCGACCTCCGCGGCATCCGGGACATCGACGCCCTGGTCGATGCCGTCAACCTCGAGTTCACGCCGGTCGCATCAGGGCGTTCTCGGCTCGGTTGAGGGCCGGGCCGGGCGCCACGGTTGCCGTGTGTTCCGGAGAAGTTCCTTGGCGCGTGCACGGACCGGCAGGTGCCTTGCTACGGTTGGCGCAACGTCGCAAGGTGTCCCCGCCCAATGGGTCTGCTCACAAGCGCCATGACGGTGGGGAAGAATCGGGAAGCCGGTGTGAGTCCGGCGCGGGCCCGCCACTGTGACCGGGAAGTTCTCCCCGATGTGCCACTGGGCCGATGGCCTGGGAAGGCGGGAGAGAGCGGCGATCCGGGAGCCAGGAGACCGGCCTTGCGAAAGGCTGACCCGCCCGTGGAACCGGCGGACACCGAAGCGGAGACCCATTCACGATGTCCCCTCGTACTGACCACCTGCCCGACCATACGGCTGCAGACCGACCCTGGTCGGTTGAAACCGCTGGCATCGAATCCATCGCCGACGAGCACCGGCACGGCACCGCCTCAGAGCTGTTCTGGGTGTGGCTCGGCGCCAATATCGGCGTCGTCGGCATCGTCTACGGTGCCGTCCTCACCACCCTCGGACTCAACGTGTGGCAGGGCGCGGCCGCCGCGATCGTGGGGTCCGTCGTGTCCTTCGTGCTGGTCGGCGTACTGGGAGTCGCGGGCAAATGGGGTGGCGCCCCCATGCTCGGCCTTTCCCGGATCCCGTTCGGCCGGAAGGGCAACCTCGCCCCGACACTCGTGAGCTGGATAAGCCTTCTCGGCTGGGAGACGCTGACGGCTGTCATTGCGGCGTACGCGCTCCTCGCACTGTTGACAACGGTCTGGCATGTTCCCGCGACCGCCCCATGGATGCTCGTCTCCCTGCTCGCTGTCTCTGTGGCAGCGCTCCTGCTCGGACGGCTCGGCCACGCGACGATCGTGGCTGTCCAGCGCTTCGTGACCTGGACCTTCGGCCTGCTGACCATGGCCGTGCTGCCGTGGCTCGTCATGAGCACACACTGGACGGCAGTCCTGGCGATTCATCCAGGGTCGTGGCTCGCCTTTGTCGGTGGTACCGGCATCGTCGCGGCCAGCACCGGGATCAGCTGGACCAACCTGGCTGCCGACTACACCCGGTACTTGCCTCGACGCGAACGTGGAGCCGCCATCGTGGGCTGGACGACCCTCGGGTCTGCAGCCCCCCTGGTCGTCCTCATCATCGTGGGCATCCTGTTGAGCAGCACCGTCGATGGACTCGCTACGTCCACAGACCCGATCGCTGCGATCGGCGCGGTTCTTCCCGCCTGGCTGGCAGTTCCCTATCTGCTGGCCGCGATCGGTGGCCTGTTGGCGCAGCTCGTGATGGGCCTCTACTCCTCAGGCCTGAACCTGCTCGCTCTCGGCGTCCGGATGCGCCGGTCACGTACCGTCGTGATCGACGGAGCGGTGATCCTTCTCGCCGGCGTCTACATCATGGTCGTGCAAGCAGACTTCTCTGGCTTCTTGGTCAGCTTCGTGCAGCTTCTCGCCTGCGGTGTCGCAACCTGGGCGGCGGTCTGCATCGTCGACATGGCGCTTCGTCGCGGCTACGACAGGGCCTGCCTCGAGTCGAGCGAGCTCACCCAGGCCACCCATCCCGCCCTGCGCGTGGTCAACCCCGCGGTTCGGCTTCCAGCCCTCGTCTCGTGGCTCGCCGGCACCATCATCGGCCTGCTATTCACAGCGTCACCGCTGTTCACCGGGCCGCTAGCCGTGGGTATCTTCGCCGAAAGCAGCCTGGGTTACCTCCTCGGCTTCGCGGTCAGCGCGGCCCTGTACGCAGTGCTCAGTCGGGACCTGCTCCGTCAACGGCCGGTGGCGCAACCGGCCGATGCCGCCCAACGCGAGGAAACCGCGAACAAGGCGTGATCCCTAGCAGTCGCTCTGATGAACGCAATGGACGACGGCGCCCATCTGGGAGAAGGAAGCAAGTCGTGTCGCCAAAGCACTCCCGCCGTGAGGTGAGGATGGTGGCTGGCCAGGGTGCTCAACTCGACCGGATTGGTGCAGTTGGAGATCTCACCGAAGGCACGCTTACCCTTCGCACGCCGGCTAGCCATGGAGCGGCCCTCCCGTCACGGTCCGTAACGGGTGACATGTCCGATCGGTGGACTTCCGCCGGAGGGGGTGGCAGTCCCTCCGTGCGCCAGGCGTGCGATTGCGTGGGGAATGAATGGCCACTAGAGGGCACTTGTGTCCACTCGTGGCCACAACCGACAAGGACGAAAGTCCTTGCCAGGTTGTGTTTCACGTAGTCAGCGAGCCATCCAAAACTGTGTCCGAGAGAGGACTTGAACCTCCATGCCCTTAACGGGCACTAGCACCTCAAGCTAGCGCGTCTACCTATTCCGCCACCCGGACGAGTGCTCCGGTGTCTCCACCGGCCCGGACGACTATAGCAACCTTGTGCCGGTGATGCGATTCAGGCTCCGGCCCGACGAGCGGTCTCCTCGAGGCGCGCGACGTCCGCGTGCCACCAGTCGGCGTCGCGGTCCGGGAGGTTTGTCTCGCGGTCCGGGAGGTTTGTCTTGCCCGCGTGGAGCCTGGCCGCACCGTCGATGAGCTCGCTGATGATGTCGGCATGCCCCGCGTGTCGCGTGAGGTCGTGCTGGAGGTGGACGAGGACCAGCCCGAGAGTCGCGGGGTTCCGCTCCGGCGGCCACCACAGTACGTGCCCCTCGGCGTCGAGGGGCCCTCGAGCCCCCAGCTGAGCGCGTCGCGCCGCGGCCGACAGGTAGCGCGCCAGGATCTCCTTGGTCTCAGCCGGCCTGGCCTTCCGCCCGCCCGTAGTGCGGCCCACCCGACACGTCGTCGAGAGCCTGGGCGATGGGGAGGGGGAGCTCGGTGTCCTCGACGCGGAGGTACGGCTGGAGCTGCCCGACCGTACGTGCCCCCAGCAGGGGAGCGGTCACCCCCGGCGCGTCCCGTACCCACAGCAGCGCCACCTGCGCGGGCGTGAGGTCGAGTCCGTCGGCTGCCTTCGCCACCGCCTCCACGACGCCGGCCGAGCGAGGATCGAGGTACTGCTCGACGAACCAACCGAGATGGTCCGAGGCCCCGCGCGAGGTGCGCGGCGTCCCTGTCCGGTACGCGCCCGTGAGCACGCCACGACCGAGAGGTGACCAGGCGAAGAAGCCGAGCCCCATCGCCCGTACAGCCGGCAGGATCTCGACCTCCGCTCGCCGGGCGAGGAGGCTGTACTCGACCTGCGTCGAGATGAGGGGAGCCCGGCCGGGCACGGCCCTCTGCCACGTGACCGCCTGGGCCGTCTGCCAGCCCACGAAGTTCGACACTCCCGCGTACCGGGCCATGCCGGCGGTGACCGCATGGTCGACGGCCGACAGGGTCTCCTCGATGGGCGCGTCGCCCCAGGCGTGCACCTGCCACAGGTCGACAGCGTCCGTACGGAGCCGCCGCAGGGACCCGGCGAGGTCGTCGAGCAGCGTGCGCCGCGACGTGTCCACGACCCGAGCGCCGTCGCGCAGCACGAAGCCAGCTTTCGTCGCGAGGACGATCTCGTCACGGCATCCCGCCTTCGCGACGACCGCCCCGATGAGCCGCTCGACCTCGCCATGCCCGTACGCGGCGGCTGTGTCGAGGAGCGTTCCACCGGCGGCGCGGAAGGCACCGAAGAGCGCGTCCGCGTCACGAGCGGAGGTGTCACGCCCCCACGTCATCGTCCCCAGGCCGAGCCGGGACACGCGCAGTCCCGACGTCCCGACCTGGCGCGTGTGCATCCCACGACCCTACAGACCGGCGGATCAGCTCGCGGTGACGATTCCCGAGGCGATGAGGCCGACGACGGCGAGGCCGGCGACCACGCGGTAGACGACGAACGCCGTGAAGCGGTGGTGGGCCACGAAGCGCAGCAGCCAGGCGATCGAGGCGTACGCGACGACGAACGCGACAGCCGTACCGATCAGGGTGGGGATCCAGCCCACCGTGTCGTGGACGTTCTTGAACGCCTTGACGGTCTCGAACCCACCGGCCGCGACTAGCGCCGGGATCCCGAGGAAGAAGCTCCATCGTGTCGCCGTGACGCGGTCGATGCCGCGGAACAGAGCGCCGGAGATCGTCGCGCCGGATCTGGAGACGCCGGGGATGAGTGCGACGCACTGCCACAGGCCCACGATGAGCGCGTCCACGACGGTGATCGACTCCTCGCCCCGCGGAGCGCCACGACGCCCCGTCTGCCGCGCGGAGGCCCGGTCTGCGAGGAACAGCACGACCGACCAGAGGATCAGGCCGGCGGCGACGGCCCACAAGCTCCGCAAGGCACCTTCGATGAGCTTCTGTCCCGCCAGACCCACGATGGCGATGGGGATCGAGCCCACGATGACGGCCCAGCCCAACCGGTAGTCCACGTTCGCACGGGCATCCCGGGAGAACAGGCCCTTGAACCAGGCTACGGCCAGCCGGACGATGTCGCGGATGAAGTACAGCACCGCCGCGAGGATCGCACCGACCTGGATGATGGCGGTGAAGGCCGTGACCCCGGGATCCTGGATCTGGTACCCGAGGAGCTTCTCGACCACGGTCAGGTGACCGGTGCTCGAGATCGGCAGGAACTCGGTGAGCCCCTCGACGATGCCCAGCAGAATCGCGTGCCACCACTGCATGGTGTGTCCTTTCGGTCGACAGCGCCGAGGCTAGCGGGTCGGCTCCCGATGGTCCGTGAGGTGTCCGCGGGCGACGTCAGAGTGGGATGTTGGTGTGCGTGCCCCGGTAGCCGTGGTCGTTGTCCCGGATCACCTTCGCGAGCCTCGACCTCGTGACGTCCGGCGAGATGATCTCGTCGACCACGCCGATCTGTACGGCCTTGGCCACCCCGCCCGCGATCCGCTCATGCTCGGACGCGAGCTCTGTCTCGACGGTGGCCAGCAGGTCGCTGGGCACTTCGGCGAGCTTGCGTCGGTGGAGGATGCGGACGGCGGCGACCGCGCCCATGACCGCCACCTCGGCGCCGGGCCAGGCGAAGACCGTCGTCGCTCCGAGCGAGCGGGAGTTCATGGCGATGTACGCGCCGCCGTACGCCTTGCGCGTGACGAGGGTCACGCGGGGCACGACGCACTCGGCGAACGCGTGGAGCAGCTTCGCGCCGCGTCGTACGACGCCGTCCCACTCCTGGCCGACGCCCGGCAGGTAGCCGGGGACGTCGACGACCACGACGAGGGGCACGCCGAACGCATCGCACATCCGTACGAACCGCGCGGCCTTCTCGGCGCTGAAGGAGTCGAGGCAGCCACCCAGGCGCAGGGGGTTGTTGGCGACGACGCCGACGGTACGACCGCCGAGCCGGCCGAGCCCGACGACGAGGTTGGGTGCCCACTTCGCGTGGAGCTCCACGACCGAGCCCTCGTCGAGGAGGCCGGTGATGAGCGGGTGGACGTCGTACGCCCGCTTCTTGGAGTCGGGGAGGAAGTCGTTGAGGTCGACGTCCGGAACCTGGGCCGAGACCTCGCCCTGGTCGCCGAACAGCCAGACGAGCTTCCGTCCGCGGTCGATGGCGTCGGCCTCGTCCTCGGCGGCGATGTGGACGACGCCGGAGCGACGCCCGTGGACGTCCGGCCCGCCGAGCCGCAGCTGGTCGACGTCCTCACCGGTGACGGAGCGTACGACGTCGGGGCCGGTCACGAAGATCCGGCCCTGGGGCGCCAGGATGACGATGTCGGTGAGCGCGGGCCCGTACGCAGCACCGCCCGCAGCGGCGCCCAGGACGATGGAGATCTGGGGGATCTTGCCGGACGCCTTGGTCATCGCGTTGAAGACCTGCCCCACGGCGTGGAGCGAGATCACGCCCTCGGCGAGGCGCGCACCGCCCGAGTGCCAGATGCCCACGATGGGCAGGCTGTTCTTCATCGCGGTCGCATAGGCACGCACGATCGCGTCACAGCCCTGCACGCCCATGGCGCCACCCATGACGGTGGGGTCGGAGCAGAAGGAGACCGTACGGACGCCGTGGATCTGGCCGACGGCCGCCAGGATCCCGGAGTCGTCCTCCGGGCCCAGCAGCTGCATCTGCCCGTCGTCGAACAGCGCGGCGAGGCGGTGCTTCGGGTTGCGCGGGTCGAGCTCGCGCGGCAGCTTCTCCTTGGTCGACGTCATGAGGCGCTCCCTTCGGTGGCGTTCTCCGTCGAGACGACGACGGACACGTTGTGGCCGCCGAAGCCGAACGAGTTGTTGATCGCCGCGAGGTCGCCCGCGGGCAGGGGCCTCGCCACGTTCGCCGCCACGTCGATCGTGAGGCCGGGCTCGGGGTTGTCGAGGTTGATCGTGGGCGGTACGAGCCGGTGGTGGATCGCCTTCAGTGCCGCGATCGTCTCCAAAGCCCCGGCGGCGCCGAGCAGGTGACCGGTCATCGACTTGGTCGAGGTGACCACGCACCTGTCGACCGCGTCGCCGAGGACCTCGGCGATCGAGGAGGCCTCGATCGGGTCGCCGGTGGGTGTCGAGGTGCCGTGGGCATTCACGTGCGTGATGTCGGCAGGGGACAGGCCCGCCTCGTACAGCGCCTTGCGCATCGCGAGGACCTGGCCCCGCTGGCTCGGGGCGACCATGTCCTGGGCGTCGGCGGTGGTCCCGGCGCCGGCCAGGGTCCCGTAGATGCGTGCGCGGCGGGCCTGGGCGTGCTCGAGCGTCTCGATGACCATGCATGCGCCACCCTCGCCGAGCACGAAGCCGTCGTGGTCGACGTCGAACGGACGCGACGCCTTGGTGGGCTCGTCGTTGCGCTTGGACAGGGCTTGCATCTGGCCGAAGGCGGCGATGGGCAGGGGGTGGATGACGGCTTCCGTGCCGCCCACGACGGCGATGTCCGCACGTCCGAGGCGGATGAGGTCGAACGCGAGGGCGATCGCCTCGTTCGAGGACGCGCACGCCGAGACGGGAGCGTGGACGCCGGCCCGGGAGCTGATGCGCAGGCTGACGTTGGCTGCGGGGGCATTGGCCATGAGCATGGGGATGGTCAGAGGCGAGACGCGACGGGCGCCCTTCTCCTTCTGGATGTCCCAGTTGCTGAGCAGCGAGTGCAGCCCGCCGATGCCGGTGCCGATCGAGGTGAGCAGCCGGTCCGGGTCGACCGTCGACTCCTCGTCGAGGCCGAGACCGGCGTCCGCCCAGGCCTCGAGCGCCGCGACCATCGCGAACTGCGACGAGCGGTCGAGCTTGCGGGCCTGGACGCGGTCCATGACGGAGGCGGGATCCACGGCGGCCTGGGCTGCGATCCTCGTGGGCAGCTCCTGTGCCCAGTCGGCCTCGATGAGGCTGACACCGCTGGTCCCGGCGACGAGCGCCGACCAGGTGGTGGGCAGGTCGCCGCCCAGAGGGGTGCTTGCCCCAAGGCCGGTGATGACGACGGTTCGCATGTGATGGTCCTCCGAAGGTCGGTCGGTGGGTGGGCGGTCCAGGGAAGCGGTGGCAGCCGGGGAGGCTGCCACCGCGAGGGCTCAGGCCTGGGCGCGCTCGATGTAGGCGACCGCGTCGCCCACGGTGCGGAGGTTCTTCGCGTCGTCATCGGGGATGGAGACGCCGAACTTGTCCTCGCAGGCGTAGATGATCTCGACCATCGACAGGGAGTCGACGTCGAGGTCCTCGGTGAACGACTTGTCGAGCTGCACGTCCTCGACCGCGACACCCGCGACGTCGTTGACGATCTCAGCGAGCTGCTCGCGGATCTCTTCGGTGGTGGCCATGGTTCTCTCCTTGGTTGGTTCTTCTGTACGGAGGTCTTCTGTACGGATTCTGTGTGACGCCGTGCGTCGGCGGCTACGGCAGGACGACGACCTGGCCCGCGTACACGAGGCCGGCGCCGAAGCCGATGATGAGCGCTGTCTGGCCGGACTTGGCCTCGCCACTGCTCAGCAGCTCGTCCATCGCGATGGGGATGGACGATGCGGACGTGTTGCCGATGTGGGTGATGGAGCGGGCGACGACGACGTGCTCGGGCAGCTTGAGGTGCCGCAGCATCGAGTCGGTGATGCGGTTGTTCGCCTGGTGCGGGATGAACACGTCGAGCTGCTCGGGCTCGAGGCCCGTCTGCGTGAGGATGTCCTTCGCCGCATCGGCGATGAAGGTCGTCGCCCAGCGGAACACCGGCTTGCCGTCCATGTACAGGGTCGGCATGCGGCCCTCAGGCACCGCATCGCGGAAGTCCTCCGTCTGCGTGATGACATCGGCTTGGCTGCCGTCGGAACCCCAGACGACCGGACCCACGCCGGGCGTGTCGCTGCCGACGACGACCGCCGCGCCCGCTCCGTCGGCGAACAGGAACGCCGTGGAACGGTCCGTCTTGTCCGTGAGGTCGCTGAGGCGCTCGGCGCCGACGATGAGGACGTTAGTGGCGGACCCGGTACGGATGAGGGCGTCCGCCTGGGCGAGCGCGTAGCAGAAGCCGGCGCACGCCGCGGAGATGTCGTACGCGGCAGGGTCCCTGAGGCCGAGCTCCGCGGCCAGGATCGGCGCGAGAGCAGGCGTCGCCTTGAGGTGCGTCACCGAGGCGACGATGACCGCGTCGATGTCGTCCGTGGACACACCCGAGTGCTCGATGGCCTTCCTCGAGGCCTCGGCGACCATGTACGAGAGGGGCTCGTCCTCGCTCGCCCAGCGCCGCTCGACGATGCCGGTGCGCTGCCGGATCCACTCGTCGCTCGAGTCGATCATCGTGCACATCTCTTCGTTGGTGACGACCCGGCGAGGCAGGTACGAGCCGACGCCGGCGATGCGCGAACCGGCGCGGCCGGTACGAATGGTGAGCGGAGTGGTCACGCGTGGTCCTCCTGAATGCTGGACGGGGATGGGTGAAGGCGAAGTAGGGGCTGGCCGGGAGCCACCGGGTCGTCGTCCTCCACGAGCCACTCGAGGACGACACCGCCGTACGTGGCCGCGACGGGGATCTCGTCGCGAAGGTTCTTCACCGAGCCGATCATGGTGTGGGCGGCGAGCCTGTCGTCGACGTTGATGGACGCATCGCGCGCGAAGCGGCCCTTGCCCGGGGACACGACCAGGCGCCAGCTCGGCGTGGTCGACAGGTCGTAGTGCGAGGCGTCGGCGTGGCGGTCGACGAAGTCGCGCGCCTCGTCGAGCTGGTCGGGCGTGTTGAGGCTGAAGAGCTCCACACCCTTGAGGTTGCGCTTGGCGATGCCCGTGAGGGTGCCGGCCGGAGGCAGCTCGAGCAGCCCGGTGACCCCGAGCTCGGACATCGTCGCCATGCAGAGGTCCCAGCGGACGGGGTTCGCGATCTGACGCACGATCCGCTGGAGGTACTCGGCGCCGCTCTGTACGACCTGGCCGTCCGCGTTCGAGAGGAGCCGGGTGCGCGGGTCCTTCGTGGAGACCGCCTTGGCGAGGTTGGCCATGTGCGCGACAGCGGGCTCCATGTGGACGGTGTGGAAGGCGCCCGCGACGCTCAGCGGGACGATCCTCGTCCGGTGGGGCGGGTTGGCGGCGAGCTCGGCGAGCTGCTCGGCGGTGCCACCGGCGACGACCTGGCCAGAGCCGTTGTCGTTGGCAGCGGTGAGCCCGTACGTGGCGATCGCGGCCATGACCTCGTCCCGGTCTCCGCCGATGATGGCGGACATCGACGTGGGCCAGGCAGCGCTGGCGGCGGCCATCGCCTTGCCGCGCTCCCGTACGAGCACCATCGCGGCTTCGACGCTGATGACGTTCGTGCCTGCGGCGGCCGTGATCTCGCCGACGCTGTGGCCCGCGACGACGGCTACCTTGCGGAATGCCTCGGACGGCGACGGGAGGAGCTCGAGCGCCGCCGTGAGACCGGCCGCGACGAGCAGCGGCTGGGCCACGGCGGTGTCGCGGATGGTCTCGGCGTCTGCGTCGGTGCCGTAGTGGGCGAGGTCGAGGCCCGAGACGGCCGACAGCCATGCGAGCCGTGTGGCGAACCTGGGGAGTTCCAGCCAAGGGGCGAGGAACCCAGGTGTTTGGGCGCCTTGGCCCGGGGCGACTATTGCGAGCACGGTGCCCATCGTTTCGTGAGTTTGCGGCAAACTCAGTACCGGACACGACGAAGTTCGTGGGCGTGTCGTTGTGGGAACACTACAAACGGCGCATCCTCGCGTCAGGAGGCGAAGAGCCGTCCCACGGTGACGGCCAGGCGCAGCACGTAGGCGTCCCGAGCGGCCGACGGGTTGTACCCGGTCACCTCCTGGATGCGCCGGAGACGGTACCGGACGGTGTTGGGGTGCACGTACAGCGCGCGCGCGGACGCCTCGATGGATCCGCCGTGGTCTAGGAACGCGACGAGCGTGGTCAGCAGCTCGCCGCCGGCCTGGTCGAGCGGCTGGTAGATGTCGTGGGCGAGGGCCCGTCGCGCGTGCCCGTCGCCGGCGAGAGCGCGCTCGGGGAGCAGGTCCACCGCCGAGACCGGGCGCGGCGCCTCGGGCCACGCGGCCGAGCTTCGGATGCCCGAGAAGGCGGCGCGGGCAGACATCCCCGCGTCGACGAGGTGCTCGACGACGGGCCCGACCACGATCGGTGCGTCGCCGAAGTACCCTTGGAGCTTGGCCACGACCGGCACCGGGCCGTCGCTGTGGGCGAGCGCGGCACCTCCCAGCACCACGACGAGCCGCTCTCCCTGGGTGGCGACCAGCGCATCGAGCCCCGCACGGACGGCCGCCTTCCGCAGCTGCTCGACGGCCATCTCGTGGCGTTCCGGAGCGAGCCCCACGACGACGACGACGGACTCCGGGGAGTGCCAGCCCAGCGTCGAGGCGCGCGAGACGAGGTTCTCGTCGGCCTCGCCCCGCACCACCGCGTCGACGACGAGGCTCTCCAGCCTGGCGTCCCAGGCGCCCCGGCTCTCCGCGGCCGTCGCGTACAGCTCGGCGGCCGCAAAGGCGACCTCACGGCTGAAGTACACGATCGCCGCCGACAGCACGGCCCTGTCGCCCCTCGGCATCTGTGCCACGGTCTGCTCGACCACCTCGACCGTCGTCCGTACGAGCTCGACGGTCTGTTTGAGGGAGATGCGGCGCATCACCGACCGGGGTGCCGCGTCGAACAGCCCGGCGGGCGTCACCGGCTGCTCGCCCTCGTCGGCCAGCCAGTCCACGAACAGGTCGATGCCGGCGCGGGCGACGATGCCGATCCACGACCTGTGCTCGGCCTCCATCTCGCCGAACCACTCGTGGCGCGCGTCCATCTCGGCGAGGACGGCGGTGGTCATGACGGCGGATTGGGCAGACAGGCGGCGCACCATCGCGGTACGGGAGCGCGACGAGGGGATGAGCGTGCGGCCGCTCACCCGCACCGGTCCGCTCGGAGCCGCCTTCGCCATGCGCCACAGCGTAGGGTGCATCCGTGGTGAATGACCGCGTGCCGGCCTCGCCTGCGGCCGCTCTCCGCGAGATCTCGTACTGGCTGGACCGTTCCCGCAGCGACTCCCGCAGGTCCATGGCCTTCCGTACGGCTGCCAGGCTCCTCGACGAGATGACCCCTGAGGAGTACGCCCAGCACCGCGAGGCGTCGTCGTGGTCGGACGTCCCCGGCATCGGACCCAGCTCCACGGCGGTCATCGAGGCCACTCTCGCCGGACGGGTCCCCGACTACCTCGCCAAGGTCCGGGCGTCGGCGAAGCCGCTCACCACAGGGGGAGGGGGACTCCGCACCCTGATCCGTGGCGACCTGCACTGCCACACGGAGGCGTCGGACGGCAGCGCGCCGCTCGAGGAGATGGTCGTCACCGCCCAGCATCTCGGTCACGAGTACCTCCTCATCACCGACCACTCCCCGCGGCTCACCGTGGCGCACGGGCTGACGGCGGAGCGCCTCGCCGCACAGGGCGAGCTCATCGACACGGTCAACGAGGTCTCGGAGGTCCGCGTGCTCAAGGGGATCGAGGTCGACATCCTGGACACCGGCGCGCTGGACCAGTCCCCGGCTGCGCTGGCCGCACTGGACGTGGTCGTGGCGAGCGTGCACTCGAAGCTCAGCCAGGACGCGGAGTCCATGACGCACCGCATGGTGGCCGCCGTGGCGAACCCCCGCACGAACGTTCTCGGCCACTGCACGGGCCGGCTCGTCAAGGGCGACCGCGGGCTGCGCAACGAGTCACGCTTCGACGCGGAGGTCGTCTTCGAGGCCTGCCGCCAGTTCGGTGTGGCCGTGGAGATCAACTCCCGCCCGGAGCGGCGGGACCCACCCTCCCGGCTGCTCGCGCTGGCACGGGACATCGGGTGCCTCTTCAGCATCGACACCGACGCGCACGCGCCCGGACAGCTGGAGTTCCTCGACTACGGATGCGAGCGCGCGCAGGAGATGGGCATCGACGTCGACCGCATCGTGAACACGTGGCCCCTGCCCAGGCTCTTGGAGTGGGCGCGGGGGTGATCCCTCGGCTGTCCGCTCCCTCGACGGGGTGGGGCTGGGGCGCTGGACATGACAAGATTGCCCGGTAGATGGAAGCGACGAAAGGCATCTGGTGATCCCACGCGACGAGGGCGGACCCGTACTCAACGGTCTGCCCACGAACCTTCCCGACACGGACCCGGACGAGACCGGCGAGTGGATCGAGAGCCTGGACGGGCTCATCGAGAAGGGTGGCCGGAACCGCGCCCGGTATGTGATGCTGCGGCTCCTCGACAGGGCTCGTGAGAAGCAGATCGGGGTGCCGTCGCTCACGGCGACCGACTATGTCAACACGATCCCGAAGTCGATCGAGCCGGCGTACCCGGGTGACGAGGGACTCGAGCGCGGCTACCGCCGCCTGCTCCGCTGGAACGCGGCGATGATGGTCCACCGCGCGCAGCGGCCCGGTGTCGGCGTCGGAGGCCACATCTCCACGTACGCGTCGAGCGCGACCCTGTACGAGGTCGGCTTCAACCACTTCTTCCGCGGGAAGAACCACCCGGGCGGGGGGGACCAGGTCTTCTTCCAGGGCCACGCCTCACCCGGCATGTACGCGCGGG
>JAJZQV010000121.1 GCA_021803025.1 Actinomycetes bacterium | reverse complement strand
GTAGTCGTCGGTCGACGACCGGTGGCCGTTCTCGCAGATGCCGGACATCAGCCGCGGATCCGCGTCGTCTTCGTGGAGGCCGTGTCGAGTGCCATCTCGTCCGCCTTCTCGATCTGCCGCTTCAGCCGTACGGTGCCCGTCTCGGCGTTCTGCACGTCGACCACCTTGCGCAGCTTCGAGGTGGCCTCCTCGTTGCCGGTCTGGGCGGCGAGCTGGATCGCACGGCCCAGCTTCGTCGTCGCCGTCCGGTCGTCACCCGCGGCCTTGGCCGCCAGCCCCTCCTGGATCGCGGTGGCGAGCTCGGTCTGCCCGGTGTAGTGGGCGACCTCCGGGCTGATCCTCGTCGTCAGCGACGGGTCGTTCGACCACCGCGCCTTGACGAGACCCTGGGTCACCACGGTCGGCCCGAGGCACAGCTGGACACGGGCCGCGAGCTGCTCCTGGCCGACCGCCTTGGCGGGCAGCCGTATCGCCACGTGGTAGTCGCGGGACTCGTCGCCCCACGAGCCGGTCGGATACGCCTGCGTGAGCGGGTTGATGGGGGTCCCGCGGACCGTCAGGTCCTCGACGGTCGGCGACACCTGCCGTACGAACAGCACCTGCGCACCTTGGGGCACCCAGACGCGCAGCTGGGCATCGGCGACGCCGCGGCCCATCGCCTTGCGCATGAGCTCTCCGAACACCGCGGGCATGTCCATCCCGGACGGGATGATGTCGACGGACCCGAGCAAGGCCTGCGCGATCTTGCGGATCTCCTCGACCTTCCAGTCGACGCCGACCCCTCGGCAGTCCGCCTGGAACTGGCCGAGGCAGTTGCGGATGGCGGCATCGAGCTGCTGCGGCGTCTCGTTGTGGTTCTCGCCGTCGGTGAGCAGGATCGCGTGCTTCTGCGACAAGGGCCCCACCGAGTCGAACAGGGCACGCGCCAGGTTGAGCCACGCCCCGATCGCCGTCCCGCCGTCCGACCGGAAGAAGCTGATCGCATCCTTGGCCTGCCGGCGCGTCTGGGGGTTCATCTGCACCATGCCCGGACCGGTCTGGACCATCGGGTAGGCGAGATAGGCCTTGTGGTTGCCCGCGATGATCGCGAAGTACGTGCCGTCGAGGATGGCGTCGACGGCGACCATGGCGGCCTGCTTGGCGGCCCGCATGTTCGTCTCGCCCATGGAGCCCGACGTGTCGACGATGATGACCTCGCCGGCTGCTCCGGACCCCGTCTGCCCCGCCGCGCCCGCACCCACGCAGTCGATCGTCACGATCGCGTTGACATCGGTGCCGCCGTCCGGAAGGAACTCGTTCTGGTAGACGGTCGACGTGAACTGGGCCATGGTGTCGATTCTCTCGCAGTGCCGAAACACCGGACAACGAGGCCCGGACATCACCCACGCTACCGGCTCCCCGAGGTGGCCAGAAGGGATGCGCGCGAGGCGCGCGAAGGGGTGCTGTGACTAGTCTCGACCACGGGCTGGGATACGCAGACCGAGGTTGCGAGGGGAGGGGTGGTCTACAAGGATGTAGGCGTGCTCGACCATGCCGCGCGGGAAGCCGTCCAGCCGGCTGGGATCGAGGTCACGCGACAGGCCACCGAAATCCTGACCCAGGCTCAGAACCTCGCTGACCAGCTGCGTGCCGAAGCCCAAGCCGATGCTGAGGCCATGCGTACCGAGCTTGCCCGAAACCGGGAGCTCAACGACGCCCTCGTACGCAGCACCGCCGAGAGGCAGGCGCAGGCCGAGGCGGCCGCCACCGCAGCCACGACACGCCTGGACGAGGCCAGACGGGACGCGGTCACGCTCCTCGAGGACGCCTCCGCCCAGGCCGCACTCACCACACGGACAGCCGAACGGACAGCCGCCGAGGTCGTCGCGATGGCACGCGCCGAGGCCGAGCGGATCCTCAGCGCCGCCAAGAGCTCCGCGGAGACGCTCAACGAGACCTCCACGCGTGCCGTCGAGGAGGTGCGGGAACGGCTCGCCACGTACGCGGCCGGCGTCGACGCCGACCTCGAGGCCAAGACGAAGGCGTGGGAGGCGGAGGAGACCCGGCGTCGGCGCGACCTCGACGAGCACATCGTGCGTACCCACGCGCAGACGGAGGCCGAGCTGGCCCAGCGCCTGAGCGACCACGAGGCGCACCTCGCCGACGGGCGGGCGAAGCTCGCAGCGGAGCGGTCGCAGTGGGAGGACGAGCTCGCTGCCCTCAAAGAGACGTCTCAGGCGGAGCGCGCTGAGCTGCTCGCCGCCGCCCAGCGGGAGGCCGACGAGCAGCTCGCGTCCGCGGCGGCCCACATGGCGTGGACGCAGCAGGCGATGGCCGAGCTCAAGGCCACCGCGGAGGCCGAGACCGCAGCGGTTCGCAAGCGGCAGCACCAGCAGCTCGCCGAGCACGTACGGGCGGTGCGGGAGCGCACGCAGCTCCTTCTCACGTCGGCGGAGGCCCGCAGCGTCGCCCTCGTCTCCGAGGCCCAGGCGACCGCCGAGGACGTGCAGGCACGCGCGTACGCGCTGCTCGAGGCCGCCGAGAAGGACGCCGCCCTCACCCGACAGCGCGCCGAGGACGAGGCGCAGCGGACCCTGGAGAACGCGAGGTCCGAGGCCCAGGCCCAGGAGGAGCGGGCAACGCGTCGCCTCGCCGACGCCGAGTCGGGGGCCAAGCTCGTCCGGGAGCGGACCGCAGCCGACCTCGAGGCGCTGCAGCGCGAGACCTACGAGTCCGTCCGTGCGACCCGTGAGGAGGCGATCGAGATGCTCGCCACCGCCCGGGCCGAGGCCGACCAGGCACGTCGGGAGGCGCGCGCCCAGCTCGACAAGGCCCGCGCCGAGGTCGCCACGCTGGCCCGTCGCCGCGACGACATCAACGCCCAGCTCGGCCACCTGTCCGGCGTGATCGAAGCACTGGCCGTCCCCGACGAGTCGGCCCCCACGACACAACGAGAGCACCCAACGGAAGAGGAATGATGTCTCAGGTGAACCCGGCATTCCGAACGGTCATGCGCGGCTACGAGCCCAACGAGGTCGACAAGACCCTCGGCGACCTGCGCAAGGCCCTGGACGCGGCGCGGGCCGAGGCGGCCACCCAGGGCGTCATGGTCTCCAAGCTCCAGGCACAGCTCGCCGCCCTCGAGGAGGGCCTGGCAGCCGAGCAGCAGCGCTCGGCGCTCCTTGCGTCCGAGCAGGCCCAGCAGGCTGAGCCGACGTTCACCGACTTCGGCGCCCGGATCGGCAAGATCCTCACCCTCGCCGGCGACGAGGCGAAGGACCTGGTCTCCAAGGCGAAGGCCGAGGCGACCGTCCTCACCCGGGAGTCGACGACGGCCGCGGAGCAGATGCGGACGGCTGCGGACCGGTACGCCGCCGACACGCGCAGCAAGGCCGACGCCGACGCGGCCAAGATCGTCGAGTCGGCCCGCCAGCAGGCCGACGAGATCCTCGACAGCGCCGACCGCGAGGCCATGGCCCGGCGTGAGGAGGCTGAGGCCGTGTACGAGCACCAGCGCGCCCGGGCCGCTGCGGCAGCGGCCGACTTCGAGAAGACGCTCGCCGACCGGCGCGCCAAGTCCGCGGCCGAGTTCAGCGCCGCGATGCAGGCCCACGAGGACGCCATGAACGCCGCCCGCGAGCGTCAGGCCGCGTCCGACGCCGAGGCGGAGCGCACGCTGTCCGCAGCGCGCGCCCAGGCCGAGGCTCACCTCAAGGCCGCTCAGGAGGAGGCCGCGCAGCACCTCAGCACCGCCAAGGCCAACGCGGACAAGGTCCGCCGTGAGAGCGAGCGGGAGCTGCAGGCCGCCACCTCGCGCCGGGATGCGATCACGGCCCAGCTCACGAACGTGCGGCAGATGCTCGCGACCCTCGGTGGCTCCTCGATCGGGAACCCGTTCGGCGAGCCCGAGCCGGAGACCATCGCGGCGCCCGCCCAGGCGGCGGCGGAGGTAACCGCCGTCGAGGAGGACGCCCTCGAGGAGTACGAGGACTCCGAGGACGACGACGAGGAGTACGAGGACTCGGCCGAGCTCGATGACGAGTCCCACGAGGACGACGACGAGGAGCTCGACGAGTCCGAGGTCGCCGACGACGAGAAGGCCCACGCATGAGGTTCCGGTACCTCGGCGACTCCGGCCTGAAGGTCTCCGAGATCTGCTACGGGAACTGGCTCACACACGGGTCCCAGGTGGAGAACGAGACCGCCACCCGGTGCGTACGGGCCGCGCTCGATGCGGGCATCACGAGCTTCGACACCGCGGACGTCTACGCGAACACCGCCGCCGAGTCCGTACTCGGCGCGGCGCTCAAGGGCCACCGACGCGAGTCCCTGGAGATCTTCACGAAGGTCTACTGGCCGACCGGCCCCCGAGGTCACAACGACACGGGCCTCTCGCGCAAGCACATCATGGAGTCCATCAACGGCTCGCTCACGCGGCTCGGCACGGACTACGTCGACCTGTACCAGGCGCACCGGTACGACACCGAGACGCCGCTCGAGGAGACGATGCAGGCCTTCGCCGACATCGTCCGGGCCGGCAAGGCGCTGTACATCGGCGTCAGCGAGTGGAGCGCGGACCAGCTCCGCGCGGGCCACGCGCTCGCGAAGCAGCTGGGCTTCCAGCTGGTCTCGAACCAGCCCCAGTACTCGATGCTGTGGCGCGTCATCGAGGCCGAGGTGGTCCCGACGAGCAAGGAGCTCGGGATCTCCCAGATCGTCTGGTCGCCGGTGGCGCAGGGCGTGCTCACCGGCAAGTACGTGCCCGGCGCGCCGCTGCCCGAGGGTTCGCGCGCGACGGATGACAAGGGCGGCGCCCAGATGATCCAGAGGCTCATGGGCGACGACGTGCTGACCCGCGTGCAGAACCTCAAGCCGATCGCGGCCGACCTGGGCCTCTCCATGGCTCAGCTGGCCGTGGCCTGGGTGCTCCAGAACGAGAACGTCGCGTGCGCCATCATCGGCGCCTCCCGTCCGGAGCAGGTCGCGGAGAACGTCGCCGCCTCCGGTGTCCAGATCGGGGCCGACGCGATGGCCGCGATCGATGAGGCACTCGGTGACGTCGTGGTCCGCGACCCGCGCATGACGAAGGCGAACTCGCCCCAGGCGCGTCCCGTCTGACGCGTCTCAGGCCGGGGCGCCGAGGCGTGCGACCGCCACGGTGATGTTGTCCTTGCCGCCCTGCGTGTTCGCCCACGAGACCATGTGCTCGCACACGTCGACGAGGTTCGCGGGGGAGGCGGCGAGGGCCGCGTCGAGGACCGTACGGATGTCCGCCGCCGTGGAGGCGTAGTTCCAGAGGCCGTCCGAGCAGACGAGGACCCAGCCGTCCCCGACCTCGAGCCGGCCTGTACGAGGCCGGATGTCGGGGGCGTCGCTCCCGAGCCACCGCGTGATGGAATGGGCGCCGGGTCCGTTCTCTGCCGCCTCCCGCGCCACGCCCATCCGGATGCGCGCCTCCGACAGGGAGTCGTCCCGCGTGAGCTGCACAGCGTCGCCCGCGTCGGGCAGCCAGTACGCCCTCGAGTCGCCCAGGTTCGCGTACTCGAGCTGGCCGGGCGAGACGACCACCGCGACGAAGGTCGCCGAGGCAGCGTTCTCGCTCGCCGGGTCGGTCGTCCGCACGACGGCGTCGTTGGCGGCCGCTGCCGCGGCGACAAGGGCATCCGCGACTCCCTCGACGTGCGGTTCTGCACCACTGGTCGCCGGAGGAAGGGTCCAGAGAAGGTCCCTGGCGGCCTCCGCGGCGGCGAGCGAGGCCACGTCCGAGTCGACGGAGCTGGACACGCCGTCGCAGACGACCAGCACCGCCCGTGCGCCCGGCTCCTGGCTCGCCGCCAGAGCGAGGGCGTCCTCGTTGCGGGCATGCTGGACGCCGCGGTCGCAGGCGCCCGCGACCCAGGGCGCAGGCTCTTCCCGGTAGTGGTCGCGCTCGCTCGCGGCCTTGAAGCCGCACACGGTGCAGTAGCCGTCGGAGTCGACGGCACCGCCGCACTGGACGCACGGACGCGGTGGCGCGACGACGGCGTCGGGGTCGAGGCTGCGTGGCGTGTCGGCCGTACCGGGCCGCGCGGCCCCGCACGTGGCGCAGAACTGGCTCGTGCCGGGCGTGGACGGCCCCGGGAAGTCGGCCCCGCAGGAGGGGCACCTCTCGACCGGCGACCACTCGACCCCCGGCGGGTGGTACCGCAGGGCCGGGTCGGGCGACGAGACGCCCGGAGCGGGCGCATCGGCACTCGGCCGCCACTCGGTGCCCGGGCCGACGGGCGCGCCCGGAGCCTCCTCCGGCTTCCGGCCGCGCAGCCAGCGCTCGAGCCCGTCCGGGAGCAGGCTCTGCCAGCTCTTCTCGCTCTCGTTCACAGCAGGCTCCACTTCCTCGTGCGGTTGGCCTTCTCGACGAGCTGCACCCGCACGGCAGGCTCCGGCTCGAGGACGGCGAGTCGCCGGTACGCGGTCTCGAGCCGCTCCCTCAGTGCCACCGGCGTCGCGGGCACCGCCCCGATGGTCGTCCCCGGCTGCGGCCCCTTGGACGACACGACCTCGAGCGCGCGCTCGTAGATGTCGACGTCGATGCGCGCCTGGGTCAGCGCGTCGAGGCGGGCGTTGTGGGTCGCGATCATCGCGCGCTGCAGGTCGGGCAGTCCCGAGCCGAACCCGAGGAGATGCTCCGCCTCGAGACGTCGCGACTCGAGGTAGCCGCGGCTCGTCGAGGGCACCATGTCGAGCGCGTCGAGCGTGCCCTGAAGGTCCTGGCGCTGTGCACGCAGCCGTGCGAGCCCGAAGGCGGCCGGGGTCACGTAGTTCGCGTCCGTCGACGCGCAGATGAGGTAGAGGTTCTCGGCGATGGCAGGCTCACCGCCCTGCTCGCACGCCACGGCGAGGGCGATCTTGGGTGCCAGCTCGCCCGGCACCTGCCCGTACACGGCGTTGAAGGCCGACTGGGCGTTGCGCCAGTCGCCGGTCTTCATCGCGAGGACACCGGAGATCCAGACGGCCCGCCACTCCCAGGGATCGGCGGCGAGCAGCTCGTTGACGTACTGGCGGACCAGGCGCTGGTTGTCCAGCTCGAGCGCGGCCTCGGCTTTCGCGAGCAGGACCTCGGCGGTCGCCTGCGGCGCGGCGTCGAGAGCCGTCAGGCGCTGCCCGGGGTCGGTGTAGTTGATCGCGCTGAGCCATGCGTACTGCGGGTCGGTCATGTCCGGCTTGAGTCTCGGCAGCTGCGTCCAGTCGAACGAGTTGCCCGTCACCGTGGGCGGCTCGAACAGCAGTGAGGTCGCGGAGGTCACGGCGATGCCCGGGTGCATCGACCCGACCACCTCGCGGAGCACGCCGAGGAGCTGGACGCGCAGCTCGTCGGCCGAGACGAAGCGGTCGGCAGGGTCGGCGGCGCAGCACTTGAGGAGGAGGCGGAAGAGCGAGTCGTACTCCGCGAACAGCGGCATCTCGTCGACGGGCGGCAGCGTGAACTCGTACGTCGACTGGTAGCCGCGGAACTCCGCGCACAGGACGAGAAGGGTGCGGCCGATCGTATAGATGTCGCTCGCGACCGAGGGGCCGATGGTCGCGACCTCGGGGGCCTGGTAGCCGGCGGTGCCGAAGATGGCGGCCTCGTCGTCGTCCATCCGGCGCACGCCGCCGAGGTCGATGAGCTTGATGGAGTCACCGATCTGGAGCAGGTTGTCCGGCTTGAAGTCGCAGTACAGAAGGTGCTGGTCGTGGAGGTAGCTGAACGCGGGGAGCGCCTCGTGGATGTAGGCGAGGGCCCAGTCCACGGGCAGCGGGTCGTACATGCCGCCGTTGGCCGCCATGCGCTGCTTGAGCAGCTCCTTGAGGGAGCGGCCGCCCACGTACTCCATGACGATGTACCCGGCGCCCTCGTGGGTGACGAAGTTGTAGATCTCGACGATGAGCGGGTGCTCGACCTGCGCCAGGAACCGCTGCTCGGCGATCGCGGAGTTGAGCGCGTCAGCGTCACCGACGTTGAGGAGGCCCTTGAGGACGACCCAGCGGTCGGAGACGTTCTTGTCGCGGGCCAGGTAGATCCACCCCATGCCACCGTGGGCCAGCGCGCCCTGCACCTCGTACTGGCCCGCGACCAGGTCGCCCGGGCTGAGCTTGGCGGTGAACGAGTACGGCCTGCGGCACGTGGGGCAGAAGCCCTCGAGGCGTCCCGCGTCGTCGTCGTGGGACCTGCCGACCGGCGAGCCGCAGTGCGGGCAGACGCGCTTGTCCTCGGGGATCGTCGCGTCCTTCATGACCACGGTCTCGGGGTCGACGTAGGGCGCGGACGGTACGGAGGTGAGTCCGGCGCCCAGGCGTGCCGCACGCAGTCTCTTCGCGGTCTCGCGGATCCGCTTGGTCGAGCGGGTCGCGGCTGCGCCGGCCCGTGCGGAGCCGAGGGCAGTCGAGCTGAGCAGGTTCGACGCACGGGTCACGGTGGTCTGCCCGCCGGTGGCCGTCCGGGCCGCGCTGGAGGCGCCGGTGGCGCCGGCCGGGGACCCGCAGACGTCGCAGTACCCGTCGATGATGTTGCCCGGACAGCCCGGCATCCGGCACTTGCCGGTCGGGATCTTGGCCGGCGGCGGCTGCGGCACTCCGGTGCCCGGTCCGAGCGGGATGGCGGGGGAGGCCGGGGGAGTCGGCGGCGTGTGGAGCGGGGTCACGGAGGCGGCCGCTGCGGAGTGGGCCCCACCGGGCGTGGGCATGCCGCAGACGTCGCAGTAGCCGTCGACGATCGAGCCGGTGCATCCCGGCTGGAGACACTTCACGCCCGGCCTCCTTCCTCTGCCGCGGCGAGCGTCCGGACCGCCGCAGCGTACGTGTCGACCAGCGACGCGACGA
>JAJZQV010000120.1 GCA_021803025.1 Actinomycetes bacterium | reverse complement strand
GATGGAGTCCGGGTGGTCGGTGAGGTTGGCGAGGAGCTTGTGCACGAGCCTCATGAGCTGCGGGTGCGGCAGGCCGTACGTCGTGGCCAGCCGCATGATCCTGGGGTCGCCGATGAGCTTGACGAAGATCCCGCCGAGCCGGAAGTAGCCGCCCCACACGTGACGCAGGGTCCGGGGGTACGCCTCGAGAGCGCGTTCCGCACCGGGAGTGCCGAGGCCCCGCTGGACGGCGTCGACGATGTGGTCGGCGGCGTAGCGGCCGGACTCCATCGCGTACGAGATGCCCTCCCCGTTGAAGGGGTTCACCATGCCGCCGGCGTCGCCCACGAGCAGCAGGCCCCGCGTGTACGCGGGCTGGCGGTTGAAGCCCATCGGGAGCGCCGCACCCCTCACCTCGGTGGTGCGGAACTCCTCGCGGAACTGCCACTCCTCCGGCGTGTTGTCCAGCCAGCGCGTGAGCAGGTCCTTGTAGTCCGTCTTGCCGAACGCGGCCGACGTGTTGAGCATGCCGAGGCCGACGTTGCACGTGCCGTCGCCCATGCCGAAGATCCAGCCGTAGCCGGGCAGGAGGTTCGACTTCCCCGGCGGCCCGTCCCACAGCTCCAGCCAGCTCTCGAGCCAGTCGTCGGTGTGGCGGGGCGAGGTGTAGTACGTGCGGACGGCGACGCCCATGGGGCGGTCGTCGCGCTTCGTGAGGCCCATCGCGACGGACAGGCGCGACGAGTTGCCGTCCGCGGCGACGACGAGGGGAGCGGAGAACGTCAGCCCGTCCTTGGCGGTGACGCCGATGATGCGCCCCGTGGCGTCGAGGACCGGCTCGGTGACGGTGACGCCCTCGAGCACGGTCGCGCCGGCCGCACGGGCGTGCTCGGCGAGGAGCTGGTCGAAGTCGGCGCGGGGGCGCACCAGTCCGTAGCTCGGGAAGTCGTCCAGCTCGGGCCACGGCATCTCGAACGGCTCCACCCGTCCGCCGTAGATGCGCAGTCCCTTGTTGCGGAGCCAGCCGGCCTCGACCGAGGTGTCGATACCGAGCTTGACCAGCTCGCGGCTGGCGCGCGGCGTCAGGCCGTCGCCGCAGACCTTCTCCCGCGGGAAGTGCGCCTTCTCCAGGACGAGCACCTGCAGTCCGGCACGGGCGAGGTAGGTGGCGGTGGTGGACCCACCGGGACCGGCGCCCACGATGATGACGTCCGCGGAAGAGGGTACGTCTGAGGCGAGATCACCGGATGTCCGCTCAGTGGCCTCCACGGTGTCCTCTCAGGTCGGTGACGAGCATGGGTCAGCATACGTACCCGGATCCGACAACGCGATTCGGGGGCGCCAGGGACGCACGGCCTCCTTAGTACGAGGGACTGGAGACGGCGGGTGACGCGTCGACGAGGCCTTCACCACGGTTCGCCGAACCCTGCGACCTGAGCTCGCACGGGACGTCGGCGGCGGGGTCAGCGTCCGGTCGGTTCGCGCTCCCTGGAATGGTCAGCGCCATGGGCAGGTCAGCGCCGGGGCGGCGGGATCTTCTTCTTCGCGAGGCCCGCCTCCGTCTTGGCCTGGTCGAGCTGGCGCTTCTGCTCCTCCTGCGCCGCCGCGAGGTCGTTCATGTTCATCGAGCCCCGCAGGATGAAGAACGCGATGCCCGCGATGATGACGCTGATCCAGTAGGACCAGCCGAACAGGATCGGGAGCGTGACGAGCGCGACGATGTCGATGCCCTTGATGAGGTTCCCGATCATGCCGGGGGGCATCGCCCCGAAGCCGCCCATCTGCATCATCGGCTTGTTGTAGTCCGGCGGCTTCGCGGTCACCCAGCGCACCGCGCCGAGAAGGCCGGCGAGTCCCGTGACGCCCGCGTGGATCGTCGCGTCAGCCCCCGACAGGTGGGACGAGCCGGTGCCCAGGCCGAGGAAGGCCGGCGTGACGGCGACGACCCAGACGAGGGTGGCGATCGCCGGGACGACCATGGCGGCCGTACGGACCTGTGCGGTCGAGAACGGGAACGCCCTGGCGAGCCCGCCCGTTCGCGACAGGACCCGCATCATGCCGAGGAGCGGGACGACCGCAGTGAGCAGGACGAGGCCTGAGATGACGGGGCTCAGCGCGCCGAGGCCGAGCGCGCCGACGGCGTACGGGACGACGATGCTCAGGAGCAGCAGGATCAGCTGCTTGGGGAAGCGGACGAGCCGCTGCGCGTCGCGGTAGACGAGCGCCGCGAGGCCCGTGCCGTGACCCTTGGTGGGCCGTACGTGCCCGCGGGCGATCGCGTCGCGCTCCACGAGGATGTCGCGCATCAGGCTCATGTCCAGTGCGTACATGGCACCCTGCATGCCGGCGACGAGCGAGCCGCCCGACACGAGCCGCGCCCGCCTGATCTCGTCGAGCCGCAGGACTGCGACAGCCCCGGCGCCGACGAGCAGGACGGCCCCCGCGACCGACACCACGAGGTCGAAGCGGTTCTCGTTCGAGGCGAAGACCCCCGCGTTGGGGAGCCATCCCGCCGCGACCGCGACCACGGTCATGAGCGCCGCCAGGCCGACCACGCCGACGAGCCACTGAAGCGTCCGGACCACCCAGGTGCGGTCGGCGGTCTGCTCCTCCGCGGCCACGGCCGTGAGACCGCCGGCGCCCAGCCCTGCGGCGACCGCCCACCGGACGACCCCGGACCAGGTCGAGCCGCTCAGCGCGGCGACCAGGCCGCCGAAGAGTGCGGCCACGACGATGGCGCCGGCCATGACGGAGATGAGGCGGCCCCACAGGATCCTGGCGCGCTTGATCGGCGCCTCCATGAGCCAGAAGCCCTCGGCGGCGGAC
Source organism: Actinomycetes bacterium (assembly GCA_021803025.1). Classification (GTDB taxonomy): domain Bacteria; phylum Actinomycetota; class Actinomycetes; order Propionibacteriales; family Propionibacteriaceae; genus Fen-668. Next base: position 6,176 of record JAJZQV010000120.1, on the reverse strand, counting down.
GCGACGACGGGGCCGAAGATCCGCGACACCATGAGGGTGAGGGCGAGGACGCCGCACAGGGCTGCCCAGGGCAGCAGCGTCCGCGACGACAGGCAGCCTTCGGACGTGCACGCCGAGACGGCCCCCTGGGCCCGGATGACGACCGAGACGAGCATGGCCCCGATCATCACCGTCGCGAGCACGGCCACGTACCCGTCCTGGATCATGTCCCAGAGGTGCCGCGTGGCCCGGCCGCGACGCCAGTCGCGCATCAGCGTGCGCAGCGCGCTCTCGGACACCGGCTCCGGCGTGACCTCGTGGAGGACCCGGATCGGACGGACCGGCTCGGGCTCCGGCTCGGGTACTGGCTCGGGCACCGGCGCGGCAACAGGGGTCGCCGGGAGGTCGGCCGGCGTCGCAGCCGCAGGCTGTCTCGGTGCCCCGCTGCGGCGGGACTTCTTGCTCATGCGCCCACCCGGATGGTCTTGGTCGCGACGGCGTCGACGAGCGTCGGCTCGTGGCTGGCCATGACGATGGCCAGCCCCGCCTCGCGCTCGGCCTTGAGCCGCTTCGCGAGCCACTCGACGCCCTCTACGTCGAGCCGCTGCTCGGGCTCGTCGAGGATGAGGAGCTTCCGCGGGCGTACGAACGCCGTGGCGAGCGCGAGCCGGCGACGCTGGCCGCTGGACAGCGTGCCCGGCAGCTGGCCCGACTGGGCGACGAGCTGCACCTCGTGGAGCACGTCGTCGACGGCCTCCTCGGCGTCCGGCAGCCCGTGAGCGCGGGCGAGCAGGTCGAGGTGCTCGACGACGGACAGGTCGGGGAAGAAGTCGAGGTCGTCGATGACGGTGGCGAGGTCCCGTCGTATCGCAGGGTCGGACTCGCGGAGCTTGTTGCCGCAGACCTCGATGGTGCCGCCGTCGGCCTTGTCGGCCCCCACGAGGCAGCGCAGGATCGTCGACTTGCCAGCGCCGTTGCGTCCGGTGAGCGCGACCGCGTCCCCCGCCCACACCTCGAGGGAGAAGTCGGTGACGATCGCGTGCGACCCGTACGCCTTCGAGAGCTTCGACACCTTGAGCACCGGAGTGCGCTGCTTCGCCATGAGTGCGATTGTTCCGCATCTCTCGCAGCGCCCACGAATCAGGTTGTGTCGGTGCGAGGTGCGATGCTTTCCGCGTGCAGACGAACCAGCGCGCCACGCTCGCCAAACGTCGCGCCGACGTGGCGGGGATGTTCGACCACCTCGCGTCCCGGTACGACCTGATCAACGACGTGGCCTCCCTCGGCCTCGACCGGTCATGGCGCCGTGCGGTGCTCGAGGCGGTGGGTCCGAGGCCGGGCGACGTCGTGCTCGACCTCGCCGCAGGCACGGGCACGAGCTCGGTGCCGTTCGCCGCCGCCGGCGCTCAGGTGGTGAGCGTCGACATGAGCCTCGGCATGCTGGCCGAAGGACGAAGGCGCAACCCCGAGCTCTCGTTCGTGGCCGGCGACGCGCTCGCGCTGCCGTTCGCCGACGAGGTCTTCGACGCCGCGACGATCTCGTTCGGCCTGAGGAACGTCCAGGACACGGCGGCCGCGCTCGCGGAGCTGCTGCGGGTCGTGCGTCCCGGGGGGCGCCTCGTCATCTGCGAGTTCTCAGCGCCGACGTGGGGCCCCTGGCGCCGCCTGTACACGACGTACCTGCCCGTGGTCGTCCCTGGCGTGGCGCAGCTGGTGTCGCCGAACCCGGCGGCGTACGACTACCTCGTGGAGTCGATCGTGAGCTGGCCCGACCAGGAGGCGCTGGCCTCTCTCATGCTCGAGAACGGCTGGACCGCCGTCGAGCACCGGAACCTCGTCGGCGGGATCGTGGCTCTCCACCGGGGTCGCAGACCGCGGTGACCGAGTTCGTCCTCGACGCGTACGCGGCCCGCAGCTGTCCGGTCAAGACGCAGAACGCCTTCCTCCCCGGCCTCGACCGCCCTGAGCTCGACGAGTCGCTGCTCGAGCTGTTCGCCGGAGGCGCGGCGTTCAAGGCCGACGTGCTCCGGCAGGTCGTGGAGTCCGCGCCTCACGTCGTCGACTGCCGTGCCCTGCGCGACACGTCCCACGACGTACAGGTCTCTGCCACCCTCGCCGCCATGGCTGACGGCGTCCCCGTCATCGTCGCCGGCATGCTGCCCCTCGACCTGCGCGGCCACCGCTCCGGTCGCGCCGACCTGTGGGTGCGGGGCGAGAACGCCCCCGATGGCGGCCCCGGCTACCTGCCCGTCATGGTCAAGCTTCACCGCATGCTCGAGCGGCAGACGCCCGGGCCGACGCATGGGCCCTTCCCCGTGTCACCGCTGGAGAAGCCGTTCCGTGCGGACGCCGTCGCCGTGCCGGGTCGCGCCCTGCGGGTGGCGAGCCGCGAGCCGGACCTCCTCCAGCTCGCCCACTACTGGCGGCTGCTCCAGGCCGCGGGCAGGGCGTCGACAGGCACCCCGTGGGCCGGCGTGATCGGCGGCGACCAGGTCCCGCAGCTCGGAAACGGGCTGGGCGTCGCCTGGGTACGGCTCGACGCGAAGCAGATCCGCACGTTCTCGCGCACCTCCGCGACGGGATGGACGAAGCGCAGCCCCCTCGAGCGGTACGACCACGAGCACGGCTTCCGGGTCAAGGTCGCGACCGTCGCCCAGCGCCAGACCGGCAGTCCGGACGACCCGCCACTCGTCGTCATGCCCATCCGCGTTCGTGAGTGCGACCGCTGCGTGTGGTGGCAGACCTGCCTTCCGCAGCTCGGCGACGACGACCTGTCGCTGCGGATCGCGAAGTCGCCACTGGACGTCCGTGAGATCGCCGTCCTCCGCCGGCTCGGCATCGCCACGCTCACCGACCTGGCGTCGGTCGACCTCGACGCCCTGCTCCCCTCGTACCTGCCGGAGGTGGCCCACCGCCCGGGCGGGGAGGAGAGGCTGCGCATCGCCGCCCATCGGGCCAAGCTCATGGTGTGCGGCGTCGAGCTCGAGCGCGTCGACGACGAGCCGATCGAGGTCCCCCGCGCGGACATCGAGATCGACTTCGACATCGAGACGTCCGCCGACGACCACGTCTACCTGTGGGGCTTCCTCGTCACGGACACCCGCACCGACGAGGAGCCCACGTACGTCGCGTTCTCCGACTTCTCCGAGCTCTCGGAGTCGGCCGAGCGCAGGCTCGCCGACGAGGCGCTGTCCTGGCTCCGCGACCTCGTCGAGTCGTGCGGCACGTCCGTACGGGTCTTCCACTACTCGCGCTACGAGGTGCTGCGGATCCAGCGGCTCGCCGAATCGTACGGCCGCGAGCCGTTCCTCTGGGCTGCCCGCCTGGCCCAGGAGTCGTTCTTCGACCTCTTCGAGGTCATGCGAGCGCACTTCTTCGGCACGTACGGGCTGGGCCTCAAGCAGGTCGCGCACTCGGGGTCGGGCTTCTCCTGGCGCGACGACAACCCCGGCGGCCTCAACAGCCAGTCCTGGTTCGCCGATGCGGTCCACGCCGAGACCGAGGCGGCCCGCGCCGAGCTCACCCAGCGCGTCCTCGACTACAACGAGGACGACGTCCGCGCCACCTACGCCCTCAGGGCGTGGCTCCGCGACGGGGCGCCTCGGCCCTGATCAGCGTGCCCGGCGCGTGAACAGCTGCCTGGCGACGCCGAAGATGCCGAGCACGCCGAAGCCGACGAAGATCAGGAAGTCCTTGAGCATGGCCTTGAACAGGTCGACCGACAGGACGCTCTCCAGTACGAACATGACGGCCCCGGCTGCCGTGCCCGTCCTGTCCACGTAGTAGAAGTACAGCTCCGTCCCGACCGAGCTCACCCACGCGAGGAGGATCCCCGCGATGAGCAGCACGACGAGCGCGAGCGCACCCTTGCGGGGCGGCGCCCCGGCGCCCTTCGCGTAGAGGAAGATGCCGGCTGCACCCATGGCGAGTGCGACGATCGAGGCCACGAAGCCGAGGTGGTAGACGAACGCGCTGAGAACACAGCCGCCGACCACGGCGAGGAGCGCCATGGCGAGTCCACGACCGACGTTCTCCGTCCGAGGCCGGGCCGAGCCGAACTGGGGCGGCGCGGTGGGCGGGCGCACGAAGGAGAAGTACGGGTCCGTGTTCGACGACCCGGGGTAGGGCTGCACCGACGCCGGGCCTCCGTACGGCTGGGTGACGGAGGGCGCGAACGAGGCGGCGAGCGGCGGCTGGGCGGGCAGCCCGTACTGCCGGGTCGCAGCTGGGTACGGCTGCGGCTCCGGCGGCTGAGGGGCGGGTGCGAACGGCTGCGGCTTCGCGTGGGTTGCGGGCCGGTACGACTGGGTTGCGGGCCGGTACGACTGGGTTGCGGGCATGTCGGCGGACTGTGCGTACGCCTGCGTCGCCGGGCTGTACGGCTGGGCAGCAGCCACGTACGGCGGCGCCGGCTCTGGCACAACGGGACGGGCCAGGACGAAAGATGTCGCGTACGGCCTCGGCAGGAGCGGGGGATCGACGTCGTCCGGCTGGTCGGTCGGCGACTCGGCTGGCTCGTCGGGCTCAGAGCCGGTGCCGGAGGGCTGCACCTCTGCGGGCTCCGGCGGGAGTCGCTCGCTCGCGACGTCCGTGCGCGCCTCCGCCGACGGTGCCGGCGTGAGTGTCGCCGTCAGGTCAGCGGGAAGGGCGGCCGTGCCGGCCCGCTGCCCGCTCGACTGGGCGACCGTCGTGTCGGGCCAGGGCTCGAAGACCACCGTGTACGGGCTGGCGGGTGACAGCGTGTCGTACCCGGGAGGCCGCTGGAAGACAGGACGCGGCGGCCTGGGCAGGCCCCCTCGATCATGGGCCGCAGGGTCGAGGGGGCCGTACGAGGCTGGGCCGTCCTGGTCGTCCGGCGTGCTCGGGCCGTGAGTGGGGTCGGTCACCGCGCTCCTCTCGTCGAGGAGCATGCTGCCAGAGGCGAGGCGGAAGAGCCCGCACGTGACGCCTGGGCGTGAGATCTCTCATCTCTCCCGTGGAGTGCAATGACCGGTGCGAAGGTGTGCTCGTTTGGCGGACGTGGAGGTTTTCGATGCTCGAGCTGACCGTGGCAGGCATCATCGTCGTGTCGATCGTGGCCGTGCTCGACGTGGCCTCGACGTGCGAGGGCGAGCTGCGCTGCTTCACCCGGCACCACTGGCTCTGCGCCTGCCTCGTCCCCCTCCTCGGCCCCCTTCTCTGGGCCGTGTACGGACGGCCGAGGGCCATCCGCGCCCCGTCGGGACCGGGCCGGTACCTCCTGGAGAACACGGCGACGGACGACAACCCCGCCTACATCGCCTACCTCGTCCGCCTCATCGCCGCCCGTCGGCACCAGGCGCAGGACTGAGCGACCGGCATACCGGACGACTCCCGGGCTCAGCGCACGAGCCACCCGGCGGCCAGCCCGAGCGCCATCACCAGCTCGGCCATGCCGGTGAGCTGGAGGACGCGGACCAGGTCGCGACCGGTCGCACCGGCCACCACCGACCGGGTCGCCACCGCGAGGACGACCGGGCCGGCCAGCCCGAGAAGCGCCCACCACGACGTCAGCACGGCGAGAACAACGACCGCGACGGCCACCACGAGGCTCATCGCCAGGTAGAGGACGCGAGTGCCCCGGTCCCCGAGCCTCGTGGCGAGCGTCCTCTTGCCCACCTCGCGGTCGCCGTGGATGTCGCGAAGGTTGTTGGCGACGAGGACCTGGCAGGCGACGAGGCCCACAGCCACGGAGGCGATGAACGAGACGGCGGTCACGCGGTGCGCCTGCACGTACGTGGTCCCCATCACGGCGACCAGGCCGAAGAACACGAACACCATGACCTCGCCGAGTCCCGCGTAGCCGTACGGGTGCGAGCCGCCCGTGTAGAACCAGGCGGCCAGGATCGCGGCGACTCCCACGAGCAGCAGCCACCACTCCCCCGACAGCGCCACGACGGCCAGTCCTGCCACGGCGGCGACGCCGAACGCACCGAACGCCGCCGTCTTCACCGCCCGGGGAGACGCAGCCGCGGAGCCGACGAGCCGCATGGGCCCGATCCGTACCGCGTCCGTGCCCCGGATGCCGTCGGAGTAGTCGTTCGCGTAGTTGGCACCCACCTGGAGTGCGAGCGCCACGACAAGGCACAGCGCCGCGACCACGCCGTCGAAGCGCCCGGCGAGGACCGCAGCACCGGACCCGGCGACGACCGGTGAGACGGCAGCGGGGAGCGTACGGG
>JAJZQV010000015.1 GCA_021803025.1 Actinomycetes bacterium | reverse complement strand
ACGAAGGAGTGTTCGAGGTCGACCACCGTCCACAAGCACTATTCTCCCGACCGCCAGCCGTCGGGACCAGCGCGGATTCTTCCCATCCCACGAGGGCCGCGACGCGGCCCCGGATACTGAGCTGAAGGACGGCGACTACGTGAACCTGGGCATCGGGATGCCGACCCTCGTCGCCAACAACCTTCCTCAAGGAGTACGTGTCGTCCTGCAGAGCGAGAACGGCATCCTAGGCACAGGGCCCTTCCCGCTCTCTGGGGACGAGGACGCTGACCTGATCAACGCCGGCAAGCAGACCGTCACGTTGCTTCCGGGTGCCGCGATCTTCGACTCGGCCACGTCCTTCGGCATGATCCGCGGCGGCAAGATGGCCGCCGCCATCCTCGGAGCCATGCAGGTGTCGGGCACCGGTGATCTCGCCAACTGGCAGATCCCCGGCAAGCTCGTCAAGGGCATGGGCGGCGCGATGGATCTTGTCGCGGGCACCCGCCGCGTGATCGTCATGACGGAGCACTGCTCCAAGGACGGCAATCCCAAGATCGTCAACGAGTGCTCACTGCCGCTTACCGGGATCGGCGTCGTCGACCGCATCATCACCGACCTTGCCGTGTTCGACGTGGGCCCGGACGGTCTCGTGCTCCGACAGCTCGCCCCCGGTGTGACCGAGGACGAGGTTCGCATCAAGACCGAGCCGGCCTTCGCCGTCGCGCTCACCTAGATCGCAAGCCCTTCCGGTCCCCTCAAGGACACGGCGGGCTCCACGCTTCAACCCCCGATTGTCACTGTCCCCTCAATGGAGAGATCGATCTCGTGACCATATACAGCCTTCTCGTCGTCATCGCGGCGCTCGGATTCCTCATGTTCATGGCCTACAAGGGCCATAGCGTCATCCTCTTCGCACCCATCGCCGCCCTCGCTGCGGTGCTCCTGACGGCGCCCGCCCTCGTAGCGCCCGTCTTCACCGGTCTCTTCATGGACAAGATGGTCGGCTTCATCAAGAGCTACTTCCCGGTGTTCCTGCTGGGCGCCATCTTCGGCAAGTTGATGGAGATGTCCGGGTTCGCCAAGTCGATCGTCACCGCTGTGGTGAAGCTGGTCGGGGCCAGCCGGGCGATCCTCACGATCGTCATCGTCGGTGCAGTGCTCACCTATGGCGGCGTGTCTCTGTTCGTTGTGGTCTTCGCGGTCTACCCCTTCGCCGCGGAGATGTTCCGCCAGGCCGATATCCCCAAGCGCCTGATCCCCGGCACGATCGCCCTCGGCGCGTTCACCTTCACCATGGACTCCCTGCCAGGTACGCCGCAGATCCAGAACATCATTCCCACCACGTTCTTCAAGACCACCAGCTACGCCGCCCCTGTGCTGGGCACCATCGGCGGCCTCGTGATCTTCGCTGCCGGCATGGCCTACCTCGAGTGGCAGCGGCGCAAGGCGCTGGCGGCCGGCGAGGGATATGGCGAGGGTCACCTCAACGAGCCCGTGAACTTCCATGAGGGGAATCTCCCCCATCCCCTGCTGGCATTGGCGCCGCTGGTCATCGTCGGCGTCGCCAACCTGATCCTCACCAACCTCATCCCCAAGGCCTTCGGCAAGGAGACCAAGTTCAACGCAGTGGTCGTCGGGACGCCCGCTCCGGTCACGGTCCCCACAGCGGCCAACATCGCGATCTGGGCTGTCGAGGCTGCCCTGGCTCTCGGCATCCTGTTCGTCATCATCACCTCCTTCCGCACGGTCAAAGCGCACTTCACCCAGGGGGTGAAGCCCGCCATCGCCGGGGCGCTTCTCGCCACCATGAACACCGCCTCGGAGTACGGATTCGGCGCCGTCATCGCCTCACTGGCAGGCTTCGGAGTTGTCGCGCGCGGCCTCGAGGCCATCCCGAACCCGCTCGTTCGCGAGGCCGTCACCGTCACCTCGCTCGCGGGCATCACCGGCTCGGCCTCGGGCGGCATGAGCATTGCGCTGGGCGCCATGTCGCAGTCCTTCATCGATGCCGCGAACGCTGCCGGCATCCCGATGGAGGTCCTGCACCGGGTCGCCGCCATGGCGTCGGGTGGCATGGACACGCTGCCCCACAACGGCGCCGTGATCACCTTGCTGGCCGTGACGGGGCTCACCCACAAGAGCTCGTACAAGGACATCTTCGCCATGACCGTCATCAAGACACTCACGGTCTTCGTCGTCATCGGCATCTACTACGCCACTCACCTCGTCTGAGAAAGGAAGTTCGCAGTGAGCACCTACCCCAGCTACCACACCGGACGCCGTGCCCTCGTCACCGGCGCAGCATCCGGGATCGGCCGCGCCGCAGCCATCAAGCTGGCCGAGGCCGGCGCACACGTCCTCGCCGTCGACCTCAATGCTCAGGGCCTTGCAGCCCTGGCGTCCGAGGTCCCCCATGTCGAGCCGGTGACCTGCGACCTGTCAGACCTGGACGCCCTGCTGGCCCTGCCGAAGGACGTCGACATCCTGGTCAACAATGCGGGCATCCAGACGGTCAGCCCGATCGAGGACTTCCCGGTCGAGCGCTTCGAGCTGATCATGCGCGTCATGCTGCATGCCCCGTGGTACCTGATCCGCCAGACCATCCCCCACATGTACGAGAAGGGCTGGGGTCGCATCGTCAATCTCTCGAGCGCGCACGGTCTCAGGGCGTCCGAGTTCAAGTCCGCCTACGTCACCGCGAAACACGGTCTCGAAGGTCTGAGCAAGGTAGCCGCCCTCGAGGGTGCCCCCCACGGCGTGAACTCGGTGACCGTGAACCCGGCCTACGTCCGGACTCCGCTGGTCGAGAAGCAGATCGCCGACCAAGCCCGTACGCACGGGATCAGCGAGGACGAGGTCGTCTCGAAGATCATGCTCGACCGGGTGCACGTGAAGCGGCTGATCGAGCCGGACGAGGTCGGTGAGCTCGTGCTCTTCCTGACCGGGCCCGCGTCGGCGTCGATGAGCGGGACCAGCTACGCCATCGACGGCGCCTGGACCGCGTACTAGGACGAGGAGAGACACTGATGAAGCACTCGACTGACCCCGTGGTCGTGGTTGGCTACGCCCGCACGCCCGTAGGCGCGTTCGGCAGGTCGCTGGCCTCTGTGCCGGCACACATGCTCGGCGCAACCGCCGCCAAGGCCGCGATCGAAAGGGCGGGCCTCACCCCGAACGACATCGATGAGTGGATCGTGGGCTGCGTGGGAGCCGTCGGGAACGACGCGTACGTCTCCCGCCGCGTCGCCCTCGAGGCGGGCGCACCATTCGAGTCGACCGCGATGACGGTCAACCGCCTCTGCGGCTCCGCGATGCAGGCGATCGCGCTGGGCGCTCAGGAGCTGCTGGTGGGTGAGTCCGACATCGTCGTTGCCGGCGGGGTCGAGAACATGTCGGCCCAGCCCTTCCTCGACTTCGCGGCGCGCGCCGGTGTCACGCTGGGCGACCGGACACTGGTGGACGGGACGAACGTCCTGGTGACTGACCCCTTCAGCGCCGAACCCATGGGGGTCACGGCCGAGAACGTGGCCGAACGGTACAGCGTCACACGCGAGGAGCAGGACGCGTTCGCAGTCGAGTCGCAGCGCCGAGCGCAGGAGGCGCTCGCGTCGGGCGCCGTCACGAAGGAGATCGCGCCGGTGACGGTGCGGACTCGCAAGGGCGACGTCGTCATCGATACGGATGAGCATCCGCGCGCCGGGATCACCGTGGAGAAGCTCGCCTCGATGAGGCCTGTCTTCAAGGCTGGCGGCACGGTCACGGCGGGCAACTCGTCCGGCATCAACGATGCGGGAGCCATGGTGGTCCTGACGCGGGCATCCGTTGCCGCGGAGCGGGGACTCACCCCCATGGCGGAGCTGGTGGACTTCACCAAGGTCGGCATAGACCCGGCGATCATGGGTTACGCGCCGAAGGCGGCCATCGAGAAGATCCTCGACCGGAACGGCCTCGAGCCCGCTGACCTGGCGTGGATCGAGCTGAACGAAGCCTTCGCGGCACAGGCCGTCCCCGTGATCCGCGACGCAGGCCTTGACCCGACGAAGGTGAACCCGCTCGGCGGCGCCATCGCGTGGGGGCACCCGATCGGCGCGACGGGCGCGATCATCACTGCCCGCACCATCGCGAACCTGTCACCGGGCCAGCTCGGCTTGGCCACGATGTGCATCGGTGGCGGCCAGGCGGTGGCGAGCCTTTGGCGCGGACTGGGCGAATCTGGCGACTGATGGCGGCCTGTCCCTCGTCAGGGCCGTCAGCGCGCGTTGCGGGTCGATCGCAGGCAGCGTCGTCGGCGTTGCCAACAAGGCGACCACAGCGAGCCCGTTCCTGCTCGCCATGCCCGGATTGTTGAGCTTGCGGAGCTTCCAGGCCTCCGGCGCGAACATCGAGGACCTGGGCGCAGAGCACTGTCAGCGGGTCCTCAAGGTTCGGCGGCAAGATCGTCCTCACCTCGCTCCCACCCGCCGTCGCCCGCTCCATCGGACAAGCCACCGGCAACCGCACATGCTGCACCACACGTTCGTGGCCACGATGCTGGAGACCGGGGTCGACCCACGCGATTTCCAGATCGCCGGTCGGCACTGTCCACCACGATCCGCCACGACCGGGCACGCAGCCACGGCGGCCTACTCACCCAACCGAAAAGACGCCTCGCAGGCTTGACGTGTCGACGGCCGCACTCGCCGCGGCTGATCAACCGCTCCTGCTCAACCAGCCACGCCTCGGCGTCGATCCGGGCGACGAAGGTGATCGGAGCGCTATGCCGGCTGCCGTCGGGGCCGGTGTAGCGCGCCCGGTACCGCCCGCTCGGCAGCTGGCCGACCTCACCGAAGCCGCGCTTGACCTTGGCTCGTGGTCTACCCATGATGCGCCCTCCCGTCACCGTCCGTAACGGGCGACAAGCCTGACCCGTGGACATCGGAGACCGGCGCTGCGGGCACGCAGTTCCCTACGCGAGCAGTTCCGTGGGGAATACGTTGGGAATGAATGGCCACTCAGGGCCACTTGTGTCCACAGGGGTCCACAACCGCCAAGGACTAAAGTCCTTGTCAGAAGGGATTTGCCGTAGTCAGCAAGCCATACATCACTGTGCGCGAGAGAGGAGTTGAACCTCCACGCCCTTGCGGGCACTGGCACCTGAAGCCAGCGCGTCTGCCATTCCGCCACTCGCGCAATGCTGCCGGTCTCCCGGCAGCCAGAAGAGGTTACCACAGCCCCGCGGGACAACTGCGTGGGACAGCCTGCTCAGGGCCGGACCGGCCGGGTGACGGTGACGATCCTCCGAAGTCGTCGCCATTCCGGCCAGATGACCAATCGACCGAGAGGCGTGCTCCGAACGTGTCGCCATGAGGCACCGCCACACCTGGTTTGACGACAACTTCGGAGGACGCGCCGGCGCGGCGCGGCGGAAGCCCCGGAATGACGACCGTTTCGGAGGACGGCTCTACGTCAAGCGGGTTCCGTCCGGTACGTGGCCACCTTCGTCTCCGAGCGTGACCTCGCCGACGACTGTCACGCCCGCACCGAACGTCCAGTCCCCCGTCACGGAGAGCGACCTCGCCTCCCGCAGCCCCAGCGGAGACGGCATGCGGGCTTCGAGGTCGCCGATCTTCTTGTACGAGCCGGAGAGCGTCACAACCGGCAAGGTGTTCACCGTGGCGCGCGGCACGTCGTCGTCTCCCCACTCGTACACGTCGCTGCGCAGCAGGACGAGCTCGTTCGTCGTCTTCACCGGCAGGAACCGGCTTCGCGGCACGACGATGGCGGTCGCACCCTCGAAGACCTCGATCGCCGCCCCCATGGCCGACTCGATCTGGACCACCTCGGGGCTGGTCGGGTCCTTCGGGTCGACGGTCTTCGTGTTCCGGATGATCGGCAGCCCCAGCACTCCCCCGCGCTCGGTCAGCACGTCGCGCAGGATCCGCAGGTCGAACCACAGGTTGTTCGTCGACGCGTACGGGTGGATCGACGGGTCCGTGAAGTACCGCATGTCCTCCGGCGTCGTCTGCGCCGACTCGCGCAGGATCAGGCGACCGTCGGACCGGCGCCGCGCGAGATGGCCGCCCTTGACGTCCATGGGCGTACGCGGCGTGATCTCGGCCGCGAACGGCGCACCGCTCCGGGCGAACCAGCCGGCGAGCACCGGGCTCGGCGAGGCGCCAAGGTTGTCGGAGTTCGACACGTTCGCGTACCGGAACCCGGCGTCGATCAGCGCGTCGAGGACGCCCGAGTCCAGCAATGTCGGATAGATGTCGCCGTGTCCGGGCGGGCACCACTCGAGGCGCGGGTCCGCGGGCCACGACACCGGCGTGAGGTCGTCGGCCCGCAGCTTCGGCTCCTGGGACTGGACCATGTCGAGCGGCAGCCCGTCGACGGCCAGGTCCGGGTACGCGCGGAGCGCGGCAAGGCAGTCGTCACGGGTGTTGAACGAGTGGAGGAACAGCAGCGGCAGCCGGACCCCGTACCTGGCGCGGGCCGCCAGCACCTGACGGGCGATGAGGTCGAGGAAGGTCAGCCCGTCCCGTACAGGCAGGAGGGTCTTCGCGGCGCTCAGCCCCATCGACGTCCCGAGCCCGCCGTTCAGCCGGATCATCACCGTACGGCCGAACGCGTCGACATCCTCCCGCGTGGGCTCAGCATCCTCGTAGCGGGCCACCTCGCCGACCGGCATGATCGACTCCTCGCTCACGAGGCCTGTCGTTCCGGCGACGAGCTGGGCGTAGTAGTCGGCGAAGATCGCAACCGCGGTATCGGTCACCCCCGCCGCGCGCATCTTCTCCGTGGCCAGGGCGAGTCCATCGGTCATGGCCAGACTCTAGTTCCGACGCGACGTGTGCGCTGGACCGTCCACAGAGGGCGGAACGGCGGCGCTTCAGGCATCCAGCGCGCGAATCGGGTCGGCGTCGGTGAGCGGGAGCCCCTCCCCGTACAGTGACGACAACGAGAGCGAAGGGGCCCCGATGAGCACTGTCACCGACCAGTTCCGCACCGTCTTCGGCGAGGAGCCCGAAGGCGTCTGGGAGTCGCCTGGCCGCGTCAACCTCATCGGTGAGCACACCGACTACAACAACGGCCTCGTCCTGCCGATCGCACTGCCCCAGCGCACGTACGCGGCCGCGCGACGCCGGGCCGACGGGATGCTGCGGCTCACCTCGACCGCGGGGGGCGACGTCGTCGAGGTCGCGCTGCACGACATCGCACCCGGCGTCCCCGAGAGCTGGGGCCGCTACGCGGCCGGCGTGCTGTGGGCGCTCCGCGAGGCGGGCTACCTCGTGGGCGGGCTCGACATCGCGATCGACTCGACCGTACCGATCGGTGCCGGTCTATCGAGCTCGGCCGCTCTCGAGGGCGCGGTCGCCGCCGCCGCCAGCGACCTCTTCGGGCTGGGCCTCCTCGCCGACGACTCGACCCGCGCGACGCTCGCCTCCCTGTGCCAGAAGGCCGAGAACGTCATCGCCGAGGCACCGACCGGCGGCATGGACCAGGCGGCGAGCCTGCGCTGCACCGAGGGCCACGCCATCCTGCTCGACTGCCGCAACGGCCATGTCTCCCAGATCCCGTTCGAGCTCACCAGGCATGGCCTCGTGCTCCTCGTCATCGACACGAAGGCCGAGCACGCGAACAGCGACGGCCAGTACGGGAAGCGCCGCGCGGCCTGCGAGCGGGCAGCAGCCCTGCTCGGCGTCGCCAGCCTCCGCGACGTCCCGTACTCCCACCTCGGACAGACGCTCCACAAGCTCGAGCACGATCCCGAGCTGTTCACCCGCGTCCAGCACGTCGTCTCGGAGATCCAGCGCGTACGGGACACCGTCGAGGCGCTCGAGGCCGGCGAGCTGGCCGAGGTGGGCCTGCTGTTCACCGCGTCGCACCTGTCGCTGCGCGACGACTTCGAGGTCTCGTGCGAGGAGCTCGACGCCGCGGTCGACGCGGCGCTCGAGGCGGGCGCCCTCGGAGCCAGGATGACGGGCGGCGGCTTCGGCGGCTCAGCGATCGCGCTCGTGCCCGAGCGCCTGGTACCCGGCGTCGAGAAGGCGATCCTCGCCTCGTACGAGCGCAAGGGGTTCCGCAAGCCCGCGTTCTTCCTCGCCACACCCGCCGGTGGCGCCCGCCGCACCGAGTGAGGACCCCGGCCATTGCTCGTCGCTCGCGAGGTCCGGCTGACACGCGAGCCGTCAGCTGCCGCGTGCCGCCGCGACGACCGCTATTGGCGGCCCAGCTCGGCGAGTGCGTCGGACAGCGCCCGGCCGACGGCGGCGAGGTCCGTACGACCCGCTGAGGAGGTACGGGTGGCGAGGAACAGGTCGCGGACGTTCTCACCGGGCAGGGGCAGCAGCCGTACCGGCGGCGGCTGTCCGGCCCACACCAGGTCGGGGATCAGCCCGACGGCATGACCCGCCGCGACCAGGCGTACGTGGCTCGTCAGGTCGGCGAGCTCGTACCTGACGTCCGGCTCGAAGCCCGCAGCCCGGCACTGCTGCACGGCCCACGCCCGCGCGGCCGTGCCGGCGGGCTCGAGTACCCAGGCCCTGTCGCGAAGGTCGCCCAGCTGACGCGCCGGGTCGTCCCGAGACAGCGCGAGACGGATCGGGTCCGCACCGAGCGGGTGACGCTCGATTCCCTCGGCGTGCGCCCGCGTATGGCCGGGATACTGCTCGGCCACCACGAGGTCGAACGTCCGTGCGGTGAGCTCGAACAGGCCCTCCTCCGGAGGCACCTGGGCGATCTCGACGCGCAGCCCTGGCTCGCGCTCCCTCAGGAGCGTGAGCGCGCGCGGCACGATCGACTGCGCCACGGACTGGATCACCGCGAGCCGTACCGTCGCGAGGCCCGGACGCACGGCGGCGAGCTCGGCACGCACGGACTCCTCGAGAGCGAGGACCCGGGCGGCGTGTGCGGCCAGTACCTGGCCGGCGGGTGTGAGCCGCACGCGGCGCCCGTCCGGCTCCAGCAGGGGAACACCGGCCTCCCGCTCGAGCACGGAGAGCTGCGACGAGATCGTCGACGGGCTGTACGAGAGGGCATCGGCCACCGCCGCCAGCGTGCCCCGCAGCGAGAGCTCGTGGAGCAGCCGCAGCCGCCTCAGCTCGTACATCGCCCACCTCTCGATCACACCAGCCGTTGTTGACGAACATTACCCGTCATGATTGCTCGCTTTTCTCGAATGATCGTCGAGGGGAGACTGGGAGGAGTCGCCGACGGAAGGCATCGCCATGACCACACACGCCGAGCGGACGGCTCCCTACGTCCCGGCCACCGACGAGGTCGCGGGCCTCGCCGATGCGGCGGTCGAGCAGGTACGGACCTGGCTCGCGGCAAGCCGCGACATCGAACCCGACTCCTCGGCGAAGCTCCTCGCCGACGTCCTTCGCGACCCGAACGGCCTCGACTTCACCGTGGGCTTCGTCGACCGCGTCGTGCGGCCCGAGGACCTGCACGTCGCAGGCCGTGCGCTGCGCGAGCTGTTGCCGATCATGCCTCGGTTCCTGCCGCTGCCGATGCGGGCCCTGTTCCGCGTCGGAGCCGCCCTGGGACCCGTGACACCCCGGCTCGTCATCCCCGCCGCCCGTCGCGTGCTGCGCCACCTGGTGCGCCACCTCATCATCGACGCGAGCGACGCGCGCCTCGGCGGCGCGATCACGAAGCTCAAGGCCGACGGGTCGGTGCAGCTCAACCTCAACCTCCTCGGCGAGGCGATCCTCGGGGAGGGTGAGGCCGCGAAGCGTCTCGCCGGGACGCGGGCGCTCATCGCCCGCGACGACGTCGACTACGTCTCCGTGAAGGTGTCGGCCGTCGTCGCCCCGCACACGCCGTGGGCGTTCAACGCGGCGGTGGCGGACGCCGTCGAGGCGCTCGCGCCCCTGTACGAGCTCGCCGCGACCACGACCCCGGCCACGTTCATCAACCTCGACATGGAGGAGTACAAGGACCTCGACCTCACGATCGCCGTCTTCACGACGCTGCTCGAGCGGCCGGAGCTCCGCCACTACTCCGCCGGGATCGTGCTCCAGACGTACCTGCCGGACGCCCTCGGCGCGATGATCCGCCTGCAGGAGTGGGCGGCTGAGCGTGTGGTCTCCGGCGGCGCGCCGATCAAGGTGCGGGTCGTCAAGGGCGCGAACCTGCCCATGGAGAACGTCGACGCCGAGATCCACGGCTGGCCGCTGGCGACCTGGGGATCGAAGCGGGCCACGGATGCCTCGTACAAAGCCGTCCTCGACTACGCGCTGCGTCCCGAGCACACGCGCGCCGTACGGGTGGGGGTCGCCGGCCACAACCTGTTCGACGTCGCGCTCGCCATGCTCCTGGCGCGCCAGCGGGGGGTCACCGAGGCCGTCGACGTCGAGATGCTCCTCGGCATGGCGTCGGCACAGGCGGAGGTCGTCCGCCGCGACGCCGGCTCGATCCTGCTCTACACGCCCGTCGTCCACCCGGACGAGTTCGACGTCGCGATCGCCTACCTCATCCGCCGCCTCGAGGAGGGCGCGTCGAGCGAGAACTTCATGTCCGCGGTCTTCGACCTCGACGACCCCGCGATGTTCGCCCGTGAGCGCGACCGGTTCCTCGCCTCCGTCGCGGAGATGCCGACGACCGTGCCGACCCCGAACCGTGTGCAGGACCGCACCCAGCCGCCCACCCCGGTCCCGGCCGCGCGCCAGCCCGTACGTCGCCCCTTCGAGAACACCCCCGACAGCGACCCGGCGATCGCAGCGAACCGTGCGTGGGCCGACGGGATCCGGGCACGCATGCAGACGTCCACCCTGGGCACGGCCATCACGCACGTGGCTTCCGCCGACGACCTCGGCGCACTCCTGGCCCGTACGGTCGCGGCCGGTGCCGCGTGGCGCGACCTCGGCGCCGACGGGCGCGCCCGCATCCTGCACGCCGCGGGCGACGCTCTCGAGGCGCACCGCGCCGACCTGCTCGAGATCATGGGCGCTGAGTGCGGCAAGGTGCTCGAGCAGGGAGACCCGGAGGTCTCCGAGGCCATCGACTTCGCCCACTACTACGCCGTGTCCGCCCAGGCGCTGGACGAGGTCGACGGCGCCCGGCCCGAGCCCGTCCGTCTCACCGTCGTCACACCGCCCTGGAACTTCCCCGTGGCGATCCCCGCCGGCTCGACGCTCGCCGCCCTCGCCGCCGGCTCCCCGGTCATCATCAAGCCCGCGCACCCGTCGCGCCGCAGCGCCCAGGTCATGGTCGAAGCCCTCTGGGAGGCCGGCGTCCCCCGCGACGCCCTCGCGTGCGTCCAGCTCGACGACCGGTCGCTGGGCGAGCGGCTCATCCGCGACGAGCGGGTCGAGCGGGTGATCCTCACCGGGTCGTACGAGACCGCGGAGCTGTTCCGGTCGTTCCGTCCCGACCTGCCGCTGCTCGCGGAGACGAGCGGAAAGAACGCCATCATCGTGACCCCGAGCGCCGACCTCGACCTTGCCGCGAAGGACGTCGTCTACTCGGCGTTCGGCCACGCGGGCCAGAAGTGCTCGGCGGCCTCGCTCGTCGTGCTGGTCGGCTCCGTCGCCACCTCCGAGCGCTTCCGGCGTCAGCTCGTCGACGCGGTGAGCGCGTACACGGTCGGCATGCCGTGGGAGGCGTCGTCGCGCATCGGGCCGCTCATCGGGCCGGCGGAGGACAAGCTGCTCCGGGCGCTGACCAGCGTCGAGCCCGGACAGTCGTGGCTCGTGGAGCCGCGGCGCCTCGACGACGCCGGGACGCTGTGGCGTCCGGGGATCCGCCTCGGCGTGCAGCCGGGCTCCGAGTACCACCTCGTCGAGTACTTCGGCCCGGTGCTCGGCATCATGACGGCCAAGACGCTCGGCGAGGCCATCGACATCGTCAACCAGATCTCGTACGGCCTCACCAGCGGCCTGCACTCCCTGGACGACGCCGAGATCCAGCAGTGGCTCGCTCGGATCGAGGCCGGCAACCTCTACGTCAACCGCGGTACGACGGGCGCCATCGTCCAGAGGCAGCCGTTCGGGGGGTGGAAGCGGTCCGTGGTCGGCGCGGGCTGGAAGGCGGGCGGCCCGAACTACCTGTACGGCCTGACGCGGTGGGCCGACGCGCCGGCAACGGCTGTCCCCTCGAGCGCCGACGCCATCACCGCCGCAGCGGTCGCAGCGGCACAAGGTGCCGGCGTCGGCAACGAGGACGTGGCGTGGCTGCGGCAGGCTCTCGCCACGGACGCGACCGTGTGGGCCGAGGAGCTGGGCGTCGTCCGCGACGTGACAGGGCTCGTCCGAGAGCAGAACGCGTTCCGCTACCAAGCCGTCCCCGTCACCGTCCGGTTCGAAGGGACGCGTGTCGTCGACCTCCTCCGCGTCGTGGTCGCCGGCCTGCGGGCCGGGTCGCGGGTGTCCGTGAGCGCGCGGCGCTACGAGCGGGGCGTCGAGACGTACCTCGGCAGTGCCGGCGTGACGTGGTGGGCCGAGGACGACGCCCAGTGGGCCGCGCGTGCGGAGCAGATCGCCGAGAAGGGGGGCCGGGTACGCCTCGTGGGCGCATCCGCCGCAGCCACCGCCAGGGCGACCCACGGCTCGCCGGACATGGCGCTGTACGACAACCGTGTGACCAGGGCTGGCCGGGTCGAGCTCCTGCCCTTCCTGAGGGAGCAGGCGGTGTGCGTGACAGCCCACAGGTTCGGGACTCCGCGGAGGATCGAGATAGGCAACTTCTCCTGAGATTTTCCTGAACGCGTCTCTTATGTAATCATCAGAGACGTGCATCTGAGCTACCCGATCAGGCTGGCCCTCGCAGTCGTCGCCGCAGTGGCCTCGGTCGTCGGGGGATCCTCCCCCACGCCGTCGACCCCGGAGACAGCCGCGACCGCGGTCCGGACCGTCGATGCGACGCTCTCGCGCGCCAGCATCGAGGAGCGCGGGATCCAGCTGGCCTCGATCGAGGGAGCGGTCGAGGCCCGGACCACCCAGCTGTCCGCACTGTCCGGCGAGATCGCCAAGGCCGCAGACGACCTGCGGGCCCAGCAGGTCGCCCAGCAGCAGGCGGCGCAGAAGGCGGCGCAGAAGAAGTCCCAGGGCTACGACCCGTCGAGCACCGACCCCCGCGACATCGCACGGCAGATCATGGCGAGCAAGTACGGCTGGGGCGACAGCCAGTTCCAGTGCTTCAACAACATCATCATGAACGAGTCCGGGTGGAAGGCCACGGCGACCAACCCGTCGTCCGGCGCGTACGGCATCCCGCAGGCACTGCCCGGCAGCAAGATGGCGACGGCCGGTGCCGACTGGCGGACCAACCCCGCCACGCAGATCACCTGGGCGCTCGGCTACGTCCAGAGCCGGTACTCGACCCCCTGCGGCGCCTGGTCCTTCAAGAGCGCGCACGGCTGGTACTGAGGAGATTCGTGGGTCGGACCCAGTCCGGCCGTGCAGAGAGCCCTCTGGGATAGGCCGCAGGCTCTGAGAGAATCTAGGGGTGGACGACGTCAGCAGGGGAAGCGTCAGCACGAGGATGCTCGACATCGCTCGTTCGTTGGGCGTGTCGGTGTCCACCGTCTCCCTCGCGTTGGGCGGCAGTGACCTGGTGGCCGCGTCGACGCGCGAGCGTGTTCGCAACGAGGCCGATCGTCTTGGGTACGTGTACAACCGGCGCGCGGCCGACCTGCGAAAGAGCCGGCGAAACGTTGTCGGGCTCGTCGTTCCGGACATCACAAGTCCGTTCGCCTCTGAGGCTGCCCTCGGGCTCCAGGACTCGAGCATGCTTCAGCACCACATCGTGGCTCTGTCGAACACACGCGAGAAGATCGACGTCCAGACAGAGATCCTCACGGCTCTGATCGAAGAGCGTGCCATGGGGATCGTCCTCATCCCCGCGCTGGGCACGCGGTCGGAGGACCTGGAGTTGCTCAACCGGTCCAAGGTGCCGACGGTGCTCATGAACCGGGACGTGCCAGGCAGTCGCTTCAGCTTCGTCGGGACGGACGACTCGGCACTCATCGAGATGGCTCTGAGGCACCTGGTGGAGGTCCATAAGATCCGAAGCGCCGGGTATTTCGGAGGGCTTTCGGACGCCTCGCCGAGGAAGAACCGGAGCCGGTTGTTCAGCGCCTACCTCCGCCGAGCGGGTCTTGTTGATGACAAGACCTGGAACATCACGACAGGGCCGAGGCCCCTGGCTGCGTTCCAAGCGGCCCGCGAGCGGCTGCGTTCCGATGCCACCCTGCCGGACGCCATCTTGTGTCACAGTGACTCGATCGCGATCGGGCTGCTTCGTGCTCTGGCGATCGACGCTCGGGGACGATCCTGCGCGGTCGTAGGAATTGATGGACTATCCTCGGGACTCCTCACAACGCCCGCGCTCACATCCGTTGCGGTCTTCCCCGCGCGCATGGGCGCGCAGGCCGGCCGTATGTTACTGGCGGAAGCGAGCGGTCGGCACGGCGCGTTCGACCGGGACAGCTTGGGCCCCCAGCTGATCCAGCGAGAGTCGTGCGGCTGTCAGCTGGATCTGGCGGACAGCGACCAGCGCTGAGCGGTTACGCGGGTTCGTCTGGCCATCCCATCGCTCGTTCATCAGGACCTTCCTCACCCCATCCACGTGGGTCGTGACGGCAGGCGCAGGGCGGTGATGCCTGCATCCCATCACCTTCACACACCTGGGACAGGCGTCTTCTCCAGCGGTCGGCGCCTGGGCGGACATTGGCTCATCCGCTTGCGACTGTGTGCATGGGCGACTATCGTGACGCCCAATTCAATCGATTGAAAGTCGGGATCATCAAAGGAGATGTCCATGACCGCACGGCGGGAAACTATCCATCACAAGGTCGATTGGAAGCGGGTCATCCTCGCTTGCATGGCCGACTACCTCGATGCCGGCGGCATCGTTGCCGCTTCAGCCGGCCTCGCGCTCTGGACGAAGGCCTTCGGGATCAGCCCCACCGTGCTGGGCCTGCTCGCTGCCCTGGGTGTTAATGCGGGTGCCTATGCGGCAGGTGCACTGGTCGGGGGCATCCTGGGCGACCACCTCGGACGCAAGCGCGTGTACCAGTACGACCTGCTCGTGTACATCCTCGGCGCCCTGTTCATCATCTTCGCGAGCGGGACCTGGATGCTCTTCGCAGGCATGATCATCATGGGTTTGGCGATCGGTGCCGACGTACCCACGTCCTGGGCGCTCATCGGCGAGATCGCCCCCGACCACAGGCGGGGAAGTCTGGTCGGGCTCACCTCCGTCTTCTGGAGTGCCGGCCCTGTCGTGGTCCTGCTTCTCGCATTCGGCTTGGCGGACATGGGCTTGATGGGGATCCGAATTGTCTTCGTCCACCTGGCACTCATTGCCCTCATCACCTGGGTCCTGCGCCGGCGCCTCTCGGAGTCTGAGATGTGGGTCAACGCTCGCGCCTCCCAGTCCTTCGATCTGAGCCAGATCCGCTCTCTCTTCCAGAACTACAGCGGACGCCTGTTCTTCGTGTTCATCGTGCATTCTCTCGGCGCCATCGCTCTTGGCACCTTCGGCTTCTTCTTGCCATACATCTTGAAGACCGTCGGCGCTCAGACCCAGGCGGCCAGCGTCGGCTTCAACGCCCTGTACTACGGCCTCACCGGGCTCGGGGTGTTCGTCCTGTTCATGCCGTTGGTGGACCGTGTGAACCGGCGAGTGCTCTACGGGTTGGCCGGCGCCCTGACGGCGTTGTCGCTTCTCATCGTGATCTTCCTGCCCCTGTCGAACCCGCTGTTCGTCGGCGCCTTCGTCGTGCTCTTCTCTCTCTCGGCGTCATGCGGACAGGAGCAGCTGTACCGCGTCTGGTGCCAGGAGCTGTTCCCCACCATGGTCCGTTCCACCGCGCAGGGCTTCATCATCTTCGCGCAGAAGGTAGTGCTCGCCATCTGGAGCGTCTTCACTCCGCTCCTGGTGGCACACAGTTTCCAGGCCTTCGCCTGGATCCTGTTCGCGGCGGTGGCCGCCAGCGTCCTCATCGGTGTCATCTGGATGCCCAAGCGTCCCGATTCACTGGCCATGGTGGGCGTCAAGGCTGATGACGTCCCTGCGGGGCTCTGAGTCCGCACCATGGCTGACGAGAGCAGGCCGAACTTCGTCATCCTCTTCTGTGACCAGCTGCGCGCCGACGCAATCGGTGCGTGGGGGAACGACATCGTCGACACCCCGGTGCTGGACGCCCTCACCGCGCGAGGGCGCGTCTACGAGTCCGCGTACACACCCTCTCCGGTATGCGTTCCGGCGCGCTCTTCGATGATCACGGGCCTCGAGCCACAGCATGGCGACTGCTTCGAGAACGAGATGCCGATGTCCGATGCGTCGACGTTCATGGATGCGCTCACGGCCAACGGGTACCGCACGCACGGCGTGGGCAAGATGCACTTCACTCCGGATCTTCAAGCGCTTCGGGGCTTCAGCTCCCGCGACATCGGCGAGGAGTTCGGCACTCCTGAGACCGACGACTATCTGGCGTTCGTCGAAGCTGAGGGGTTCTCCTATGTCGAGCATCCGCACGGCCTTCGTGACGAGATGTACTACATCCCGCAGCTGTCCCCCGTTCCAGAGCGACTGCACCACTCGCACTGGGTCGCGGACCGATCGATCCGCTTCCTCGACGAGCAGTCGGACGAGAAGCCTTTCCTCTTGTGGTCGGGCTTCATCGCTCCGCATCCGCCCTTCGCGCCGCCCTCCCCGTGGCACCGGAGGTTCGAGCCATCGGTCATGCCCGAGCCGTTCGAGCCGCAAGGGTCGGCCGAACTCCGCACGTGCTACAACGAGCTGCAGAACCGCTACAAGTACCGGGACGGAGGGCGCAGCCGGCGTCTGGACCAGCTGCTCAGGGCGTACTACTTCGCCTCCGTCTCGTATGTGGACTCCCAGATCGGCCGGATCCTCAGGGCCCTCGAGGAGAAGGGTCTGCAGGAGAACACCTACATCCTGCTGGCCGCGGACCACGGTGAGTTCCTCGGGGACTACGGGAGCTACGGCAAACGCTCGTTCCTCGACGCGGCGGCGCGCATCCCCTTTGTGCTCGCCGGCCCCGGTATCAGGGCAGAGCGAACTCGCGAGCTCGCGTCCCTGCTCGACGTCTACCCCACGTTGCTTGACCTGGCCCACGTCACCTACGAGTCGCGTGACGGCGTGAGCCTCATCGACTCGGCGAGACCGAGCGAGATCTACGGGCAGTACCAGGAGGCCGAACTCGGCCTGTACGCGGTGATCACGGCTGAGTGGAAGTACATCTGGTCGGCGCACGACAAGCGCGAGTACCTGATCGACCGCCGACGCGACCCGCGGGAGACGATGAACGTCGCCTACAACCCGAGGCGGCGTGACGTCCTCCTGACGATGCGAGACCATGCCATCCGACACTTCGAGGACCTGAGGGATCTCGACCTCGATGCTGCCTCTGACAACGTTCCACTCCGGCTAGGGGAGCGCCCCAACCAGGACGTCATGCGATCGATGGAGGCCCTCTATCGAGACCGGGACGCCGCCACCCTCGTCGTCCGCGGAGGGCCGTGGACACCGAGGCTTGCTGCTCGGGACGGTCTCGACCAGGAGGACTCAGTCGATTGAGTGCCTGCGGCCGCATCGTCTGATCCCCGGGACTCGCCCCTCCGTACAGTGTGCGCATGGACCTGCCCGTCCTGGACGTCCGGGAGCAGCGCGTGCTGGGGAGCCTGCTGGAGAAGCAGCTGACCGTGCCTGCCTCCTACCCCCTGACGCTCAACGCCGTACGGACCGCGAGCAACCAGGCCTCGAGCCGCGACCCGGTCGTCGACTACACGGAGTCGGAGGTCGACGAGACCCTCAGACGGCTCAAGAAGCGCGACCTCGTGCGGTTCGTGTGGACGTCGGGGTCCCGGACCGTCAAGTACGCGCAGGCACTCGACCAGGTCATCGACCTCGACGAGGGGGAGCGGGCGCTCCTCACCGTGCTGCTGCTCCGCGGCGCCCAGGCCCCGGGTGAGCTGCGCACGCGGACCGAGCGGCTGCACGTCTTCCCGGACCGCTCCTCCGTCGAGCAGACGCTCAGAGCGATGGCCGAGCGGGAGCCGGCCCTCGTGCGGGAGCTCGAGCTGCGCCCGCGGGAGCAGGACCGCCGCTGGGTGCACCTCCTGGGCCCCTTGCCCACGGGGGAGGCTGTCCCGGCGCCGGCCGTCGACCGGGAGGCCGCGCTCGCCGAGGGCCCCGAAGTGCGCGACCAGGCCGTACAGCGCACGTACGACGTCGTCGCCGAAGCGTACGCGGAGCAGTACGACGACGAGCTGTGCCACAAGCCGTTCGACGCGTGGCTGCTGGACCGGATCGCCGCGGGGGCCGACGGACCGGTCGTCGACGTCGGCACGGGACCGGGCCACGTCGCAGCACGGCTCGCGGCCGCTGGAGCCGCCGTCACCGGCATCGACACGTCCTTCGGCATGGTTGCGGAGGCTCGCGCGCGACACCCTGAGGTGACGTTCGAGGTCGGCGACCTGCGGCGCCTGCTGCGACCCCGCACGGCAGCGGGGTGGTCGGCGATCACCGCGTGGTACGCGCTCGTCCACCTCACGGAGTCCGAGCTGTCCGGTGCCATCGGCGCGCTCGCCTCGACCCTCGCCCACGGGGGAGCCCTGGCGCTCGCCCTCCACATGGGTCCGGAGACCCGTCACGTCACCGAGCTTCTGGGGCACGTCGTCGACGTGGACTTCGTCCTTCACGACCCCGACGTCGTCCTCAGCGCGGTCACGGGCGCGGGCCTCGAGATCAGCGAGTGGTACGTGCGGTCGCCACTGCCCGACATCGAGTCCCCGACGAGCCGCCTGTACGTGCTGGCGCGCAAGCCCTGAGAAGACGCCCCACACCCGCCGCACACGGAACGGCCCCCCGCACGCGTGGTGCGGGGGGCCGTCGTCCGTGGAGCGTCAGCTGGCCAGCGACCCCTGGGGCTCCTTCGACTGCGCGACCTCGCCCTCGATGGGCTTGTCGCTCTCGATCGACTGCTGCCCGCCGGAGTGGCTGACCGCGATCTTGCGGGGCTTCGCCTCTTCGGCGACCGGGATGTGCAAGGTGAGCACGCCGTCGGCGTAGCCGGCCTTCACCCGGTCGAGCGCCAGACCGTTGCCCAGCGTCAGCTGGCGCGCGAACGTGCCCGTAGGACGCTCGCGGACCAGCCACTGGCCCTCGTCGGTCTGGGTGTTGCGGGTCGCGCGGATCGTCAGCGTCCGCTCCTCGGCATCGATGTCGATGCTCGACGGGTCGACGCCAGGGAGGTCGATCGAGACGACGAAGTCGTCACCGGTACGAACCAGGTCCATGGGCATGCCGACCGTACGAGGGGCCTCTCCGAAGATCTCACGGAACGGGTCGAACGTGCGGGCCATGATGTCCTCCTCTGATTAGCACTCCAATAGTTCGAGTGCTAACAGCATAGGACTTGAGCCGACCAGACTCAAGGCACGTTCGGCACTCTGTCGGCGCCGCTGATCCGGGCCACGAGATGGGTTTTGGAGCCCGCGCGCTCACGCACGACGGCTGTCCAGGAGTCCCCGTCGAGGTGGGCTCCGAAACGTACGGAGGACGGCAGCAGGATGGGCTTCGTGAAGCGGACGTCCATCCGGTACGCGTCGGGCAGCCGGGGCTCGAGCGCCGCGAGGACGCGGGCGTGCGTCCACATCCCCTGGATGATCGCGCGAGGGAACCCGAACGCCTTCCCGCCCAGTGCCGACGTGTGGATGGGGTTCATGTCGCCGGACACCCGGGCGTACTGCCTGCCCAGGTCTGCCCGGAGCCGCCACACGGTGTCAGCGTCGACCTCGACGTCGGGGGGAAGGTGCACGCCGCCGGGCTGCGCCTCCGGAAGCATGCCGGGCAGCGTCTCCCCTCGCACGAGGTAGGCCGACACGCCGCGCCACACGAGCTCGGTCCCCACATGGGCCTCGCCGACGAGGTCGAGGAGGACACCGCGGCGGTGCTCGCGCGGCGGGCCGTACGAGCTCGAGAGCGTCAGCTCCTCCCGTACCGACACTGGCCGGTACAGGGTCATCGAGTTGGTGACGTGCACGATGCCGGCCAGCGCGAAGGGCGAGTCGGGCGCGGACATGAGCTCCATCTGGAGCGGGAACGCCTGGACGTGGATCCACGTCGCGGGGACGAGGTCGCGGACCGCGAACCCGCACAGCCGCTGGTAGGCGGCGACACGGTCCACGTCCTGGCCGTGGGTCCAGACGACCTCACGGTCCGGCAGGGTGCCGGGACGTCTCCCGGTCGCCCGCCGCACGAGCCCCCTGACCATCGACGACACGAGCATCGGCGCCAGCTGCGGCGCCGCGTCGAGCACCACGCGTTCTGTCACGAGAACCTCCTACTGCCCCACCAGTGACTGACCACATACCCTCACGACCTGGCCCGTCACGCCGGCCGAGGCGGGATCCGCGAGGTAGGCGATCGTCTCCGCCACGTCGACGGGCTTCCCGCCCTGGGACAGGCTGTTCGAGCGCTGGAAGATCGTGCGCTGCAGGTACGGGATCGCGGCGGTCATCTCCGTCTCGATGAAGCCGGGCCCGACGGCGTTCACGGTGATGCCTCGCGAGGCGAGACGCGGGGCCATCGCCCGCACGAGCCCGACGATCGCCGCCTTGCTCGTCGCGTAGTTGGCCTGGCCCTTGTTGCCGGCGATGCCGGACGTCGAGGAGATCCCCACGATGCTGCCGCCGTCCACGAGCCCGCCGACGCGGCCGTCGAGCAATGCCTCGTTCATGCGGAGCTGGGCGGCCAGGTTGACCTGGAGGACCGCGGCCCAGCCCTTCTCTTCGAGGTTGGCGAGCATCCGGTCGCGCGTGATTCCCGCGTTGTGAACGACCGCGTAGAGGCGCGCCTCCTGCCCGTACCGCTCGGCCACGTGCGCCGCGATCCGCTCGCCGGCGTCGGGGAGGGTGATGTCGAGCTGGAGCGCCGTGCCGTGGATCTCGTTCACCACCGTGGCGAGCGCCTCGCCCGAGGCGGGCACATCGATGCCCACGACCGTCGCGCCGTCGCGCGCGAGGGTGCGGGCGATCGCGGCTCCGATCCCCCTGGCTGCTCCCGTGACGGCGACGATCCTGCCCTCGTACGGGCGGACGGCCGTCGCCACGTCGTCGTCGACCGCCGCTGCCGCGACCCGCCACGACTGCCCGTCCACGTACGCCGATCGTCCCTCGAGGAGGAAGCGCACGGTCGACGCGAGCGCCTGGGGTGTGGTGTCGGGGTCCACCCAGACGAGGTTCGACGTGGCTCCGCCGCGCAGCTCCTTCGCCACCGTCCGGTTGAGGCCGTCGAGCCCCTGTGCCAGGACGCGCGGCTCGAGCTCGTCGTACGACTCGGGCGCGCGGGCGACGACGACGACCCGCCCGCTCCTCTCGAGGGCGCGGACCGCAGGACGCAGCACGCCGCGCGCGTACTCGAGGTCCTCGACGACCCGCAGTGCCGTGAGGTCGAGGACGAGCGCGCCGATGCGGCCCTCGTACGCCGGCGGTACGGGCCGTCCGGACTCGCCGACCGTACGGGCGTCCGGGGTGTCGACGACGGGTGCGACGGTGTCGATCCCGAGCAGCGCAAGCGTGCGGGCTGCGAGCGTCCCGTCGTGGAGGGCGGCCAGCACCACCGGGCCGGCGGGAAGCGTACGGCCGCGTCGCAGCTCGGGGGCCGGCGAGACACCGAGCTTCGCGGCCACCGAGCGGCCGAGCGGCGACGAGACGACGGCCCTCGCGAGCGGCGACGTGGCGATGACCTCGAGCGGGTCGCGCTTCGCGGGCATCAGCAGGCCTCCAGGATCGCGACGGCGCCCTGTCCGCCGGCGGCGCAGATGGACACGATGCCCCGGGCGGGACGCCCGTCGACCGTTCCGCGCTGGTGGAGCAGCTTCGCCAGCGTGGAGACGATGCGCCCGCCGGTGGCGGCGAACGGGTGGCCGGCCGCGAGCGAGGAGCCGTTGACGTTGAGGGCTCCACGGTCGATCTCGCCGAGCGCCTCGGGGAGACCGAGCCGCTCACGGCAGTACGTCTCGTCGGCGAGCGCGTCGAGCGTCGCCAGCACGGTCGCGGCGAACGCCTCGTGGATCTCGTAGTAGTCGAAGTCCTGCCACGTGAGGCCGTTGCGTGCGAGCAGCCGGGGGATCGCGTACGTCGGCGCGAGCAGCAGGTCCTCCCCGCCGATCGTGTAGTCGACTGCCGCGACCTCCGCGTCGACGACCCGGGCCAGTGCCGGGAGGTGGTGCTCCGCCGCGTAGTCGGCGTCCGCGAGGTACGTGACGGCTGCGCCGTCGAAGAACCCCGTCGAGTTGCCCGCGGTCATCGTGGCGCCTTCGCCCCGACCGAACACGGCCTTGAGAGCGGCGAGCTTCTCGATCGTCGTGTCGCCCCGTACACCCTGGTCCTTGGTCACACCGAGGTAAGGGGTGACGAGGTCGTCGAAGAAGCCCTCGCTCCAGGCGCGGGCGAGGTTCTGGTGGCTGGCGAGGGCGAGCTCGTCCTGCTCGCCGCGCGTGATACCCCAGCGCATGGTGGTGAGGGCCTGGTGCTCTCCCATCGACAGGCCCGTACGTGGCTCGGTGATCCCCGGCGGGTCGGGGACGAGGTGGCCCGGCCTGATCGACGCGAGCGCGGCAAGGCGCGCGGGCACGGTCTTGGCGGCGTTCGCGGCGAGAAGCGCGCGGCGCAAGCCGTCCGAGATGGCCATGGGAGAGTCGGAGACGCTGTCCGCGCCCCCTGCGATCCCGTCGACCATCTGGCCGAGACGGATCTTGTTGCTCACGTAGATCGTGGCTTCGAGACCGGTCGCACAGGCCTGCTGCAGGTCGCACGCGGGCGTGTGCGGGTCGAGGGAGGAGCCGAGAACGGCCTCGCGGGTGAGGTTGAAGTCGCGGCTGTGCTTGAACACCGCGCCGCCGACGACCTCGCCCACGCGACGTCCGGCCAAGCCGAACCGTGCCGCGAGCCCGTCGAGGGCGGCAGTGAGCATGTCGACGTTGCTCGCCCGGCTGTACGCGCCGTGTGCCCTGGCGAACGGGATCCGGTTGCCGCCCACGACGACGGCGGTGTGGTCAGTCATGCGTCTCCTTGGACGGTGCCGAGGGGTACAAGCAACCCGATACGGACAGTAGCAGGTACGTCGAGTACGCGGTACCCTCGCCGCCATGGATCACCGGGACGGGCGGGACACCCGCTGGGAGGAGCACCGCGTCGAGCGGCGGGCCGCCCTCGTCGACGCGGCGCTGCGCGCCATCCGGGTGCATGGCGCCTCGGTGACCGTCGACGAGATCGCTGTCGCCTCCGGCACGAGCAAGACGGTCCTCTACCGCTACTTCGGGGACCGCAACGGTCTGTACCTGGCGGTCGCCGACCGCGTCGCGTCGAACATCCTCGGCGAGGTCGGACCCCGCTTCGCGTCCCTGCGCGACGGCGGCCAGGTCGCCGACCTCGTGCGTGACCTCGCCGACGCGTACATCGGCCTCGTCGACCGCGACCCCGACATCTACCTCTTCGTCATGAACCGCCCGGCGGGTCTGCCTGCCGGCGCAGGGGACCCCGCCACCGGCATCGCCGACAGGATCGCCGTCGAGCTCGCCGAGGCCATCCGCAACGAGCAGCGCCGCCGCGGCACGAGCGGAGGGGCGGTCGAGACCCTCGCGTTCGGGATCGTCGGCTTCATCCGCACCGCGACCGGCCACTGGCTCGAGGCGGGAGGCAGCGCGTCGATGCCACGCTCCGACCTCATCCGCCTCATCACCGCGACCTTCACCCGCGGCGTCACCGCCGCCGTCGACGGCACGGCGCCCACCGAGCTCGCGGGGGTGCCGGTTTCATGACGGAGAACCTGCTGCGCACCGACGTCGACATCTTCGCGACGTTCGAGGGCGACAACACCGTGCTCATGCAGCCGGTCGGGGCAGGTGCTCATGTTCGACGAAGTCGCTCTCGAAGGCCCTTTCGGAGGACACCCTGAGAGCGAGGCCGGCTCGTGGGCGGCCGGGGGCGACTCGCCGGGCAGTTCATCCCTTTGCGTGACAGGGGTGCGCCAGGCTCCATAGGCTGGTCTGGGCGCCGAGGCGCCCGTGCCCCGCGTGAGGAGTCATCAGTGAGCAACACCGGCTACGGACAGGATCGCCTGTACGGCGCGATCGAGGATGACGACGACTTCATCGAGGAGTGGCGCTCCAGCTGGGAGCCGGCCAGCCACACGCGCGTCGACGAGGTGATGGAGCAGGAGACCATCGCCCCCGCGGACCAGGGGTCTGACGAGGAGACGCAGCCCGCCGCTGCGGAGACGGCCGAGGCTGCGGCCTTCGCGGAGCCCGAGGTCACTCAGGCCGAGCCGACGTCCCAGTCGGAGGCCGACGAACCCGAGACCGCGGCAGGCGAGCCTGATGCCGAGCCGCTGGTCGCGCCCGACGACGCCCAGGACCTGGACCTCGTCGACTGGGAGCCGGAGCCCACCACAGCTCCCGTCGTGGAGACCTCAGCCGAGGCCGCCACGGAGGAGGGCGATGCTCGGACCGAGGAGGGTGACGCCATGGCCGAGGCGCCGTCGGAGACCGGGGCTGAGCCGGACCACAGCGTCGGACTGACCGGAGCGGCCGCAGCCGCGCTCGCCGCGGCGAGCACCTGGGGCGTCTGGGGCGGCACACCGGCCGTACCCTCCATGCCCGGTTCCAGCCCCTTCCAGGTCGCCGAGCCCGAGCCGGAGCTGCCGCCCGAGCCGCAGCCGGCTGACGCGCTCGAGCCCGAGACGTCCGGCCTGTACGTTCCGGAACCCGAAGTACTGACGATCCCGGAACCACAGCCTTCGGTCGCCGAGCCTGCATCCTTCTCCCCCGGCCTCGTGACCACGCCGATCCCCGAGCCCGACATGTACGCGGCGCCCGGGCTGCCCCCCTTCAAGGTCCCCGAACCGGAGCCGTACGTCATCCCCGAGCCCCAGCCCTCCTCGGAGCCCTCACCGTTCCCGCCCCCGAGGGGCGACACGACGCCGATCCCCGAGCCGGGGTCCGCCACCGCCCCTCCGCGGGAGGGCGATGAGGCGCAGGCCGGCGAGCAGGAGAAGTCGTCCCACGTCGACCCCGGAGTCGCCGCGCACGAGCAGGTCCATGCGGCGGCGGGTGCGAGCGCCGCGTACGACCTCCGCGTGGACGTGTCCTCGGTCCTGGGCTTCCCGCCGCTGGGTGAGGCTTCGACCCCCGCGGAGGACCCCGTCATCGCCGAATCCGCGGCTCCTGTCATCGTGAGCGACGAGGGTGGCGCGATGGTGGCCAGCACTGCCGGGGATCCGTCCGGCCCGATCCCGGGCGAGGTCACGACCCACGACGCCCCCGCTGCCGAGGCCGACGTGGTCACCGGGTCCGACGACCTGGACACGAGGTCCGACGACGTTGCGCCTGCCGGCGACGAGGCATTCGCTGCCGACCTGACCGCGTCCCAGGACGAGGCTTCAGAGGATCCGGGTCACGAGCAGTCGGAGCACCGGAGGTGGTTCGACAGGGCGAAGATGTGGGCCGCCAACAACCTCTACGACCCCGACGAGGACGCCGGCGATCACCCGCAGGACGAGCAGACCCACTGAAGCCGGACCGCCGTGGTCGCCGGCAGGAGTGAGGACGCTCGCCGTCTCGCGTACGGTGTGCTGCTCGCCCAGTTCCCGGGACTCACCGTCCCGGCGTGGCTGCGCCCCGCCCTGGAAGGCGGTCTCGCGGGCATCATCCTCTTCGGCGAGAACACCCCCGACGTCGAGACGACACCGGCGGTGGTGAGCCGGTTCCAGAGCGTCGCCCAGACCATGGGCCGACCTCCTCTCATCGTCGCCGCCGACGAGGAGGGCGGCGACGTGACGCGGATCCAGCACGTCGAGGGCTCGTCGCTGCCCGGCAACGCCGCGCTGGGCGACGTCGACGACGTCGACCTCACGGAGCGCTGCGCGCGTGCGTACGGGGCTCTCCTCGCGTACGCGGGACTCAGCCTCACGATCGCTCCCTGCCTGGACGTGGCGAGCGAGCCGCTCAACCCGGTCATCGGCGTCCGGTCGTTCGGCGCGGATCCCGACCTCGTCGCCCGGCACGGAGCGGCCTTCGCCGCAGGACTGAGGCACGCCGGCATCCGGTCCTGCGGGAAGCACTTCCCGGGGCACGGCGCCACCCGGACCGACAGCCACCTCGCGCTTCCGGTCCTCGACGTGCCGCTCGACGTGCTCGCCCGTCGCGACGAGGCGCCGTTCACATGCGGCGTCGACTCGGTGATGACGGCCCACGTCGTCGTCCCGGTCCTGGGCCCGGACCCGGCGACGCTCTCGTCCTGGGCGACCGACCACGTGCGGTCGCTCGGGATCACCGGGCCGATCGTCACCGACGCGCTGGGGATGCGGGCCGTCGCCGACCTGTACGACATGGGCGAGGCGGCCGTACGGGCGTTGGAGGCCGGCGCCGACCTGCTGTGCCTGGACTCCCCCACCGGCCGGGACGCGCAGGCCGACTTCGAGGCCGCTGTCGACGGCGTCGCCGCCGCCGTCCGCAGCGGGCGCCTCGACGCCGACGCGCTCCGCGCCTCCCACGAGCGCAACCTCACTCTCACGGGGACCACCTCCCCCTCGGCGTCCCTGACCGAGATCCGCGCCGCGCTGGAGGAGGTCGGGCGCGAGGCCGCCGCGCGCGCCGTCCGTACAGGCGGCTTCGTACGGTGCGACCCGCCCATCGTCGTCGCCGACCTGCGTCACCGGGTCTCCATCGCGGCCGGCGAGGCTCCCCTCGCGCTCGCCCAAGCCCTCGATCGCCGCGGAGCACTGGCCCGTCTCGTACGGGGTCCGCACGCTGCCCTCGAGACGCCGGGAACCCTTGTCGCCGTCGTCCGCGAGCCGCGAGCGGACGCCGTGGAGGGGGAGGCCCTGGCCACGCTGCTCGAGCAGCGGCCCGACACGGTCGTCGTCCACACAGGCCTCGCCGACGCCGCGCCCGACGCGGAGCGGATCGTGTACGCCCACGGCGCCGGCCGGGTCAACGCCGAGGCCGTCGTGGACCTGCTGCTCCCGGTCTGAGCCGCTGCTCCCGATCCGAGCTTCTGCTCCAGGTCCGAGCCGCGCCTCTCAGGCGAGGAACAGGGGGCGAACAGGATGCGACGACCCGGGGCTCTCCAGGCGTCTCAGGGATGCGAAAGGCCTTGAGAGGCGGGTGTAGCGTCTCGCCGGGGTGATGGGACTGTGGCACGTACGGCGAGAGCGACGTTCGCCTCTCTTCGAGTACCCAACTACCGCCGCTACTTCCTCGGCGCCCTCGTGTCGAACATCGGGACCTGGGTGTCACGCGTCGCCCAGGACTGGCTCGTCCTCGTCATCCTGACCCGCAACTCGGCCTTCGCCCTGGGCTTCATCACGACGGTCCAGTTCATCTGGATGCCACTGCTCTCGCCGTGGACCGGCATGGTCGCGGACCGCTTCCCGAAGCGCCGGGTCCTGCTGGTGACCCAGTCGGCGATGCTGCTCACCTCCCTCGCCCTGGCGCTGCTCACCATGAGCGGCCGGATCACGCTCTGGGAGGTGTACGCGCTCGCGGGCGCCCAGGGGATCGCCGCGGCATTCGACGGGCCGGCGCGGATGACCCTCGCGTCGGAGATGGTCCCGGCCGACCTCATCATGAACGCCGTGAGCCTCAACTCCGCGTCGTTCAACGCGGGTCGTCTCGTAGGGCCCGCGCTGGGCGGCATCATCATCGCGAAGTGGAGCGTCGGCGTCGGAATGCTCGTCAACTCCGCATCGTTCCTCGCCGTGCTCGTCGCGCTCATCTCGCTGAACGTCTCCGAGATGCACCCGTCGCCGCCCCGACGCGGGGGCGGAGCGCTCAAGGAGGCGGTGGTCTACCTCAAGAGCCGCCCGGACCTCCAGCTGATCATGGCGACGATCTTCTGCCTGACCATGTTCGCGATGAACTTCCAGGTGACGAACGCACTCATGGCGACGACGGTGTTCCACAAGGGCGCGACCGAGTACGGGCTGCTCGGCTCGATGCTCGCGATCGGATCCCTCACCGGCGCGCTCCTCAACGCGCGGCGGACCACGCCGAAGCTCCGTACCCTCCTGCTCGCCATGACGAGCGTGGCGGCCTGTACGTTGCTCATGGCCGTGTCGCCCTCGTTCTGGTTCTTCGCGCTGGTCCTCATCCCCTCCGGGCTCGCGAGCATGACCGCCCTCACCACGACGAACTCGACGGTCCAGGTCACGAGCGACCCCATGATGCGGGGCCGCGTCATGGCCCTGTACATGGCGATCAACCAGGGGAGCGCGCCCATCGGCGCCATGATCATCGGGCTCATGGCCGACCACGTGGGCGTCCGCTGGGCTCTCGCCCTGGCGAGCGCGGTCGTGCTCCTCGCCGCCCTCGCGTCGTCCCTGGTGGTCAGGCGGCGCAACGTCGAGACGCTGCTGCCGCGCGATGCGATGCAGCCCGCGAAACTCGACGAGGAGTAGTAGCGACCCCGCTACGAGTTCGTGTTGATCACGGGCGTCGCCCGCGAGTCGCCGCACAGCACGAGCAGCAGGTTGGCGACCATCTGCGCCTTGCGCTCCTCGTCCATCTGGACCACCGAGTCCGTCTCCAGGCGGCGCAGCGCCTGCTCGACCATGCCCACCGCACCCTCGACGATCATCGAGCGCGCCGCGATCACGGCGGCCGCCTGCTGGCGCTGCAGCATCGCGTGTGCGATCTCCGGCGCGTACGCCAGCGAGCTGATCCGCGCCTCCACGATCTCGATGCCCGCGATCGCGACGCGCGCCGCGACCTCCTGGGCGAGCTCCGCGGCGACGAGCTCGGTCGAGCCGCGCAGGCTCTCCTCACCGGGGTCGGCGTTGTCGTACGGGTGGGTCGACGCCACGTGCCGGAGGGCCGCCTCGGCCTGCACCTCGACGAAGTGCTGCGAGTTCTCCACCGCGAACGTCGCCTTCGCGGTGTCGGAGACCTGCCAGACGATGATCGCGGCGATGTTGACCGGGTTGCCCGCCAAGTCGTTGACCTTGAGCTCGTGGGTCTCGAAGTTGTTGACCTTCACCGACACCCGGCGCTTCGTCGTGAAGGGCGTGGTGAGCTGCAGCCCGGGCCTGCGGATCGTGCCCACGTAGCCGCCGAGGAACTGCAGCACCTTCGTCTCACCGGGCTGTATGACGGTGAGGGACGTCAGCCCGACGTACATGGCGACGAAGAGGACGACCCCGAGGATCGTGACGAGCGGGACGCTGATCACAGCTCCGAACGCGCCCAGCCCGACGGCGACGAGGCCGAGGACGAGCAGCCCGACCAGCGCGGCTCCACCGGGCATGGACCAGGCCGGCCGCTCCTCGACGTTGACGCGCACGCCCTCGTGGCCGACTGGGGTCGCCGTGGCGATGCCTGGCTCCGGGACCTGAAGGGACTGATCGGGGTACGAGCCGGCGGCAGCCGGATAGGCAAAGGGCTCGGTCACGGGCGGCTGGTAGCCCTCCTCCGCCAGGGGCGGGGAGGGGGCGTGCTGAGGTGCTTGCTCGAACTGGGACTGGCTGGTCATGTACAGCTCCGATCTCGACACGATCGAGTCTAGGAAGCTGGGCCTCCCGCCGTGACCGCCCCCGCAATCCCGCACGGATGCCCGCAGGCCACGGGCACACCGGACGCATCCTTCGCGGTCGCACCTCGCCTGGGCGACCGCCGTCCGGCCGGCCAAGGCGAAGGGCCCGACGAGCGAGTATGAGTCGTTCGACGGGCCCTTCTGTTTCGGTCAGCGCGGTGGTCGCCGGACCGGCAACTCGACATCCGGAACGGCAGCGCACCCACCGTGCGAACTTCCTCGGACCGAAGTCCTCGGGCGCCGATCAATCCTTCGTGTTGCCCCGCTTTTCCTTGCGGAATCGCGTAAGAGAGTTCTATCCCCTCGGGCGGTTTCTGCGCAAGTGATTTCGAGGAACTACATCCGTGGAATTCAGGGCGTTCTTTCACGCACCGTCAGGTCCCGGTTGTGCACCTATTCTCCACCGCGTATCCACAGGGTTGTCCACAAGGTCAGCTCCGCGCGGCGGTGGAGACAGGCGCGGTCGCCCCGCCAGGTGCTCCTCGGGCGGCCGCCGGCCACCGTTGGGCGGGAGCGGGCGTGAGGGTACGCAAGATCTGCGCGTGCGAAAGGGCCCGGCGAGCGAGTATGAGTCGTTCGACGGGCCCTTCCAGTGACCGGACGATGGCCTTCCGATCGAAAGACCCACTCCATGCCCCCACGGCCCGCCATCGGGCGGCGCGACGGGCGAACCCGTCGTACACGGCACTTCGTTGAACCTTTCATCGCAATTCTCCTTGCGGGCTTGCGATGGGTTATTCCTAGCGGTCTCGCCCAGCGCCCGTCAAGTGATTCTGAGGAATCTTCTTCGGCTTTTCTTCTGTACACAGGCCGTCACGCTCGCGACGGCATTTCGCCCACACAGTCTGCACAAGGAATCCACCGACTCGTCCACAGCTCAGCGCGACGACTGCCCAGAACCCGACCGTCCCCTCGCGATGTCGAGGAGCTCGCCCCAGGTCGCGATCTTGGTCCGCGCCCGTCCGTGCCGCCCGCCGAGCGCGGTCTCTGCGGCGTCGATCCTCATCCAGTCGGCGTACGTGGTCGGACGCAGGCCCTTGCGACGCAGAAGCGTGTCGACGTCGGCGTGCGGAGCCCGGTCGCCCAAGACCTCCGGCGGGACCTCGCTCGCCGGAGCGTCGATCCCCAGATCGGCGACGAGCGCGGCCACTGTCTCGGCGGCGTCGGACTTGTTCGTCCCGATCACTCCTGTCGGTCCCCGCTTGATCCACCCGACGGCGTACTCGCGGGGCAGCACGAGCCCGCACGAGTCGAGGACGCGTCCCGACGCGTTCGGGATGACGCCGCGCGCCTCGTCGAAGGACACGCCCGGCAACGGGCGGGCCCGGTAGCCGATGGCTCGCAGCACGAGCTCGCACTGGACCGTACGCTCCTCGCCCGTGCCGACCAGTCGCCCCTCGGCGTCGAGCGCCGTCCGCTCGAGCGTGATGCCGGAGACGCGGCGACTGCCCCGGATCTCGACGGGCCGGTGCCAGAACAGGAGGTGCAGACGCATGGACGCGTCCGGCACGGCACGCTCCTTCGCCACCCGTAACGCCTCGACGTTCGCCCGCGGACGCCGCTCGAGCGTCGTGACGTCGATGTCGTCGAGGACGTCGTGGACCACCGGCTGCACGTCGGGCAGCGTGAGCAGCTCGCGGAGCTCCGGCGTCGTGAAGGAGGCGTGCTGCGGCCCACGGCGGCCCACGATCCAGACGTCCCTCACGACGTGGCCGCGCAGCTCGTCGAGCACCGGGTCGGGCATGTCGGTCGGCGTGAGCTCCGCAGCCGTCTTGCACAGGATGCGCGACACGTCGACCGCGACGTT
This sequence comes from Actinomycetes bacterium, assembly GCA_021803025.1. Lineage (GTDB taxonomy): Bacteria > Actinomycetota > Actinomycetes > Propionibacteriales > Propionibacteriaceae > Fen-668. Next base: position 13,874 of record JAJZQV010000015.1, on the reverse strand, counting down.
GCCGACGCCGACGGTCACGACCGAGCGCACACCGGTGAGGCGGAAGGCGACGGCGTCGGGATGGCCCGAGTACCAGGCGACGAACGAGCGGGCGGACTGGCTCCCCGGAAGGTTCTCGCCCGGTACGGCCATCTCGGCGTCCTCGGCCGCGCCTGTCGCGTAGATGACCGCGTCGTACGCACCGAGCAGCTCCTCGCGGGTCACGTCCTTACCGAAGTCCACGTAGCCGAGGAACCGTACGGCCGGCGAGTCGAACACCCGTGCCAGCGCCTCGCCCACGCCCTTGATTGACGTGTGGTCCGGGGCGACGCCGTACCGGAGCAGCCCGTACGGCGTGGGCAGCCGGTCGTAGAGGTCCACCACCACTCCGGGGTGGGCCAGGAGCGCCTGGGCCGCGAAGATGCCGGACGGTCCTGCCCCGATGATCGCGACGCGTCTCGGCTCTCCCACGCGTGAATCGTACGGTCGCGAGCCGCCGGTGCGGCAAAGCCGACGCGCGGCGTCGCTAGCCTCCGTGACCGATCCCGTGCTCGCGCTCGTCGACCTCATCGAGCCGCCAGTGCCCGTGGACGGCCGGCGCCGGGAGCTCACGTTCCACCACCTGCTCTCCATGACGACGGGCCCTCGGTGCCGAGCAGCTCCACCTCCCGGACGTGGCGGACCTCGCAGTCACACGGAACGAGCAGGGATACGTGGTCTCGTTCACGCTCGAGGGCGAGCAGGGACCCTGACGACCGAGGGGCCGTGGCGCCGTCAACCCCTGCGTACGGGCGGTGCGGAGACCCGTAGCATTCGCGGCGGCGGTCTCGAGCCGCGGAGCGGTACGACTGCGGCTGTGCGTCACCGACACCCCGCACGTGCTCGTTGTGGAGGCGGACGACTCCGGCGCCGGCCTCGCGTGGCAGACGTCACCGCTCCACATGGCGCGGTTCGCAGACCTCGCGGCCCACTGAGCCGGGGGACGCGTCGGCCGCGGGAGCGCCTACTCGTCGGTGGGAGCGGACTTCTCCACCTCAGCGGACTCCTCGACGGGAGCGGACTTCTCGACGGGCCGGCGGACGGGGATCTTGATGTGGCCGGAGCTGAGGTCGACGCGCCCGAGCCCGTCCGCACCCTCGGGGTTGTCGACGATGTACACCTTCTCGAGCTCCCGCTGCTCGCGCAGGTACCGCAGGCTCGGCTGGATGATCTCGAGCGGGTTCGTCATGTGAACCTCCTTGCCGCATCACAGTCTGCCGCACAGCCGCAAGCATGGCTCCCCTCGTCGGCCGCCCGGCGCGGCGATCGTGAGCCCACCCTGAGAACGTTTCATGTGGACCTTGTCATCTTTCCGACGCCCCCAGGAAGTCCTGCCTAGGGTCACGACTGTGGCCTCCGGGAGCGCCATGGGGAAGGGACCGTTGTGGGCATCTTCAGCTGGCTCCGAGGGAGCACGCCGACGATGGACGACGCGTCCTACGGCCGCTTCGGCGTCGGCCGCGACCTCAAGGCCCTTCCCCGGACCATCGTCAAGGACCTCGACAGCTTCGGCCGCTTCTGGATCCGTCGCGCCGAGGCGACCCCGGCGGCCGAGCAGAGCGCCCTCGACTTCTGCGCCGACCTCGAAGTGTTCGCCACGTCGGACCCCGTACGGTTCTGCCACGAGCTCCGCGTCGTCGCCGAGCCCGTCGGCGGCTGGGTGGAGTATGGCGCGATCCGCCTGATCGCCGAGATCCTCGGCTCGATCGAGACCCCCGACACGGACTACCTCATGGAGTCGTCGCTCGCCTTCCTGCGCAGCCGGACGATCCCGTGGAACAACCTCTCGGCCGACGCCCACACGTGGTGGATGGCGAACCTTCCGGGCGTCCAGTGGCTGCCTCCCAAGCAGGTCCCGCTCCGCGGCGCGTCCCCGCTCACCGACATGCGGTTCGGCGAGGAGCGCATCCTCGCGACGATCGAGTACAACTCCAGCACGTTCATCATGCGTCGTGAGGGCGCCGAGTACGTCGTCTCGCAGCGCTACCCCGGACCCGACGAGTACAGCGAGCCGATCGAGTTCGTCGACGGCCGCTCGACCGACATGTACGAGCTGTACTGCAAGGTCGGCCGAGGCTTCAGCAGCATGCCCGACTGGGTCGACCCGCAGCTCGCCCCCTTCATCACGGTCCACCCGGGCGACTTCCGCTGAAGGCGGGGCCGGCCCCGGCTCCCCCGGCCCGACGGCGACGCGCCCGGACCTGGTCGGACCCCGCCACCGGGACGGGATAACGTGACCTCGACGGCTTCGAGGAGTGAGATGGACGCGGCAACCGTGACCTGCGCCACCTGCAGGACGAAGAACCAGGTGCCCTTCGTGGCGGACGATGCGCCCCGGTGCGCTCAGTGCCACGCCTTCCTCCCCTGGATCACCGACGCCGTGGACGCCGACTACACGGCGATCGCGGACTCCACTCGGGTCGTCGTCGTCGTGGAGCTCTGGGCCGGGTGGGCGCAGCCGAGCCGTCTCGTCGGACCGCTCCTGGAACGCGTCGTCGCCGAACGCGCCGGACGCGTGAAGCTCGTCCGCGTGAACGTGGAGGACGCGCGGAGGGTGCAGTCGAAGCACGAGGCCCGTCTCATCCCGACGCTCCTGCTGCTCTGGCAGGGCGAGGAGATCGCCCGTCACACGGGCGCCCTGCAGCTGCCGCAGCTCCGGCGATGGGTCGACCAGGGGATCGCGACGGCCTTCCGGTCGGCCAAGTCCACGTCGTGAGGGTCCGCGTCGGCGGCTGCCCCACGTACGGCCCTCCGGGCTCGCCGGAGGCGGCCGCCGTCGTCTCGCTGCTCGCCGAGTCACCGCTCGTCGCGGGTCTCGAGGTGCCGTGGGAGCCAGCTGGTTCTGCCGGCCACCTCGATGCCCTCGGACTGGCGCCACGTCGTCACGTTGACGCCCGCGATGATGTCCGTGGTCTCGGACCGTACATGGGGGCCGGCGTCCGCTGACTCCGGGCAGAGGAACCACGGCCTGGGGGTTGAGCGCGGCGTAGATTGGGGTCATGACCGTACGGCGGCCTGCCGTCGCGGGGCAGTTCTACCCCGCTCACCCGGCACGCCTCAGGCAGATGGTGACAGAGCTCCTCGATGCGGTGAGCGCGGAGCCTGATGCGGTCACCGCCGAGCCCGTACCTGCTGCCGGCTTCGTCGTCCCCCATGCCGGGTACGTCTACTCCGGCTCCACGGCGGCGTTCGCGTACGCCGCCCTGCGCGATGACCCGCCGTCACGGATCCTGCTCATCGGGCCGACCCACCGCGTGTACGTGGAGGGGCTCGCACTGTCGGGCGCGGACGCCTTCGAGACGCCCCTCGGCATGGTCCAGGCGGACCGCGAGCTGGTCGCCGCCCTGCGGAGGTCGCCGTCCGTCTCCGTGCGACCGGACGTCCACGCGGAGGAGCACTCGCTCGAGGTCCAGCTGCCGTTCCTGCAGGTGGTCGCACCTGGCGTGCCCGTCGTACCGGTCGCCGTCGGGGCGGCCGACGCCACGAGCGTCGCCGACGTCATCGACCTGGCCCTGCGCCTGCCCGGTACCTCGTTGCTGGTCTCGACGGACCTCAGCCACTACCACTCGTACGCGGATGCTGCGGTGCTCGACGCGGACACGATCGAGCGGGTCATCGCGCTCGACCACGCCATCCCGACCGACCGTGCCTGCGGCGCGTACCCCCTCAACGGCGCGCTCGTCGCCGCCCAGCGTCACAGCTGGGTCCCGGAGCTGCTGTCCGCCTGCAGCTCCGGGGACACAGCGGGCACGCGAGACCGGGTCGTCGGCTACGCCGCGTTCCGGCTGAGGAAGTTCCATGCCTGAGCTGCCCCTGGAGGCCGGGCCCGTGCTGTGCCGGATCGCTCGGGACGCGATCGCGGCTCGTATCGGCGCGGCGACCGAGAACAGCCGTCTCGATCACTCCCCGAGCGCGTCCAGCGCCACCCCCGCCTCGCCGGACGACGAGAGCCGGTGGCTCGACGCGCAGGGCGCCTCGTTCGTGACGCTCACCCAGTCGGGCAAGCTCCGCGGCTGCATCGGCAGCCTCGTCGCCCACCGCCCGCTGCGGGACGACGTGGCCGTCAACGCGGTCAACGCCGCCCTTCACGACCCGCGGTTCCCGCCGCTGCCCGCGGCAGAGCTGCCGGACACACACATCGAGGTCTCCGTGCTGTCCACGCCCGAGCCGTACCCCTGTACGGACCGCGCGGACGCGGCGTCCCGGCTCCGTCCGGGCATCGACGGGGTGATCCTCGAGTTCGGCACGCACCGGAGCACGTTCCTGCCGCAGGTCTGGAACTCGCTGTCCGACCCCGACAGCTTCCTGGAGCACCTCGTCCGCAAGGCCGGGCTCCCCTCGGGCTGGTGGGACGACCGGGTCCGGCTTTCCCGCTACACCGTCGAGGCTTTCGAGGAGACATGAACGCACGCTGGTGGCATCCGCTCGACGACGGCCGCATCCAGTGCGACCTCTGCCCGCGTGAGTGCCGACTGAGAGACGGGCAGCGCGGCTTCTGCTTCGTCCGCGCCCGTGAGGGCGACGAGATGGTGCTCACGACGTACGGGCGCTCGTCCGGCTTCTGCATCGACCCCATCGAGAAGAAGCCGCTCGCCCACTTCCACCCCGGCACGTCGGTGCTGTCGTTCGGCACCGCCGGCTGCAACCTCGGCTGCAAGTTCTGCCAGAACTGGGACATGTCCAAGGCGCGCGAGATGGACCGGCTCATGGACCAGGCGTCTCCGGAGGTCATCGCCGAGACGGCGGTCGACCTCGGCTGCCGGAGCGTCGCGTTCACGTACAACGACCCGGTCATCTTCGCGGAGTACGCCATCGACACCGCTCTGGCCTGTCATGAGCGCGGCGTGTACGCCGTCGCGGTGACCGCCGGGTACGTGAACCCGGAGGCACGCCGTGACCTCTTCGCGGTGATGGACGCGGCGAACGTCGACCTCAAGGGGTTCACCGACGACTTCTACGCCAAGGTGACGGGCACCCGGCTGGGCCCGGTCCTCGACACCCTCACCTACCTCGTGCACGAGACAGACGTCTGGGTCGAGATCACGACGCTCCTCATCCCCGGCCACAACGACTCCGACGAGGAGCTGCACGCGATGGGCCGGTGGGTGCGCTCCGAGCTCGGGCCGGACGTCCCGCACCACGTCACGGCGTTCCACCCAGACTGGCGCATGCGCGACGTACCCCCGACTCCCGCAGCGACGCTTCGCCGGGCCCGCGAGATCCTCCTCGACGAGGGCCTGCACCACGTGTACACGGGCAACGTCCCGAACCGGGCCGGCGAGGTCACGTACTGCTCCGGGTGCCGGGCCGCGCTCATCGAGCGCGACCAGTACGACATCCTGCGCTACCGGCTCCTGCCGGACGGGTCGTGTCCCGACTGCGGCACGCCCCTGGTGGGGCGCTTCGACGAGGCGCCCGGCCACTTCGGTACGCGCCGGATCCCGGTGCGGCTCGCGCGCTGAGCCGGCCGAGTGGGGGCCGGCTCGTCGACGAGCACAGGGCCACCGACGAGTGCGACGCGAGCACGGGGCGTCGGTCCGGCACCGTAAGGTGAGCGCGCCGACGGCAGGTAGCCTGCGTCCGGCGGCAGTCGACCGACGAGGAGAGCGCCCGTGGCGGTAGTGGCTGTCGTGCTCGCCGTCCTCGTCGGTGCCGTCATTCCCGTCCAGACTGGCGTCAACACCCGGCTCGCCCGTCACATCGGCGTGACGCTGCTCGCGTCGCTCGTGTCTTTCGGCGTCGGTACGGCGGGCCTCGCTCTCGTGCTCGTGCTCACCCGGACCCCGCTCCCGTTGGCCACCACGGCCGCGACACAGCCGTGGTGGATCTGGGTCGGCGGGGTGTGCGGCCTCATCTTCCTGACGATGAACATGGTGCTGCTGCCCCGGATCGGCGCGTCCGCCACCGTCATCCTGCCGCTCTTCGGGCAGGTGCTGGGCGGGCTCGCCATCGACACGGTCGGGGCCTTCAGCACGACCGCGCGGCCCCTCACGGCCGGCCGGGTCATCGGCATCGTGCTCGTGGCCGTGGGTGCGGCGCTCGTCAACCTGCGGCGGCGGCCGGCGCCGGCCGAGTCCGGGCCGTCGTGGGCGAGGGCGCTGCTGTGGGTCGCGGGGATCGGCGCCGGCGTGCTGGGAGCCGTCCAGGCCACCGTCAACGGCCGGCTCGGTACGGTCATGGGCTCGCCCCTGGCCGCGGCCCTCGTGTCGTTCGCGGTGGGCCTGCTGGGCCTCGTCCTCGTCAACCTCGCCGCCCGCAGCCGGCCCCGGGTCGAGGGCCGCCTGCCGTGGTGGAGCCTCACGGGCGGCCTCATCGGTGCGGGCTTCGTGTTCTCGATCGCGTACGTGACGCCGATCCTCGGCACCTCGCTGGCCATCAGCGCGACACTCCTCGGCCAGGTCGCCGGCGGGCTCGTGCTCGACCACATCGGGGCTTTCGGCTTCCCGCGGCGCCACCTGAGCATCCAGCGTCTGCTCGGTGCCGTCCTCGTCCTCGTCGGCGTCCTGCTCGTGCGCTTCGGCGGCTGAGCCGGACTCAGGCGCTCGCCCTCCCGAGACGGGTTGGCGGCCCGCTCAGACGCTGGCCGGCTGACGCGGGGAGGTGCTCGCGTGTGAGCGGCCCAGGATGCGGCGGGCGAAGGCCGTTCCGACGACGATCACGTACAGGCTCCAGACGACCACCCCGAGCAGCGTGGGGTCCGGAGTGAAGTTCAGGAAGCCCTTGAGGAGGGTGCCGAGCACCCCCTCAGGAGGGATGATCCCCGACACGTCGTAGGCGATCGCGTTCGCGCCCGGCAGGACTCCCGACTTCTGCAGGTCTCCGACGCCGGAGGCCAGGACCCCGGCCGCCACGACGATGAGGGCGCCACCGGTGATGGTGAAGAACTTCGAGAGGTTGATCCGTACGGCGCCGGCGTACATGGCGTACCCCAACACCACCGCGAGTGCGATGCCGATGAGCGCGCCGATCAGTGGCTGCGAGGCGGGGATCCCGTCACGTACGGCCGCGGTGGTCGCGGCCCAGAGGAACATCGCCGTCTCGAGGCCCTCCCGCCCCACAGCCAGGGCGCTGAGGACCACGAGCGACCAGGCGCTGCCGCTCGCGTCCACATGGGCGCGCAGGTCGCTCGCCAGGCTGCGCGACACCCTCGCCATCCAGAAGATCATCCAGGTGACGAACGCGACCGCGACCACCGACAGCGTGCCGGCGATGACCTCCTCCGTCTCGTCGCCCAGGCCCTGAGGCCCGAAGGTGAGAAGCGCCCCGAAACCTAGGGAGACGGCCGCCGCGATCCCCGTGCCCAGCCACACGAACGGCAGCTGTCCGCGGCGTCCGGACTTCACCAGGTACGCGACGAGGATGCTCACGACGAGCACAGCCTCGAGGCCCTCACGCAGGCCTATGAGCAGGTTGGGGATCACGACGCTCCTCAAGTTAGGTAAGCCTTACTTTCGCGGTCGATTGAATAACGCAACATCCTCGTTGTCAAATGCTGTCCCACTGTGTGGGAGCAGCCCGGCTCTGGCCTGCGCCTTCACGACGTCCGCCGGAACGTGCTCACCGCCCCGCCTTGTAAGCGATAGCGTGGGCGGACCCGAGACCCGGAGGGGACCCGATGGAGCAGCCCTACCTGCACGAGCTGAGTGTCGTCCTGGCTGCTGCGCAGCAGTGCTGGTCCCGTCGCGACGGGCAGATCCTCGACTCGGCGATCCAGGGCGTCTACAGCGCCGACGTACGGGTCGCGTCCCTCGTGACGCTCACGGCCGATGGCCACGCCAACGAGCACATCGGCACGGTCGAGCCCGGCGGGGGGACGGCCCGCTACGACACCGTGTGGCGCACGCCTGACCTCGGTGCCGACCCGGCCCTCGTCTGCCGACGGGAACGCACGGTCACGGCCAAGGGGCTGTACGAGCGCGTCGTCGTCCGGAGCACCGCTCCTCACGAACTTCGCGTCCCCCTCACGCTCGTCGTCGCGCCGGACTCGACGCCGATGTCGGCCGTACGGGCGAGCATCGTCGTCGCCGACCCTCCCGTCCCCACCCCGCACGACGACGGCACGTACACGTGGCCGTTCGGCCGGGCGGGCGAGGCCTGTCTCGTGGCGCCAGGCTCGTTCGTGCAGGTGGCGACCAACCGGATCCACGCGAGCTGGGACCTCGAGGTGCCTGCTCGCGGCGAGGTGTCGGTCCAGTGGCGGCTTCTCGCCTCGGACCAGGGCTTCCCGTTCGCCCACGAGTCCGTTGACGTCGCGCCGGGGGCCGGTACGGAGCCGCTCGACCTGCTCGTGCAGACGGCGTCCCGCGACCTCGCGGCACTGCGCATGGCGGGAGACGACGGCGGGGTCTTCTACGCCGCCGGAGCCCCGTGGTTCCTCACCCTGTTCGGCCGGGACTCCCTGCTGTCGGCGCGACTGTCGCTGAGCTGGTCGCGAGACGTCGCGCTGGGCACGCTGAGGGCTCTCGCCGCGCGCCAGGGCACGACGACAGACGCCGCCACCGCCGAGCAGCCGGGGAAGATCCCCCATGAGGTCCGCGGAGAGCCGCTGCGACTGTACGGGTCGGGCCGTCAGGAGGGCGACCACGACATCGTGCTGCCGCCGGTCTACTACGGCACGATCGACGCGACCTGCCTGTGGGTCATGCTGCTCGGCGACCTGGAGCAGTCGGGCCTCGCGGACGACGAGCTCGAGGCCTTCGTACCTCACCTTCGCGCGGCCCTCGGCTGGGTGCGCGACCACGGCGACGCGGACGGCGACGGCTTCCTCGAGTACGCCGACACAGGCGAGGGCCTGTCGAACCAGGGCTGGAAGGACTCGGCGGACTCGATCCGCTGGGCGGACGGCAGTCTCGCTCGCGGCCCGATCGCCCTGTGCGAGGCACAGGGCTACGCGCACGAGGCGGCGCTCGTCGGCGCGCGGCTCCTCGAGCGGCTCGGTGACGCGGCAGAGGCGGCGTCCTGGCGAGAGTGGGCCGACCGGCTCGCCGAGCGGTTCCGCGCGCAGTTCTGGGTGCGCGACGAGCTCGGCCCGTACCCGGCCATCGCGCTCGACGCCGACAAGCGCCCCGTCACAGGGGTCGCCTCCAACATGGGCCACCTCCTCGGCACGGGGATCCTCACCCCCGACGAGGCGGCCGTCGTCGTGGGCCGCCTCATGCACCCCACCCTGCGCTCCGGGTTCGGCATCCGGACCCTGTCGACCGACAACGCCGCGTACTGGCCCCTGGGCTACCACGTGGGAAGCGTCTGGACCCACGACAACGGCGTCATCCTCGCCGGCATGCTGCGGGAGGGCTTCGTCGACGAGGCGAGGCTGCTGGCGGCCGAGCTGCTCCGCGCGGCCATCGCGTACAGCTACCGGCTTCCCGAGCTGTACGCCGGGTACGGGGCCGACGAGACGCCGGCGCCGCTGCCGTTCCCTGCCGCGTGCCACCCCCAGGCGTGGGCCGCCGCGACGGCGGCGACCATCGCGCAGGTCCTGCGTCAGGCCTAGCCACGCTGCCGACGCGGTCCGTACGGCAGCCTGCTGCGCTGCCCGGGGGAGCGCGCTTTAGAGTGGGCCGCGCACCGAGGGAGTGACCATGGCACAGCAGTTCGAGGGCCTCACGGCCCGGCACCGCACGTTCATCGAGAACCAGCACGTCTTCTTCGTCGCGACCGCCGCCCGCGACGGCCGGGTCAACGTGTCGCCGAAGGGCCTCGACTCGCTGCGCATCGTCTCGGACACTCGGGTCATCTGGCTCAACGGCACGGGCAGCGGCAACGAGACCGCGGCCCATCTCCTCGACACGCCGAGGATGACGGTGATGCTCTGCTCGTTCGAACGGGAGCCGCTCATCCTTCGCATGTACGGCCATGCCCGCGCCGTCCATGCGGGCGACGCCGAGTGGGACGACCTCCTCGCACTGTTCCCGCCCATGAAGGGCGCGCGCAACATCTTCATCCTCGACATCGACCTCGTGCAGACGTCCTGCGGCTACGGCGTCCCGCTCATGGAGTTCACCGGGGAGCGTCCGCTCATGGACAGCTGGGCGGCGAAGAAGGGCCCGGAGGGCCTTCACGCGTACCAGCAGGAGAAGAACCGGGTCAGCATCGACGGGCTGCCGACCGGACTGCCGGCCTAGCCTGGCCTAGCCTGCGGCCTAGCCTCGGCCGAGCACCTTCGGCACGTGGGCCAGAAGCGCGACGATCGACTGCCCGCCGGGCGACTCCACGGCGCCGGCAGCTGCGTACAGGGCCTGGTTGACGCCCTCCCGCACGGCTCGGAGGTCCGGAGAGCCGGTGCGTACGAGGTCGAGCACTTCGTGGAGCAGCGCCGACACCTCCTCTTGCTTGTCGTCGGGCAGGAACGGCACCTGGCCGATCGCGGTCTCGAGGATCACGTCGACCTGGTCCAGGTCGTCCGCGTGGGTGTCTGCCGTCTTCCGCACCGGGAGCTTGGCGCCCGGCGTCTCGCGGCGCGCCCCCGGCTCCGCGACGGTTGCCGGCGCCCGCACCGGCTCCTGGGCCGTGCCGGCGGCGGACGGCGTGAGCGGCGTCCACGCGCCCCGCGGCGACAGCGTGACCTTCTCCCGGTACCGGGGGATGACGGCGGTGAGGTGGAGCTCCGCGCGGATCTTCGCGGCGAACGCCTCCGACGACCCTTCCTCGCCGTGGACGACGAAGACCGTCTCGGGCTGCGGCCGCAGGTCGCGGAGCCAGTCGATGAGGTCGGACGCGTCGGCGTGCACCGAGAACTCACCGTCGGCGACGATCTCGGCCTTCACCGGCACGTACCGCCCTCGGAACTTCATCTCGGTCACGCCCTCCAGCAGGGTGCGTCCGCGCGTGCCGACGCCCTGGTAGCCGGTGAAGACGACGGTGTTGCGCGCGTCGGGCAGCATCGCCTCGAGGTGGTGGAGCACGCGGCCGCCCATGGCCATGCCCGACGAGCTGATGATGATGCTGGTGTGGTCGGGGTGGTTGAGGCGCTTGGAGTCGTCCGCGTCGGTGATCTCGCGCAGGGTCGGCAGGTTGAAGAAGTCCTCGGGCTGGATGTCGTCGCGCAGCTCACCCCGGCCCTCGGCCTCGCGGTAGACGGCGAGCGCGGCGACGGCCATCGGGCTGTTCACATAGATCGGCACGTCCTTGGGGATCCTGCCCGCCTCACGGAGCTCCGAGAGCGCCTTGAGGACGTTCTCCGTACGGTCGATGGCGAAGGCGGGTACGAGCACGGAGCCGCCGCGGGCGATCGTCCGTCGGATCGCGGCAGCCATCGCCTCGTGCTCCATGCCCTTGGCGTCCGGGTGCTCCCTGTCGCCGTACGTGGACTCGACGAGCACGAACGGGGCCCCGGGCGGCTCGTCGCGGGGCCGCAGCACCGGGTGGTCGTGCCGTCCCAGGTCGCCGGAGAACAGCACCGCCCCTTCGGGCGTGGACAGTGTCACGGAGGCCGAGCCGAGGATGTGGCCGGCCCTTGTCATCCGGATCGCCACGCCCCCGCCGATGTCGGTGTCGGTGTCGAACGGCACGACCTTGAACAGCGGCGTCGTCGCCTCGACGTCCGCCACCGTGTACAGCGGCAGCGGTGTCTCGTGCCGCGAGTAGCCGCCCTCCTGCGCGTACTGTGCCTCCTTCTCCTGAAGGTGCCCGGCGTCGAGCAGGACGATCGTGGCGAGTTTCGCGGTCCCGTACGTGCACCAGATAGGACCGCTGAAACCGTCCCTGACAAGGGCGGGGAGATAGCCGCAGTGGTCGGCGTGGGCGTGGGTGAGGACGATGGCGTCGATCGTGCGCGGCGGTACGGGGAAGTCCGCCCAGTTCAGCTCGCGCCACTCCTTCTCGCCCTGGAACATCCCCGCGTCGACGAGGATGCGCCTTCCAGAGACCTCGACGAGGTACTTCGAGCCCGTGACGGTGCCCGCGGCACCGAGGAACGTCAGCGACAGTGCGGCCATGCCTCCACGATGGCACCGACGAGCGCCGCGCGTACGACACCGGGCCGAGTGACTGCGGTGGCGAGGGGACGCCAGGGGGTGGCGTGTCGCCGCGGCCGGCCTACCAGTTCAGGCGGAGCCCACGGCCGGGGTGTCGGTTCACCATGTTAAGTGGGCAAACCGGATGTTCTCATGGCGAATTCGCCATGAGAACATCCAAGTCACCCACTTAACATGGTGAACCTCGTGCAGGCACGGGCACACGCGGCACGGCCTCGGCTGTGGGAGTGGGTACAGGGACGCCATGACCGATCCCCTCAGCCCCCCCGATGAGCACCTTGACCCATCAGACGAGGTCAGGACCGTGGCGACAGGCCGAGGGGGTCGAGGCTCTCCAGCAGCGGGTGACGCCACCTAGCGGCACCTAGAGGACGCCGAGCCTACGCATGAGCTCGGGCAGGATCACGTCCCCGTGCAGGCGCAGCCCGTCGTGCAGGTACCCGTCCGTCTCCCACAGCTCAGCGCTGCCCATGCGTGCGAGCGTTCGCTTGGCGCCCTCGATCCCCACGTACGGGTCGTGGGTGTACTGGACCGCGGCCAGCGGCACGTCGTTGGCAGCGAGCCGTTCCGCGTCCCACAGCTGTGGCCACCTGCGCTCGCCGGCGAGCTCTTCCGCGACGCCGGCGAACGGCCGCAGCCCGGGCAGCTCGGTGAACATCCACGGCTGCGCGAACTCGGCGTACGTGAGAAGGGGCCGTGCGTGCGGCGCGTACTCGGGATGACGCTGCAGCGCCTGCCACGCGCCCCAGCCACCCGCGCGGTGGCCCTGGTGGTAGCAGCCCTCCTGGAGCGTCCAGTACAGCGGCTCTCCGACGGTCTCGCTGCGGTGCGCCACCGCCTCGACGAACCTCTGGGAGACGTGGCCGCTCGGCTCGAGGGCGAGGTCGAGCATCCAGTGCAGGTTCTCGACGCCGGTGCTCATCCCGAAGTCCCCGCCGAGCAGCTGGAGGCGGTGCGTGGTGAGCACGTCTCCGGCGAGCGTCACGAGCTCGCCCGCGTCCGCACGGTCCGCGAGGTCGTCGAGCAGGGCCTGGTCCTGGGGGAAGCGGGTACGGAACTCGTCGTGGCGCGCGGTCTGGAGCGGGATGAGGTCGTCGTACAGGTCGTCCGCGGTGCGGTCGATGGCGGGGATCCCGCCGGTCGTCATGGACCGCAGCACCGTCTCCGGATGACGTGAGAGCAGCGAGAGCGTGATGAAGCCGCCGAACGACTGGCCCAGCGTGGTCCACGGCCGGCCGCCGTTCAGGACCCGGCAGAGGTGCGCGACATCGTCGGCGATGGCGTCTGCACGGAAGCAGGCCACGTAGTCGGCGGCCGCCTTCGTCCCGGCGACACCGCCTCCGTGCCCCTCGATGAAGTCGGTCACGAACCGGCCCGTGATGGGAGTCGACTTCGCCGTACCGCGCTGGTCGAGGAGGAGGACCCGGTAGTGGTCTGTCGCCGTCTCGATCCACGTGTTGTGCGGGGGGCGCGGCGACCCGGCGCCCGGGCCGCCCTGGAGGAAGACGAGCGGCGGAAGGTCGGCATCGACCTGGGAGAGCTTGACGACCTCCCGGACGAACACGGTGATCGAGCCGAACCGGTCAGGGTCCGCCCAGTCCACCGGCACCTCCACGTCGTGGTCGGTGATCCGGTAGTCGGTGATGTCATAGGAGGTCACGCGGGCCATTGTTCTCGCTCAGGAGGACATGGATCGAGGGGCCACGCGCCGCCGGTGATGATCGCCAGTCACAGTGCCGCCACTCAAGGAGTGGCTGCGGTCGAGGACCCCTCGAGGTATGGGACGGGAGCGAGTCCCGTGCTGTCAGCGAACGGAGGCGAGACGCCCGAGAGGGGCGCCTACGTGCTCGATGCCACCTGTCGGGACACGGAGCATGCGCC
>JAJZQV010000119.1 GCA_021803025.1 Actinomycetes bacterium | reverse complement strand
AGTGGATCGGCTTCGAGACGCTGTCGGGGATACCCGGAACGACGGGGGCCACGCCGATCCAGAACGTGGGCGCGTACGGAGCGGACGTCTCGCAGACGGTGGCCCGGGTACGGACCTGGGACCGCACGGAGGGCAGGTACGTCACGTTCGCCGCGTCGGACTGCGGCTTCGGCTACCGCACGAGCCGGTTCAAGGAGACTCCCGGCCGCTACCTCGTCGTGGACGTGAGCTTCCAGCTCGAGCTGGGGCCGCTCTCGGCGCCCATCCGGTACGCCGAGCTTGCCCGTACGCTCGGCGTCGACCTCGGGGACCGGGCCCCTCTCGGCGAGGTCCGCGACGCCGTCCTCGCCCTGCGCCGCTCGAAGGGGATGGTGCTCGACGCGGCCGACCACGACACCTGGTCTGCGGGCTCCTTCTTCACGAACCCTCTGCTCACGCCGGATGCCGCCGCGGCCCTTCCCGAGGAGGCCCCCCGCTACCCCCAGCCGGACGGGACGGTGAAGACGTCCGCAGCCTGGCTCATCGACCACGCGGGGTTCGGCAAAGGGTACGGCTCGGGGCCGGCGAGGCTGTCGGACAAGCACGCGCTGGCGCTGACGAACCGCGGGGGAGCATCGGCATCCGAGATCCTCCGTCTCGCGCGCGAGATCAGGAACGGCGTCGACGTACGCTTCGGTGTGGTGCTCCAACCGGAGCCCGTCCTCGTCGGGTGCGAGCTGTAGCCGGGTTCGACTCGGCGCGGCAAACCCCGTACACTCACACTCCTGGTGGACGAGTCCACGGTCGGCGCACGCCCTCCGTCGGTCTGGCCACCGAAGGGCAATAGCTCAATTGGCAGAGCAGCGGTCTCCAAAACCGCAGGTTGGGGGTTCAAGTCCCTCTTGCCCTGCGAAGCAGGACGAACTCGGGGCGCCTGTGCGCCCGCCCGCCCGGCGCCCCCGCCGGTGCGGCGTCAAGTGAAGGAACAGTGCGTGGCCAAGAGGAAGCCGACCGTTTCGGGGCACGACCCGAACGAGTCCGCCGCGCCCACGCACGGCGACGTCGAGGTCGACGCGACAGCTGAGACCACCCAGAGCCTCACCGAGGTCCCAGCAGCTGCCGCGGAGGACTCGGAGACCTCGCTCGCGGAGGACCTCCCGGGCGAGCAGCTCGCCGGGGACCTCCCCGATCCCGGTCCCTACGAGGTGGCCGCCGACGAGGACGAGGCCGAGGAGCTCGACCCCGCCTCGGCGGACGACGACTCCGACCAGCTGGTCGAGGCTGAGGAGGCCGCCGTCGCCGCACCGTCGACCGCGCCCGTCCGCAGGCCCCGGTCGGCCAAGGCGCCCGTCCGGAAGAAGGACGCGCCGACCCGTACCCGCCGAGAGGCCGCGGTCGCCGCGACCGAGCAGCGGACGGGTCCGGTCACGTTCGTCCGGCAGTCGATCTCCGAGCTCCGCAAGGTCGTGTGGCCCACGGGCGGACAGCTCAGCCAGTACTTCGTGGTCGTCCTGATCTTCGTCATGTTCATGATTGCCCTCGTGAGCGTGCTGGACTTCGCGTTCGGCTGGTTGCTGCTCAAGGCGCTGGGCTGAGAGAGGAAAGACACCATGACCGACGAACCCACCGAGGACCAGTTCAAGGACATCACCCTGTCCTTCGGCGACGACGACACCGTCGAAGAGGCTGCTGACGATGTCGAGCTCAACCTCGACCTGTCCGACGACGTCGAGGAGCTTGCGGACGACATCGTCCTCGACTTCGGAGAGGAGACGGCCGAGGAGCCGGAGAAGGATGAGGAGTCCGACGACGTCGCGGATGCTGCGGTCGCGGCCCTGCGGGCGGAGCTGACGAGCAAGTTCGGCGACTGGTACGTGCTGCACACCTACTCCGGCATGGAGAACCGGGTGAAGCAGAACCTCGAGAACCGCGTCAAGGCGCTCAACATGGAGGACTTCATCTTCGAGGCCGTCGTGCCCACTGAGGAGACGGTCGAGATCCGCAACGGCGCCAAGAAGACCGTGACCCGTACGTCCCACCCGGGTTACGTGCTGGTCCGCATGGACCTGACCGACGACTCCTGGTCGGCCGTACGGCACACGCCGTCGGTGACCGGCTTCGTCGGCTACGGAAACACCCCAGTAGCGCTCGACCTCGACGAGGTCGTCAAGATGCTCAGCCCGTCGGTCATCGCCAAGGCGACGGCGGCGGCCGGGCAGACGACCAAGCGCAAGAAGGTCGAGGTCGCCGACTTCGCGGTCGGCAACTCCGTCATGGTGGTCGATGGTCCGTTCGCGGGCGTCCACGCCACGATCACGGAGATCAACGCGCACAGCGAGAAGGTGACGGTGCTCGTCGACTTCATGGGCCGTGAGACGCCCATCGAGCTCGACTTCAGCAAGGTCCAGAAGTCGTAGTGCGCCGGGCGGGAGCGCCCACACCACGGCCGGGGGTGACCCGGTCAGAGAACCAACCAGCAAGGACCCGAAACCATGCCTGCTAAGAAGAAGGTCGCGGCCCTCGTCAAGGTCGCGCTCAACGCGGGGGCGGCGACGCCGGCCCCGCCCGTCGGTACGGCCCTCGGGCCGCACGGCGTCAACATCATGGAGTTCTGCAAGCAGTACAACGCCGCGACCGAGGCCATGCGCGGGACGATCATCCCCGTCGAGATCACGATCTTCGAGGACCGGACGTTCACCTTCATCACGAAGACCCCCCCGGCCGCCGAGCTCATCAAGAAGGCCGCCAGCCTCAAGTCCGGCTCGGCGACCCCTCACAAGGTCAAGGTGGGCAGGATCACGCGCGACCAGGTGCGTGAGATCGCCGAGACCAAGATGCCCGACCTCAACGCGAACGACATCGACGCCGCGATGAAGATCGTCGAGGGCACTGCCCGCAGCATGGGCGTCACCGTCGAGTGATGCTCCACGCGGTCGTCGTACGACGTCCGCACACCGTGGTAGGGCCTGCGCGGCCCGTACGAACCACACCTGGCACGCCGTCACACGAGGCGGCTGACGAGAGGAACCAGACATGAAGCGCAGCAAGGCGTACCGCGCAGCCGCAGAGGCGCGCGACGCGAACCAGCTCTACTCGGTCACGGAGGCCGTGGGGCTGGCCAAGAACGGGGCGTCGGCCAAGTTCGACGAGACCGTCGAGGTCGCCATGCGGCTCGGCGTCGACCCCCGCAAGGCGGACCAGATGGTCCGTGGCACGGTGAACCTTCCGCACGGTACGGGCAAGACGGCACGGGTCCTCGTCTTCGCCACCGGTGAGAAGGCCGCCGACGCACTTGCCGCCGGCGCCGACGAGGTCGGCGCGGACGAGCTGATCGGCAAGGTGGCCGGTGGCTACCTCGACTTCGACTCCGTGGTCGCCACGCCGGACCTCATGGGCAAGGTCGGCCGCCTCGGCCGCGTTCTCGGCCCCCGTGGCCTCATGCCGAACCCGAAGACCGGCACGGTGACGATGGACGTCGCGAAAGCTGTCACCGACATCAAGGGCGGCAAGATCGAGTTCCGTGTCGACCGTCACGCGAACCTCCACTTCATCATCGGCAAGGCGTCCTTCGGGCTCGACCAGCTCGTCGACAACTACACCGCGGCGATGGACGAGGTCATGAGGCTCAAGCCCAGCACCTCCAAGGGCCGGTACGTGAAGAAGATCACCGTGGCCACCACCATGGGCCCCGGCGTCCAGGTCGACCCGCAGCGCAAGCGCGACGAGGCGAACGCCTGAGCACAGTTCCACAGCACGGCCCCGTACCAGCACAGGTACGGGGCCGTTGCGCGTCCGGGTGCGACCGGGAGGAGGATTGTCATCACCAGGTAGCAGGCATAGCCTAGTACCTGGCGATCTCAAGGAGGGGCGATGGCGTCCGACAGAGTGGCACAGCTGCGCAAGGGTGTCCTGGAGCTGGCGATCCTCGGGCTCCTGCGCGCACGGGAGCGGTACGGCGGGGAGATCGTCGCAGAGCTCGCGGAGCGGCCGGGCCTCGAGGCGTCAGCGGGCACCGTCTATCCGCTGCTCACGCGACTCAAGACGTCCGGCCTCGTCGACACGCGGTGGGAGGAGTCGACGGCCGGGCCGCCTCGCAAGTACTACCGGCTGAGCCGTGCCGGCTGGGTCGCCCTGGCCGACGGCACGCAGGCCTGGCGCGGCCTCGTCCACGCCCTCGACTCGCTGCTGGAGGTGTCGGAGTGACGACGTACGTGGACCAGGTGGCGGCAGAGCTCGGGTCGCTGCGCCGCGAGCAGCGGAAGGCGGCCCTCGACGACCTGAGGGCAGCCCTCGCCGACGGCGCGACGGAGGACGAGCTCGGCCCGCCCCACGACTATGCGGCCATGGTGCTCGACGCCTACGCGGCGGACGAGGACGGCGAGGAGGCGACGGTCTTCGGTGTGCCGTGGGAGACTCGAGGGCCCACGGACGCCTCCGTACGTGCTCGGGTCTGGGACCCGGCCGACCCGCGCATCCTCGTGCCGCGCTTGTTCGGACTCGGGTGGACGGTGAACCTGGGTGCCGTCGCCGTGCGGCTGGGGCTCATCCAGCCGGACGACTGGGACGACGAGAGCCTGGACGCGGTCGACCCCCGGCTGCTGACCGTCCTGCGCGTGGTGCCGCTGGCCTGGTGGGCGGCAGCGATGGCACTCAGCGTCCGGACGTGGAGGCGCGGGGAACCGGTCCCCACCCACTGGGGCAGGGGCGGAGTCGCGGACCGCTGGTCAGGCCGAGCCGCCGCGCTCGCACCCGCGGTCATCGCCACGGGCTTCGCCGTGTGGGGAACCCGCCCGACGACCGGGGACGACAGGATGATCAGGCCCGGACTGGGATCCGCGGGGGCGGCGCTCGCAGCGGCCACCGCCCTCATGACGGAGACGGCCATGGCGCACCCGGAGGGCCGTCGCGGCCTCAACGTGCCCACGGCCCTCGCAGCCCTCGTCCTGCCGGCTCATCTCGCCGTACCGGTCACCGCCGCCCTGCGCGCACGCCGCAGGCACTGACACCTGCCGGACCTCGATCCTCCCGCGCACGCATGGGCGAGTCTGCGAGGCGCGCACGTCGTCGGCGGTCGATGCCCGCAGGTACGAGGGTGAGGGAGACGTCCTGGACGGCTGCTCGCCATCCTGGTCCTCACCAACTCCCGCACGCATCGATGGGCTGTCCGAGTTCGACGCCGCCCGCGGTCCGTACCTGGCAGCGATCCGTGACGCCGACCCCCGCCGAGACCACGTCGCCGCGCCCTGGCAGGGTCGCGCCGAGGCGAGGCCGATCCGCCTGCGCTACTACCTCGTCCACCAGGTGGTGATCTCCGGGCGGACACGTTCCAGCTCGCGCGCGAGACGTGCCGCAGCTCCACCCCGTCGCCGGACAAGGTTGAGGTCGTCCGGGGGTTCGTGGCGGGTGGCGGGGGAGTCGTCATGGTCGGTGGCTACCTGACGTTCTCGGGTGTGGCGAAGGCCCGCTGGGGACGTACGAGCCTCGCCGAGGCACTGCCCGTACGCATCCTCGACATCGACGACCACGTCGAGCTCCCCGCGGGAGCCGGACCGATGGTCGTGCAGGAGCTTCTTGTCGTCGCGGGCCTGGCGGCGCCCCCGGGTTCACGCGGCGGCAGGGGTACGGTGTCCTGTTCGACCAGCTCATCCGATCAGTGGCCCGGGAGGACCCCGCCCAGCCGACCGGTCGTCGGCGATTTGGCCTCGACGGCTGACGCCCGGTAGCCTGATCCAGCCGAAGACCGCTGGTCGACGAGTCCTCTCGTCCGAAGTGTCCCACCTGGGACGGCCCGCGCAGGTGAACGAACTCGCCATGCAAGTGGCCGAGCCCCGTGCACCTGGGTGCCGGGGTTTCTTTCTTTCCCCGGAGAGATCGTCGGCGATCTCTTCAGTAGTGGAAGGAGACCTCATGGCGAGGCCGGACAAGGCTGCCACGGTCGCGGATCTCAAGGACCAGTTCACTGGTTCCGCCGCGGTTGTGCTGACCGAGTACCGCGGGCTCAAGGTCAAGGACCTCAAGGAGCTCAGGCGCACGCTCGGCGCGGACGCCACCTACGCCGTAGCGAAGAACACTCTGACCACGATCGCCGCCCGCGAGGCGGGCATCGAGGGGCTCGACGGCACTCTGGCCGGCCCCACGGCGATCGCGTTCATCAACGGAGACGTCGCCGGTGTGGCGAAGGGTCTCCGGGACTTCGCGAAGGCTCATCCCGCACTGGTCATCAAGGGCGGTGTCCTGGACGGTCAAGTCCTCGACGCCGACGCCGTGAAGAAGCTCGCGGACCTCGAGTCCCGCGAGGTGCTGCTGGCCAAGCTGGCCGGGGCGCTTCAGGCGAACCTCTCCCGGGCTGTGTACCTCATCGCCGCTCCCCTCAACCAGGCCGCCCGTGCACTGGGCGCCCTGGAGCGGGCTGCGACCGAGGACCCGGCCCTCATCGGTGGGGCCGGCTCGGCTCCCGCAGAAGACCAGGCGCAGGACACCGCCGACTCCGAGTCGGCACCTCAGGCAGCGGATGCTGCGGACACCACCGACGCGGCTAGCGCTGCAACCGAGTAAGGAAGGAAGCCACCATGGCCAAGCTCAGCAATGACGAGCTCCTCGACGCGTTCAAGGAGATGACCCTGATCGAGCTCAGCGAGTTCGTGAAGCAGTTCGAGACCACCTTCGGCGTCACCGCCGCTGCTCCGGTCGCCGTCGCGGCCGCTGCCGCCCCGGCCGCCGGCGAGGCCGCCGAGGAGGTCGAGGAGCAGACGGAGTTCGACGTCATCCTCGAGAGCGCCGGCGAGAAGAAGATCGGCGTCATCAAGGAGGTGCGCGCGCTCACCGACCTCGGCCTCAAGGAGGCCAAGGACCTCGTTGAGGCCGCGCCGAAGCCGGTCCTCGAGAAGGTCACCAAGGAGGCCGCTGCCAAGGCGAAGGAGCAGCTCGAGGCTGCGGGCGCCAGCGTCACCGTCAAGTGACTCTCTGACCCAGACGGCGCACGGCCGGTCCCTCTGTCGAGGGCCGGCCGTGCGCCGTTTCACGGTGACGGAGCAGACATCTTCTGCGCGCGACATCCCGTGGTGGCCGAGAAGAAGCCAAGGGCCGGTCCTCGAGCGAGGACCGGCCCATCGGGCTCCTGGGGTGGGCGGGACTTTGTTCGATAGCTCCCGGGTGGTGCCGGAACTACTACTTGGCCGTGGTGATGGAGTATCCCCAGTGGCCGTCGCCACCGCCCGCCTGCGCGTGGCTCACAGGGCCGACTACGACCGCGCCGGCGATGGCGACCACAGCAGCTGTACGGATTACGAAGCGACGAACTGTCGACCTGTTCATGGGAGTTGCTCCTTGGATTGTGGTGTCCTTGACAGGGAACATAATGTGGAGTTGACTAACTTGTCAACATAAAGAGGGAAATTCAGTCACCCCAGAGGACTGCACCCCCGGGGCTGGAGGTGGTGACCGCGTGAAGCTGTCCGGAAGTTTCGGAACCCGTGTCCGTGAGCTTCGTCAAGAGCGCGGATGGAGCCAGGCGCGCCTCGGGGGAGACGAGTACACAGCCAGTTACATCAGCTACATCGAGTCCGGCCGCCGCGCGCCCTCGCCCGACGCCGCCACCTTCCTTGCCGAGCGCCTGGGCGTCGACCCTGTCACGCTGGGTTTCGGCGAGTCGGCAGACGTGGGCAGCGAGCTCGACATCGTCAGCTACCTCGTGCTCGCAGACCGCGCGTTCCACACGCGTGAGTGGGTCACCGCGCTCGAAGCCACGGAGCGCGCCGAGGAGATGGCGCGCGCCACCGACCGGCAGGACAGGGTCTGGGAGGCGCAGTACCTCAGGTGCCGGATCCTCGTCGAGAAGAGCGACTTCTCCGAGGCCGCCGAGTTCGTTCTGCCGCTGTGCGACGGCGTCGTGACCAGCCAGTCCGTCACCGTGCGCGCCGAGGTGCTGAACCTCGCCGCACGCATCCTGCGCTCTGTGGGCCGGCTCAACGAAGCCGTCGAGAAGGCGGCCGAAGCGCGTCGAATCGCCCCTGACGTGCCCAGACGCGTCGAGGCGATCCTGCAGTGGTGCGCGTCCTGCGCCGAGCGCGGCGACCTCCCGACCTCAATGCAGGCAGAGATCGACGAGCTGGGTGATCTTGCGCAGTACCTGCCTGACGGCCATCTCAAGGGCCGGATCTACTGGTACGTGGGCAACCTCCAGCACTTCCTGCGTGACACGGAGGCCGGCGAGCGAAGCCACGCCGCGGCGGCCATGATGATCCGTGGCGCCGCAGACCTCGTCCTCTGGTCACGGGTCCAGCGCGTCATCGCGCACTTCCGGATGACGCGCGGCGACCTCGACGGAGTGTGGGAACAGCTCGAGATCGCGGAGAACGCGATGCGGCTCACGGGCCGTGCCTCGGACCTCGCGGAGCTTGCCGTCGAGCAGTCGCGATGCCTGTTTCTCCTCGGTGACGCCGAGACCGCGCGGGACCGCCTGCAGGAGACGCTCATGAGCGAGGTCTTCTCCATCGCCTACCCGAGCCGTGCGGAGGCCTTCGAGCTGCTCGGCGACGTGCTCCTGTCTCTCGAGGACTACTCGGGAGCTCGCAAGGCGTTCCGTAACGCCGCGTCCGACTACGAGGCGATCGGTGCTGGACCGCGCGCTCTCGAGGCCTGGCGGTACGCAGCGAATGTCCCTGAAAGATAGGGCTTGACAATCTTGTCAATGTCTCGCACACTTAATACATCGACGTCAACGCGTCCCCCAAGCCCTCGTTGATGTCGGAGGCGGATTGAGCCTCGCCGAAGCCGGCGCGGATCGGGTCTGATGCCAGGGAAAACTGGCCCGATCGAGCGTCGGCTTCGCGCTGTCTACAGCCAGGTGCGGGTCCCCGTCCCCGTCTCTTCCCCGCCGCATCGCGCGCTCCCGGCCGCAGTGACGGCCTCGTGATCATCGACGCCGCGACGTGATCCAACCGCCGACGAGACGGCCTCCCGCGGAACCGTGGAGAACCCCCGCGAGTAGGGCCAGTTCCCGGCGGCTTCCGCCTCGCCGCGCCGAACGGGTGTGGCGACGCGCCGCCTTTGCTAGCATCTGGGCCAAGTCGGACGACGTTGTCCCCTGA
>JAJZQV010000118.1 GCA_021803025.1 Actinomycetes bacterium | reverse complement strand
TGCGCCAGACGTGACCAGGCCCAGCGCCAGCCGATGAGGAAGGCCGCGAGCACGAGGGTCGCGACGATGAGGAACCCGATCGCGAGCCCGCCTCCGGTGACGCCCCTCAGGAGCATGCCGACCAGCACGGTGAGGAACCAGACGAGCATTCCCTCACGGAACCAGGAGAGCCGCAGCACCACGCACGCGAGCAGGGATGCGACGAGGCAGGCGACGAGGAAGGGCCACGCGGTCAGCAGGATCCCGGCGGCGCCCAGCGTCTCGCCGTGGCTGGCCCGCCCCATCACCGAGAACACGAGGACGAGAACGAGGTCCGAAGCCACCCGGGTTGCCGTGCGCATGACCCTGACACTACTTCCGGCAGGTGTCCGCCGCCGGTACTCCGTGACGGGCGCCCGATAGGCTGGCGCGCGGTCGACGGAGGGCGAGGATGGGTACGGGATCGGACGAGTGCGTCGTCGTCATCGGCGCGGGACTCGTGGGCGCCTCGATCGGCATGGCGCTCGTCGGCGCCGGCCATCGCGTCCACCTCCGGGACCGTGTTTCCTCCCATGCTCGCGTCGCCGCGGGCCTGGGCGCGGGGACCACCGACCGTGTGCCACCCCAGGAGGTGGACCTCGTCGTCGTCGCCGTACCGCCCGCAGCGATCGCCCGTACGGTCCTCGGTGCGCTGGAGCGCTACCCCCACGCGGTCGTCACGGATGTGGGCTCGGTGAAGGGGGCCGTCCTGTCGGAGCTCGCCGCGAGCGGAGCGGACCTGTCCCGCTACGTCGGGTCGCACCCTATGGCCGGCTCCCAGCACGCGGGGCCGCTCACGTCGAGCGCCGACCTCTTCGTGGACAGGACCTGGGTGGTCACCCCGCATGCGGGTGCGGCGTCCGGTTCGGTCGAGCGCGTCGAGCGGCTGGCGCGGGACTGCGGCGGCCGCGTCGTGGTCCTCGACGCCCGCGAGCACGACGAGGCGGTGGCCCAGGTGTCGCACCTGCCGCAGCTCATGAGCTCGCTCACCGCGGGGCGTCTCGTCGACGTCCCCGAGGAGCACCTCCGGCTCGCCGGCCAGGGGATCCGTGACGTCACGAGGATCGCAGCCTCCGACCCGGACCTCTGGCAGCAGATCGTGGGCGCGAACGCGGAGGCGGTCCGTACAGAGCTGATGGCGGTGCAGGAGGCTCTCGCGGGGCTTGTGGCCGTGCTCGACGACCCGGCCGCAGTGAGGGAGTTCATCGCCCGCGGACGGCAGGGCACGCGCGCGCTCCCCGGCAAGCACGGTCATCGCGCCACGGACTTCGCGCACGTCGTTGTCGAGATCCCGGACACCCCTGGCGCCCTGGCACGACTGTTCGCCGATATCGAGGAGGCGGGCGTCAACGTCGAGGACCTCGCGATCGAGCACGACGAGGCACGTGAGGTCGGGTACCTGTCCGTAGCCGTCACCCCGGACCGCGAAGAGGCTCTCACGGCCACGATGGTGGGTCGGGGCTGGACGGTACGGCCGTAGTGGGCCGCACCCCTGGGGCGTGGCCCATCTGTGCGGGGTCCCAGCGGCCCAGCGCCCTCGCACCTCCGGGACGTCTGGTTGGATGTGACATATGAGTGCGATCGTGGCCATCGACGGACCGTCCGGTTCGGGTAAGTCGACGGCCGCACGGCTCACTGCGCAGCGGCTCGGGTTCGGCTACCTCGATACGGGGGCCATGTACCGGGGGGTCGCCGTCGCCTGCCTGCGAGACCTCGTGGACCACGACGACGCGGCGGCGATCGCGTCAAGGACCCGTACGGTCGTGCTGGACATCTCCACCGACCCCGACGACCAGCGGCTGTTCGTGGACGGGGTCGACGCGACGGCGGCGATCCGCGAGCCGCGGGTGTCCGCCTGGGTGAGTGCCGTCTCGACGAATGCCGAGTCCCGCGCTGAGCTCGTGCGTCGGCAGAGGGAGATCGTGGCCGACGGGCGCTTCGTCGTCGAGGGTCGCGACATCACCACGGTCGTGTGTCCGGAGGCGGCTGTACGAGTGCTGCTCGTCGCCGACCCCGTACGCCGCATGGCCCGTCGCGCAGCCGAGCTCGGGAACGGCGTGGACTCGGCTGCCCTGCACGACCAGGTCATTCGGCGTGACAGGGACGACTCCAGGCTCGTGAACTTCACGGACGCGGCGCCGGGGGTCACCGTCATCGACTCGACCGACCTCACCATCGAGGAGGTCGTGAGGCGCATCGTCGAGCTGGCCCGAGAGGCCGGCCTCGCATGACCGCGCGCCATTGGATGGTGGTCGTCGGCTCGGGGCTGCTCATGTCGCTCAACGTGCTGACGTTCCTCGGAAGCGGTCTGCTGCTGCCTCCGATGGCGCAGACCCTTGGCGTCACCTTGGGCGCGGTCATGGTGTTCACGTCGATCAACGCGCTCTCCGGTGCGGTCGTCATGTCTGCCGCGGGTCCGTACCTCATCTGCCGTCTCGGAGTCCGGCGCCTCATCATTCTCACGGGGATCCTCAGCGGCGTGGCGCTGTTCGGCGTCTCGTACGTGGAGGGCCTGCCCGCCCTGTACGTGGCGGCGTTCGTGGCCGGCTGCCTCATGCCGCTGTCGACGCAGATGGGCGGCGCGGTTCTCATCAACGAGTGGTTCATCAAGCGCCGCGGCACGATGCTCGGGATCGTCATGTCGACGGCGAGCCTCGGCGGCGTCGTGGCCGGCACGGTCCTGCCGAGCGTTGTGCTCTCCGGCGGGTGGGAGCTCGGGTTCCGCGTGGTGGGGGTCACCAACCTCACGGTCTGCACGCTGGTGGGCGTCTTCCTCGTCCGTGGCCGTCCTGCACATGTCAACCTGCGTGCGTACGGGGCGACGCCGGACGACGGCGCGCATGCCGATGTGGGACGCACGCGCGGGTCCGCCGCGGAGGCGTTCGCGAGCCCGCAGTTCGTCGCGCTCACCACGGGACTGATCCTGTTCAGCATCCTCATGGCGATGCAGCAGCACTTCCCGCCACTCATGCGGGAGCACGGGCTCGACGTCGAGGCGGCGGGGACCCTGCTCGCTGTCCTCTCGGTCGCCAACGTGGCGGCCACACTGCTCTTCGGCGCCCTCAACGACCGGGTGGGTCCGCTGCGGTCGGCGATCCTGGCGTGGGCGCTGCTCATCGTGTCGCTCGGCATCTTCGCGACGACGAGCGGGTACGTGCCCCAGGCCGCGGCGATCCTCGTCTACTCCGTCCCAGCCATCGCGTCGCCCATCATCACGCCCATCGTGTACCGGCACACGTTCGGCGACCGGCACCTCGTCGCCCTCCTCGGCGTGGGGATCGCGACGATGCCGACCGGCGTGGCCATCGGCGCGCCCTTGTGGGGAATGGTCAAGGACACGACCGGTGCGTACACACCGGGTCTGTGGACGGCGATGGGCATCACGGTGGTGTCGCTCGGCCTCATCGCCTACGCACTCGTCACCGGCCCCCGGCGCTGGATCGAGAAGCCCGGTCAGGACCCGGCGGCGCTCGTGAGCAGCTGACGAACGGACACGCGCACGTACTGCCTTCCCCATCGCTGAGGCTGGGCGGCATCCCAACGAGGGAGAGCGGCTCGGGCGCCTGCACCTCTCGCAACGGCACCGGACGGACCAAGGCTCGGTAACGCGCCCGGGATCAGCGCAGCGTCGGGGACGCGGGCAGCTGGAGCGGGATCTGCACCTGCTGGTGCTCGACGATCCACTTCGTCATGCGCGGCACGACCCAGAACGAGTAGATGCCGAACGTGATGATGCTCAGCAGGAACCACACGATCCAGTGGCCGAAGAGGTCGGCAGCCGAGCCGGTGAACCGGATCTGGGCGCCGTTGACGGTCGTATGGTTCGCCTTCCACCGGTACTGCATGACGACAGCCCACGGGTAGCAGATCCCCAAGGTGAGGATGGTGACCAGTGAGGCGAGGATCTGCATCCCGAGGTAGCTGAGGGCACCCCCGCTGAAGCTGAAGACGAGCGGGAGCGTGACCGTGCCCTGCTGCGGCGCGGTCTGGGAGTACTGCGACATGTTCTGCCTTTCGTGACAGGTGATCGACTCCTGCTGACGCTATTCAGGAGCACTGACACTTTCTGCGTGGCTGGCGATCGAGCTGGTGCCGGGAGTGGCCTGAGCGTGGTCACATCCTGCCTGCGGCCGCTCCCCGGTACGATGAACAGTCGCGCCGCGCCGTGCGGCGTCGCACCTGATCGAGGAGTCATCCGTGTCCGAGCCCGCCGCCGAGCCCGCCGCCAGGCCCGTGCTGGCCGTCGTCGGCAGACCGAATGTCGGCAAGTCCACGCTCGTGAACCGCTTCCTGGGCCGCCGGGAGGCCGTCGTCCAGGACATCCCGGGCGTGACGCGCGACCGGGTCTCGTACGACGCGGAATGGTCCGGCCGCGAGTTCGTCGTCGTCGACACCGGCGGGTGGGTCTCCGACGCGCAGGGCATCGTCGGCCAGATCGCCGAGCAGGCCGAGCTGGCGATCGCTGCCGCGGACGCCGTCCTCTTCGTCGTCGACGCGACCGTGGGCACGACGGACGAGGACGAGGCGGTCGTCCAGGTGCTGAGACGCAGCAAGAAGCCCGTCGTGCTCGCGGCCAACAAGGTCGACGACACCCGGACCGAGGCAGAGGCGGCCCTCATGTGGAACCTCGGCCTCGGCGAGCCGCACCCGGTGTCGGCGCTCCACGGCAGGGGAGCGGGCGACCTGCTCGACGCCGTGCTCGAGGTGCTGCCGAAGGGCGAGGGAGAGTACGTGCCCGCGGCCGGCCCGCGACGCATCGCGATCGTCGGCAAGCCGAACGCCGGGAAGTCGTCGCTGCTCAACAAGCTGTCGGGACAGGTGCGCTCTGTCGTCGACTCGGTGGCCGGCACGACCGTCGACCCGGTCGACGAGCTCGTCCAGCTCGACGACGTGACGTACCAGTTCGTCGACACCGCAGGCATCCGCCGTCGAGTCAAGGAGGCGAGCGGTCACGAGTACTACGCCTTCCTGCGCACGCAGACCGCGATCGAGCGCGCCGAGGTCTGCATCGTCGTCATCGACGCCTCCGAGCCGGTGACCGAGCAGGACCTGCGGATCCTCGACATGGTCGAGGAGGCCGGGCGTGCGATGGTCATCGCGTACAACAAGTGGGACCTCACCGACGAGGAGCGGCGCCGGTACCTCCATCGTGAGATCGAGCGCGACCTCGGCCACGTGATCTGGGCACCGACTGTCAACATCTCGGCGCTCACCGGGCGCAACGTGACGAAGCTCGGTACGGCGATCGCGGAAGCGCTGGACGGATGGGAGACCCGCGTGTCGACGGGCAAGCTCAACGCATTCCTCGGCAAGGTGGCCGCGGCGCATCCTCACCCGGTGCGGGGCGGCAAGCAGCCCCGAATCCTGTTCGGCACCCAGGCCCGCAGCTGCCCGCCCACGTTCGCGCTGTTCACGAGCGGGCAGTTCGACCCGCAGTACGTGAGGTTCATCGAACGGCGACTCCGCGAGGACTTCGGGTTCCGGGGCACGCCCGTGCACGTCGAGGTACGTGCGCGGGAGAAGCGCTCGAGCTGAACCGCCGCTGAAGGTGTGATAACTCTCTAAGCTAAGCGCGCCGCGAAGCAGCAGGTCATCAGGTCCGCACCGGTGCAGGGCGGACCCTCTTCTGGGCGGATGTCCATCGTGGGACAGCTGGAGTTCTTGCGAGATACCCTGCAAGTCGTTGCACCCGCTGGCGTGTGGCGGTGACCGAGAACCAACCTCTCTCCTCGACCGCGGCTACGGCCTTCCGCAGGATCATGACCTCTTCCTCCAGGTCCCCGATCCGGGCGTGCTCCGCGGCCAGCTCGGCGCTCTCGGTCGACGTCGGGCCTGGCTTCAGACCCCACCTCATCGGAGACCGAGCCCTCAGGGAACTTTGGCCGTGGTGGTCCATGACAGGCCGCTGACGTCGGTGAAGACAACCGTGTAGCTGCCGGAAGGCAACTGCACGGGATTCGCGGGCGCCAGCCTCAGGTCGGCTTTCGCGGCGAGCGGTACGACCAGGGCGTGCTTGCCCGGCACGACCTTGTTGACGTAGTAGTTGGTCATGGCGGTGCGGGGCAGCGTGGCCAGGGCCTTGGCGTCGAAACGTTCGACCGTGGCCCCGGCCGCGTCTACGACCGTGGCAGAGACGATGAAGGCGCCGTACGTGTCCGGGCCGCCGTCTCGGTAGACACGGAGCGCGACGTCGCCGGTCGGCGTCAGCGTCGCGTTACTCAGCGTGAGATGCGGGGCCTTGGAATCGTTGTGCAGCGGACCCCAGACCCCACCGGCGAAGGCCTGGTTGGTGGCCAGGGTGATCAACAGGCCTGACACGGCCAGGACAGCCGCCGCGCGGGCCACCCCGCGTGGCTGCCCGTCTTGGCCGAGCGGACCCGTGGTCATCAACTGGACCGCGCGGCGGCGGGCCAACCCGGGGAATCGGCGCGTCCAGAGCCGGTCCAGCGACCATGGGCCTGCTCCGGCGAGCAACACGGTCAACGAACCCGCAATGCCAGCCGCCCCGATCTGCCACTCGTCCAGGCACGTGGTGCCAAGCCAACCCGCGCCCAGAAGGATCCCGAACGACAGCACCGCGGTGCCGAGCGCAGCGAGACGGGTCGCCAGGCCCAGCAACAAGGCAAGGCCGACGAGCGCCTCGACCACGGTGAATCCGACGAGGAAGATCTGCAGCACGTTAGGGTGGGTCACCAGCCACTCGAGCATGTTGCCGATGCCAAGGGAGTGCGGCAGGAAATCGTTGATCTTCTTGCCATTCCACAACGGGCTGGTGGGGTCGAGCTTGGCCGGTGCAAGCACCGCGCGACGCCAGAACGCGGAGAAGAACAGCCAGCCGGTCACCCATCGCAGCGGGGTCGCCACCATCCCGGCCAGCGCCCATCTGTCAGCGCCGCCGGCGTTCGCCTGGCTCGCCGGCCCGTCGGGAACTCCCACAGCTGCCTCCTGCAC
This sequence comes from Actinomycetes bacterium, assembly GCA_021803025.1. Taxonomy (GTDB): domain Bacteria; phylum Actinomycetota; class Actinomycetes; order Propionibacteriales; family Propionibacteriaceae; genus Fen-668. Next base: position 2,139 of record JAJZQV010000118.1, on the reverse strand, counting down.
CATCGCCACCCGGTCCTCCTCCATGTCGCTCCACCAGTTTCGAACTCTACGTATCGGATCGCGCCGCAACCGGGGCGATAGTCCTGGTGCAGGTGGGCGCGATCGTGCGGTCGGGGCACCAGCGCCGACAGTTCAATAGCCGAGTCCTTCGGCGCCTAGCCTAAGCCAAGCGAGGCGCGGACCTCGCCTTGCCCCCCCTAAGGTGTCGGCGGGGTAAGCACAGGGCTTTGGGCTCTAGCTTGCGTGCCGCGAACACGTGAGATCCGTCGGCGCATCGTATGTGACGGATGCTTCACATGACGCGCACTCGAGATGATGTGGCGTCGGGACCAGGCGTCGTGCGATGGTTCGCCGTGTTGACGTGGCCAGCCAGGGTCGGCGTCGTGCTCGCGATGGTCGTCACGATGTCGGCGGGTGTCCTCATCGGCGCGCCGCCGGCGCGTGCGCCATGGCTGGCGCCATCGGGGGTGCATCAGGGGACCGTACAAACGCCGGTCCCGGTCAAGCCGTCCATGGTCCAGGCGGCGACGCCCAGCTCCGTGCCCAGCCCGTCTGTACGGAAGGTCACCACCGAACTCGGGAGGGCCGGCGCGAGTCTCTCAGGGTCGGGTCGCGGGTAGGGGGGGTGTTCGGGGGTATAGCGCCGATGGCGAGGCTGAATGGGGGTTTGTGTCTGCTCCCATCGAGTCCGCCGATCGGGCGGCGCGTGGTGCGCGCAGGGGCCCCGGCGAACCGTGTAAAGTGTCGCCTCGGCGCCGCAAGGTGCCAGCGGGCTGTGGCGCAGCTTGGTAGCGCACTTGACTGGGGGTCAAGGGGTCGCAGGTTCAAATCCTGTCAGCCCGACAGAAAACGGCCTAGTCAGAGGCGGTTTCGGAGGGATCCGAGGCCGCCTCTTGGGCTGTTCCGAGGGCCTCGTACAGCAACGCGGTTCGGAGCAGGGGTGCCTGGCGCTTCTCCTGAGGACTTCTTGTGCTGTGGGCTCACCGCGTCGCAGCGCTCACGCTCCGCGGTGGTGGGTGTGTGCACCGAGGCCCGGGTCAGAACTCCGTCGGTGCGCCCGACCGTGATGGCACGCATGGCGTGGCGGGGCTGCCAGCCGGGTCCCGCCGCATTTGACGCCGACGCCCGGGGGTCTGCGATCATGGCCCTCGAGTAGTGACATGCGTGCACTGGGGGCGGTGAAATTCCGCACCGGCGGTGAGAGTCCGCGACCCGACCACAGCCAGTGGCCGGTTGACCAGGTGTAACTCCTGGACCGACGGTCAAAGTCCGGATGGGAAGCGCGCGCAGCGGTCGGCGGCAGCATGCCGCCTGCCGTCGCGCCCCCTGTTCCGTGCACCCGGAGCAGGAAGGGCACCGACATGACTGTCACGTCATCCGAGCGAGCTGCCATGGCTCGCGCACTGACGCTGGCCGCTGCCGCCGATGCGCCCCCCGGTCCGAACCCGCGAGTGGGGTGCGTGCTGCTGGACCGGCAGGGCGTGAGGATCGCCGAGGGGTTTCACCGGGGGGCAGGGACGCCCCACGCAGAGGCCGACGCCCTGTCGAGGGCTCGGGGCGGCGCTTGTGGCGCGACGGCCGTCGTGACGTTGGAGCCGTGTAACCACACAGGCCGGACCGGTCCGTGCGCCCAGGCGCTCGTGGATGCCGGTGTCAGTCGCGTCGTCTATGCCCAGGACGACCCGAACCCCGTGGCGTCCGGTGGTGCGCAGACGTTGCGTGCGGCGGGCATCGAGGTGGTCGCCGGCGTGTTGGCCGACGAGGCCACGCGGCTCAACAGGGCGTGGTCGTTCGCCATCGCGCGTGGACGTCCGTTCGTCACGTGGAAGCTCGCCGCGACGCTCGACGGGCGGAGCGCCGCACTCGACGGGACCTCGCGGTGGGTGTCATCTGGGGCAGCGCGGGCCGATACACATCGGCTCCGGGCCGGGTGCGACGTCGTGCTTGTGGGGACGAACACGGTCGTCGTGGACGATCCTCAGCTCACGGTCCGTGACGGGGACGGCCGTCCGTTGCCGTACCAGCCGCTGCGGGTGGTGATGGGCGAGCGGACCCTGCCTGCCGACCGTCGGGTGTTCGGCGGGGAAGCCGAGACGCTTCACCTGCGCACGCGTGACCCGTGGGCGGCTCTCGCCGAGC
>JAJZQV010000014.1 GCA_021803025.1 Actinomycetes bacterium | reverse complement strand
CACTATTCTCCCGACCGCCAGCCGTCGGGACCAGCGCGGATTCTTCCCATCCCACGAGGGCCGCGACGCGGCCCCGGATACTGAGCTGATCAGCGAGTGGAAGCCCGAGAGCGCGCCGCACGCGATCGTGATGAAGAGGAACGGGAAGAGGTTGCCGGCGAAGGCGGGGCCCTTGCCCGAGTAGGCGAACTGGGTGACCGCCGGCATCTGCATGACCGGGAAGACCACCAGCACCGACAGCGACAGCATCACGATCGTCCCCACCTTCATGAAGGTGGACAGGTAGTCACGCGGTGCGAGCAGGAGCCAGACCGGCAGGATGGCGGCCGCGAAGCCGTAGATGCAGATCGCGATGGCGAGGTTGAGCGGCGTCATCGTGAACACCTTGGCCAGCCCCGGGTCGGCGGAGACCCAGCCGCCGGACACGATCGCCACGAGCAGCAGGACGACGCCGATGATGGACGCCTCGCCGACCTTGCCGGGCCGGATGTAGCGCATGTAGAGGCCCATGAAGAAGGCGATCGGGATGGTCATCGCGATCGAGAAGACGGCCCAGGGCGAGGAGGCCATGGCGCCGATGATGACGATGACCAGCACCGCGATCAGGATGAGCATGATCGTCAACACGCCGATGATGGCAAGCCAGCCGCCGATCGGGCCGAGCTCGTCGTGGCACATCTGGCCGAGCGAGCGCCCGCGGCGCCTGATGGCGAGATGCATGACCATGTAGTCCTGCACAGCACCGGCCAAGATGACGCCGATGATGATCCACAGCGTGCCCGGGAGGTAGCCCATCTGAGCGGCGAGGACGGGCCCGACGAGGGGGCCGGCGCCCGCGATCGCGGCGAAGTGGTGCCCGAACAGGACGACGCGGTTGGTCGGCAGGAAGTCCTTGCCGTTCGCGAACTCCTCCGCCGGCGTGGCGCGGGTGTCGTCGGGCTGGTGGATCTTGCGCTCGATGAGTCGCGCGTAGAAGCGGAGCGCGATGAGGTAGCTGCCGACGGCGGCGAGCACGAACCAGACGGCGCTCACCGTCTCGCCGCGCTCGATGGCGATCACCGCCCAGGCGATCGCGGCCACCACCGCGATGATGCCGTAGATGATTTTGGTGCGGCCCGAGATCGTGGGCGGTTCGATGACGGCGACGGGCGGAAGGTCGGGATCGGCCTTGACCTTTCTGCCGGCGACGATGATGTCAGACATGGGCGATGACTCCTCGGTCGGATCAACAGCGTTGTCGTGTGGGCCGACCGCAGCGACCGTCAGAGGGCCGGCAATTCGGTCACGCAGATGGGAGCGTCACGGTGGTCCGCCGGCGACACTACGCCCGAGCAGCGCGCCTAACCAGCTAAACGGGCCTTTGACACGCCGCCACCACTGGGGAGTTCACCCGCGCAGACCGGGCAGGAGGATCCGTAGGTAGTCGACGGAGTCCCGCAGTGTCGACGCTTCGACCCGTCCGGATCCCAGGCCTTCTTGGCGTCCACCGGGCCGCCTGGCCGAGCGCCGAGAAGGTGATCTGGGAGCCGCGGTCCTCGAGGATGGGTCCCCAGGTCTGCGGCTCCCACAGGCCCAGCCGCCTCGCCTCGCGCTCCAGCGCCTCCAGCGCTCGGGCGCGGCTCTCGGGCGACAGTTCGTGCTTGTACTGCTCCACCCACTGGCCGTCGGCGTAGGTGTCGTAGCGGGTGCCGTTGGTGGGCATGAGGTGGAGGCGTCCGATTAGCGGCGAATCGGGGGCGATCACCTGTTTGTCGAACTGCTCGAACTGGCCGCCGGAGATGATGCAGACCGGGCGCAGGTCGAGCAGCTCCATCAGGAGGTCGCGCACCACGCCGGGCAGCGGCGACTTCGACGGTGCGAGCGTGGTCGGCGGGAAGGTACTGCGGCTGAAGGCGTCCGGTGTGGAGACGCTAATCGTGCATACGGACTCTGTGCCGCAGCCGGTGTCAACCACGCTCCCAGGTCTGGGACGAGCATGCCGAGATGACGTTCCGCAGCTCTTCGTGCCCCATATCGCCGCCAAACGGCACCTGGTCGAGAGAGTCGCCGTCGCGACGCACTCGTGGAGCACCTCTTCGTACGTCTCAAGCCGAGCTGTGGCTTGGTGCGAACCAATGGTGTCTTCCGCGAGGGCCTGCGGCCGAACCTTCCTGCGCTGCACCGGAGCATCTCGCGGTTCCGGGTCGGCGCTCCATGGGAGGGCAGGTTCGACGCGAGGTTCCTCAGTTTGAGATCCTGGCCGCCCCTGAGCTCGGTCACCGTACGGGCCTTGCTGCGCAGCTGTTCGCCAATTCAGTGCGCGGACGACCGTTGTTGGAGATCCGGAACCTTTGCCGCCCCGGCACTGCTCAAGCCACGAGGCGGCTGGGGGTATCTAGGCGGCGGGTTTGGTTAGGCGGCCCGGGTCGACGGTTGCGCTAGTCGTTACTGGGATGCAGCCGCCGGAGCACGACCGCCTCCCACGGGCGCAGCGCGAGCTGGTCGGCGGCGGGCCACATCGGTGCGCCGGGGACGGTGTCGTCACTGATCTGGTTGGTGAGGACGAGTTCTGATTTGCACCACTCAGCGGCGTCAGACGCGGCCGGGATCTCCACGGTCTGCGGGTCGCCGGAGAGGTTGACGGCGGTCAGGAGCTCGGTCTCCTTGAGTCTCCGCAGGTAGGCGAACACCGTCGGATGCTCTGGGGCGAGCATCGTGAAGTCGCCGTCCACCACCGTCGGCTCCGAGCGCCGGAGGGCGATGAGGCTGCGGTAGTGCTCGTACACAGAGCCCCTGACCCCGCGCTCGGCGGCGAGGTTCACATAGTCGTGGTCGGCGTTGACCGCTATCCACGGGGTGCCGACTGTGAATCCGGCCCCCGTTGTGGCGTCCCATTGGAACGGCGTCCGTGCGTTGTCCCGGCTCATTCGGCGCAGCGCGTCGAGCACGAGCGTCGGCGACTGCCCGCGGACGGTGGCGGCCCGGTAGTGGTTGACCGACTCGATGTCGGTGAAGTCGTCGGCGGAGGCGAAGGTGGAGTTGCGCATGCCGATCTCCTCGCCCTGGTAGATGAAGGGCGTCCCGCGCTGCAGGTGCAGCACTGTCGCAAGAGCGGTCGCCGACTCACGCCAGTACGTGCCGTCGTCGCCGAAGCGCGACACCGGGCGCGGCTGATCGTGGTTGCACCAGTACAGGCTGTTCCAGCCGCAGTCGGCGAGGCCGTCCTGCCAGCGTCGGAATGTCTCCTTCAGTGCGCGCACGTCGAGCGGCTGCACGTCCCACTTGCCGCCCGGCCCCTGGTCGACGCCCATGTGCTCGAACTGGAAGACCATGTCGAGCTCGCGGCGGTCGGAGTCGGTGAACAGCCGTGCCTGCTCGACGGTCGCCCCTGGCGTCTCGCCGACAATCACGAACGGTCCGTCCCGGCCGGTCAGCACCTCCTGGCGCAGCTCGCGCAGGAACTCGTGGATTCGCGGGCCGGGCCCGTAGCTGGGGAAGCCGTCGCCGTAGAGCTCGCCGGGCGCGACTTGGCCGTCGGGCAGTGCGGGGTCCTTCGACAGCAGGTTGACGACGTCCATCCGGAAGCCGTCCACGCCGCGATCGACCCACCAGCGCAACATCGCGAAGATCGCCTGCCTGACCTGCGGGTTCTCCCAGTTCAGATCGGGTTGGCACGGTGAGAACAGGTGCATGTAGTACTCACCAGAGACGGGGTCTGCCGTCCAGGATGGTCCCGAGAAGAACGACTTCCAGTTCGTGGGTTCTGCCCCTGGCCCCCCGAGCGTGGTGCCGGGCCGCGGGGGGCGCCACCAGTACCAGTCGCGCTTGGGGCTGTCAGGCCCCGACGATGACTCGACGAACCACGGGTGCTGGTCCGAGGTATGGTTGACGACCATATCCATGATCAGGCGGATACCGCGCCGGTGCGCCTGGGTGACGAGCTCGTCGATGTTCTCGAGTGTTCCGAAGGTCGGGTCGACCGCCTGGTAGTCGCTGATGTCGTAGCCGTTGTCGGCCTGCGGTGAGGCATAGACAGGCGACAGCCACAAGACGTCGACTCCTAGTTCGGCGAGGTGGTCGAGGTGGCCGATCAGGCCGCGCAGGTCGCCGATGCCGTCGCCGTCGGAGTCGGCGAAGCTGCGCGGGTAGACCTGGTAGACGACCGCCGAGCGCCACCAGTCCGCTGTACTGGTCATACGCCAGCCCAGTTCACGAGCACCCCGTCGTCGATCACGACGAGCTGCCACACGTGCGGGGCCGGGAGCTGCGCCACGGCATGGTCTCCGTCCGCGACGACGGGCACGTCGACGAGTCGTGGGGTTGTGCTTGGATCGGCCACGCGCACTCGCGGCAGGCGCGGACCGGTGCGACGCACCCGCAGAGTGCCGGGACCGGGGTCCCCGACCGGCAAGCGCGGCGCGTCCCACTGTGTGTCCTTCTGACCGACCAGGTTGATGAGGTGGACGACGAGCGCGTCTCCAGCCCGGCTGATCCGGCGCCAGACCGCACCGGTGGCGGCGTCGCCACTGACCGCGGCGTGCGGGTAGGTCACGTCGGCGTCGTCGTTGTACGCCCCTGCGTAGGCGCCGGTCACCTCGGTCACGGACGGATTCATCAGCAGGGCGTCGTGCTCGACGAGGAAGTCGTACCAGCGCTGCAGGAGGGCGGCGGTTGAGGACTCCATGGTGTGGTTGCGCACGTAGTAGGGGTCGACGAGTATCCGGTCGCCGTCGCCGGCGAGCAGATGTGTCGCGCCGTGCGAGAACAGTGTCGCCATCGTGAAGGCTGTCGCGAGGTCGGACTCGGGGGTCGACGCGGACTCATAGACGTGCTGATAGGCCGCGATCACGACGGGTTTGCCGGCCCCGACCGCACGGGCCCTTGTGACGACCTGACCGAGGGAGCCCAGCGTCAGATGAGGCTCCCACACTTCGATGTAGACGCCGTCCTGCCCGCTTGAGCCGGTACGCCACGTTGGGAAGTCGTTGACGTTGTTGAACACGAGATGGCTGTCCGGAAGTCGGTCGCGGACCGCCTGTATGAGTGTCACGAACGAGTCAGCCACATCGACCAGCGCGCCGTCTGCACGGATCGCACGCTTCGGGTAGCCGTACTGGTCGAGGTGGAAGCCGTCCAGCCCGGCGGCGTGGATCGACGCGGCGAGATCCTCGGTGAAGTGCTCGAGCCAGGAGGGCTCGGCCGGGTCCACGAGGGAGAGGAAGTCGGCCAGACCGTACGGCTGGCCGGTTGGCGTCAACAGCGCCGCATGCTCCCACCGGGACCACTCCGCGCGGCCGACGCCGTACACCGCCGCGTACCCGAAGGAGCGCGCACCTGCGGCCCGGATCGCAGCGATGAGCCGCCTCACTGTGTCGAGGGACACCGGCCGGTCAAGGGCGTCTGTATAGTTCTCGCCGCCGCCGACCAGGTCGGCGTGCCGGTAGGCCCAGTCGTAGAGCTGGACGCCAGTGAGGTGCAGGCGGCGCACCAGCTCCGCGACGCCAGAGACGGCCCGGCCCGGCGCGTAGTCCGCCACGAACCCGTACCGCAGGCGCGCCCGGACGTCAGAGGCGACCTCGACCGCAGTGCGTGCGCTCGGAACATCTGCCCCGGCACCGCCGGCGGCGTCGCGGCCGGCGGTCACGACGAGGTTCAGCTCGACGCCGTAGGTGCCGACGGGGAGTGTGCCGAGGTCGACGTCGCCAGGCCCATGGACCGGTACGGTCGCGACGTGCTCGCCGAGGGACCAGACGCTCAGGGCGCCGTCCCCGGTCAGCCCCAGCACCTCGATCCGAACGTGGTCGGCCGGCGCATAGGTGGCTTTCGTGGGGAGCAGCACCACAGCCAGCTCCCCTGCCCCGTCGTCGGTCTGACTGAACCGCTCGATCATGCTCATCCCTTCACGGCCCCGCTCGAGAGGCCCTGCACGAAGTACTTCTGGAAGATCAGGAACACCACGATCACCGGTAGCACCGCAATCACGGACGCAGCGAACACGAGGCCCCACTGAGTGGCGTTCTGGCCCTGGAACAGCTCGATCGCCAGTGGGAGCGTGCGCTTGGCCGGGTCGTTGATGATCGTCAGGGCCCAGGCGAACTCGTCCCACGTGGCCAGGAACGTGAAGATGGTCGTGGTGGCGAGCGCGGGTGTGGACAGTGGCATCACGAGCCGCCAGTAGCGGGTCCAAGCGTTGGCGCCGTCGACCTGCATCGCTTCGAAGAGCTCACCTTCGATCGTTTGGAAGAACCCGAGCAGCAGGAACGTGTTGAGCGAGATCGACCCCGCGACGTAGAAGACGACAAGGCCTGGCAGGGAGTCGATCAGGCCGAGCTGCTTGGCGATGATGAACTGCGGGATGATCAGCATCATTGCGGGAACCATCAGTCCCACCAGGACCAGGCGGAACAGCAACTCGCGGCCCGCGAACCGGAACCGCGCGAACGCGTACGCCGTCATCGAGCTGATCAGCACCGAGATCACGGTGGACGTGGTCGCGACGGCGACCGAGTTCATGAAGTAGGCGGCGAAGTCCTGCGTAGTGAGGACCTGGATGTAGTTGTTCAGCGTCGCCGGGTTCGGGACGAACTGGGGCGGGATCGTCAGGACGTAGGCCTGGCTCTTGAACGACGTCGAGACCATGTAGACAAACGGCGTCAGCATGACGAGGGCGCCTACGGCCAGCAGCATGTGACGAAGCACGGCCGCTGCCGGGCGCGTACGCTGCAAGGTCTTCATCGCTCATCCTTCTCGCTGGTGTTGAACAGCCGCATCTGGATCAGGGTCAGGACGAACACGATCACGGTGAGCAGCACGGCGATCGCCGAGCCGTACCCGAAGTTGAGGTTGCTGAAGGCTTGGCGGTACATGTACGTGAGGAGCACTTCGGTCTGGCCACCCGGGCCGCCTGCCGTCATCAACAGCACCGAGGTGAAGACGTTGAACCCACCGATCACCAGCATCACGACCACGAACCCCAGCGTCGGTCGGATCGCGGGGACCGTTACCACGCGAAACCTCTGCCACCGGTTGGCACCATCCATGGTGGCCGCCTCTTCGAGAGACTGCGGTACGCCCTGGAGCGCGGCGAGAAAGATCATCATGGACCAGCCGATCCCCTTCCAGACCCCAAGCGCGCAGATCGCGACGAGTGCGGTCCAGCGGCTCGACAGCCACGATGTCGAGCCGTCACCGAGGTGCAGTACATCCCCCAGCGCCCAGTTGATCAGGCCCTTGTCCGCGAACAGGTACTTGAACAGCAGCGACGCCACAACCCAGCTCGTGATGACCGGCAGGTAGAACAACACGCGGTAGACCGGCTGCGAGGGACTCTTGGCCTTCAGCAGCATGGCGATCAGCAGTCCCAGGGCGATCTGCGGCGGCACCGAGAGCGCCATGTACACGCCGCTGTTCGCCAGGCCTCGCCAGAACACCGGGTCACCCGCGGCACGGGCATAGTTATCGAGGCCGATGAAGGTGCTGGTGGCCCCAGCGAGCACCTTCCAGTCGTAGAAACTCATCTGGAAGGCCCGCGCCATCGGATACAAGATCAGCCCGCCGAACAGCACCAGCCCCGGCGCCAGGAACAGGTAGGGCGTGGCGCGGCCGGCGAGACGGCGTCGTCTGGCCGTACGGGCGGCGGCGGGGGCTTCCGCCGCCGCCCGTACGGTCATGGGCCGGGTACTGTCGGTCACGGGTTCACTTGCTCGCCAACAGGGCGTCGATCTGCTTCGCGGCGCTGGTCAGGGCCGCCTGCACCGTGGTGGTGCCCGTGAAGGCGGGGGTCAGCTCGGTGGACAGGATCGTGTCAACCTGGGAAGACTGCGGGATCGCCAGGCGCGGCCTGGCGGTCGCGAGCTGCGTCGCGAACGGAGCTGATGCCGGGTCGGCCGCGGCAGCCTTGGTACCGGCTGCTTGGACCACGGGCATCTGCCCGACCTTGGCCATCGCGAGCTGGAACTCGTCGCTTTGGGTGTATCGGACGAACTGGGCTGCGGCGTCCATGTGCGTCGTGGTCGCCGGGATCACGATGTCCTCGCCGCCGACCACGGAGATGGAACCGCCGGGTCCGGCCGGGACTGGGGCGTAGATCGGCGTGAAGTCGGGGTACTGGCCCTTCCAGATGTCATGCATCCACGGACCATCGAGGATCGTCGCGTACTGGCCCTTGGGCAAGCCGTCCGATGTCGACGTCGCCCCGGCGTTGCCGGTGAGCAGGTTAGGGATCGCGCCTTGCTTGTAGAGGTCGACGAGCATCTGCACCGCGGCGACGCTCTGCGGACCGTCGAGGTAGCCGGTCGACTTCGTCAGCTTCGGGTCGGTGATCTCCCCTCCGCCCGACCAGATCCACGGCAGGATGTTCCAGCCCTGCAGGCCGGAGTCTGCGAACACGGCGATCTTCTTACCCTTCAGCGCGGTGGCCATCGCCTTAAGGTCGTCGAACGTTGCCGGCGGCTTAGTCATCCCTGCGGCGGTGAGGGCGGCTTGGCTGGTGATCAGAACCCGCGTGTTGGTGTCCAGGGGGAGGCCGTAGTAGTGACCGTTCCATGCGTTCGTCGCCAGCGACCCGGGGTAGACCGCGCCCGAGAGTGTGGTGAAATCGCTCATCTTCTGGTCGAGCGGCGCGAGCACCCCCAGGGAGGCGAACTGGGCGACCCAGCCGATGTCTGAGCGGACGAGGTCGGGGAGCTCTCCACCGGCTGCCCCAGTCGTGAGCTTCTGTTTCAGGGAGTCGTACGGGATGTCCACGTATTTCACGGTGATCCCCGGGTGGGATGCCTCGAACGACGGGATCAGGGTCTTGTTCAGGACGTCGGTCTGAGCGGTGTTGCCGCCGTTGCCGTACGTGCCCCACATCGTCAAAGTGACCGGTTCGGTTGCCGAGCCTGACGCAGCCCCATTGGAGGGCGACCCCGAACAGCCCGCGAGGGCGAGAGCCGTGACCGTGACGATCGACGTCACCATCAGGACCGGGAGGGAGCGCTTCATTGCAGATCTCCGTTCATCGAAGGTTGTTCGGCCTGAAACGCGGAGGAGGCGCTCCAAACCCTCGAATGAGTTCTATCGCAAAAGCAACCAAGAGTCAAAGGACCTCAGATACGGGATTACACGGCCATGTTTGCTTCCTCGACAAAATCAACTATGGTTAGGGTCCTGATAGGGCATCGATGAGATCGACGAGGAGGTTCGACCCCGTGCATGTGACGCCACCGCCGCCCTGGCCGCCCAAGAGCGGGGCATCTCGAGCCGTCGCGCTCGAGATCCTCCGATACGGCCCTCTCTCGCGCTCCGAGGTCGCGCGGCGTCTTGACCTCTCGCAAGGCTCCCTCACTAGGCTCAGCGCGCCTCTCCTCGAGTCGGGACTGTTAGTCGAGGCTGACGAGCAGGCCACCGGACGAGTCGGGCGCGGGTCCCGCCCGCTGGACGTCGTTGCCGCGTCCCACCACTTCATCGGGATCAAGCTGACGGGTGACCGCGCCCACGGCGTCGCCACGAACTTGCGCTCCGAGGTGGCGGCCGAGGCAGACTCCCCACTGGCTTCGCGCGACCCCAAGTCCGTCGCGGACACCCTCGCGTCGCTCACGCGTGAGCTCGCGGACGCGGTCCCATCCGTTACCGCCCTGGGCATCGGACTCGGCGGTCTCGTCATCGACTCGAACGTTGTCGTTAGCGCGCCGTTCCTCGACTGGGCCAACGCCCCGCTCGGCCAGCTTGTCGAGGAGCGCACTGGCCTGCCGACGGTCGTAGGCAACGACCTCACCGCGCTCACAGAGTTCGAGCACTGGTTCGGCGCGGGACAAGGGCTGGACCGGTTCGCGATCATCACACTGGGTGCAGCGGTGGGCTATGGAGCGGTGATCCACGACCGGATCGTGCTCGGGCCGGACTCCGGGGTTGGGCTTGTCGGTCATTGGCCGCTCGACCCGCTCGGCCCGCTCTGCCCTGATGGGCACCGGGGCTGCGCGCAGAGCATCCTCACCATGCCCTCGATCACACGCATGCTCTCGCAAGTGCTGGGATACCCGATCGAGTACGACGCATGCTTGGATCTCGCCGAGAGGGGCGACGGTGCCGCCCGCGCGATCGTCGACCAGGGCGGCCACGGTCTCGGCCGGCTCATCGCGGCGGTCGCCAACCTCACCCTCGCCGAACGCGTCCTCATCGGCGGCGAAGGCGCACGCCTCGCCGAAGCCGCGGCCGACGCTGTCCAGGCCGGGATCCGGATGGACCGTGACCGCCGCGCCTCCCCCGTAGCCGTCGTCGTGCACCTCGCCGACACCCGCAAGTGGTGCCGAGGGGCCGCCGTCCTGGCCATTCAGCGGTACGTGCTCGGGATGGATGACCCGACCCGCTGAGCTCAGGAAGAAGGGCTTCGAACCGATGCGCGGATGAAAGCGGGACGATCTGCACGCAGATGAGCGGGTCGCCGGAGGTCAGACCTCGCTGGCTCGCACCAGATCGATCATCGCCTGCGTGCCGCGAGCGTCCTCGAGGGTCCACGGGAAGTCGACACCGCTCCGAAGGGTCGCGACGAGGTTCTCGAACTCGAGCACGTACTGACGCACCCCCGGGAACCGCTCGATGCGCGTCGTCTCGCCCTGAACCACGTGTACCTGCGCCTCGCCCACGACTCCGGCGTTGAACGGCGCGGTCACCCGGATCAGTCCGTTGTCGCCCTGGAACGTGACCTCCTGGCGCGGGTACAGACGTGTCGAGGTGAGCGCGCAGTAGCTGAACTCACCGGAGGGCCCGGCCATCGTCCCCGTGACCTGGGTCCACACGTCGACGTCGTGCTCCCTGCGGATCCTGGAAGTGAGCTCCACAGGTTCAGCGCGCGCGGCGAACCGTGCCGAGCCGTAGACGTACACGCCGATGTCCGGGATCGACCCGCCACCAGTCTCCGCACGGTTGCGAATGTTGCCCACGTCGGGCAGGTCGAAGCTGAACACCGCATCCACGTGCCGAAGACTGCCGATCGCGCCCTCGTCGATCAGGGTTCGAACGCGCTGCCACTGCGGGTGGTGGACGATCATGTACGCCTCAGACGCGAACAAACCGGTCCGGTCACGGGCAGCGATCAGGGCGTCGATCTCCGGCGCGGTCATGGCGATCGGCTTCTCTGTCAGGACGTGCTTGCCCGCTTCGAGTGCCTTGAGGGTCCACTCGACGTGCAGGTGGTTGGGCAGCGGGATGTAGACCGCCTCGATCGCGGGATCAGCCAGCATCGCGTCGTAGTCGAGGTGGACGACGATATCCGGCGCGAAGGCCTTGAACGGCTCCGCCTTGGCCGCCGACGACGTAGCCAGCGCCGCGAACCTGGCGCCTCGCGCCGCGTGGATCGCCTGGGCTGTCTGTGCCAGGGCGAAACTCGAGGCCCCGATCACGCCGATGTTCACAGGTTCCATGTGTCCTCCTCGTCACGGTCATCGTAGAGGTGCAAGAAGCTCACAACCGCCACACGATGGTGGTGGGAAGGCGCCATCTGCCGCCGCTCACCACGCCGCCACCACGATCCGCGGACAGGCCAGACCCAAGAATCAACACTCCACAGCAGATGGACGTTCCCGCGGGAACGTGGGACCCGCGCCCGCGTAGGGTCAGAGAGCCGACACATTCAGCACGACACCGGGGCCCCGGAGCGTTCATATCCACCCGCTTCAACCCACCCTCCGGTCGGCCCGCCGCCCCAACCTTGCGGGTTGCTCGGTCGAGGCCCGGTCCTTACCCCGTTGTCGTGACCCGACAGGCGAGCTCGAACCCGTTTATGGTTGGTTTGAGACACGGCTCGGAGGGCTTTCGGTCCCAAGAGCCGAGTAACGGTTGTTATGAAGGCTGAATCTGGGCTCATATCAACCGTTATCGGGTTTGTCGGCGTGGGGTGCGCGGTCCGACTTCCGATAACAACCGTTAGTGCGTTCGAGCGCCCCCTCGACGCCAGGGAGGACTGCATCCTGGTCAGTGGAGCCCGCTCTCCTCGGCATCTTCCGAGCTCCGACCCTCGTTCCGCTGGCATGCAGGAAGGGTGTCCTGTGACCGGGATGCTCCGCAGCTACTCGCCGCGTTCCTCCTCGATGAGCTTCGCGAGCTCGGCGTCGAGGTCGTCACTGGCGTGACGGCTCTCGCCGCTCACGAAGCCCAACGGGTCGTCGAGGTCGTGCGCGGACGGCATCGTGTCGGGGTGGTGCCACACGGCGTCGCGTCCTTCGACACCCCGAGCGGTGCGCAGGGCGGCCCACAGGTTGGCGGCATCCCTCGTACGGCGCGGGCTGAGCTCGAGGCCCACCAGCGACGCGAACACCTGTTCCGCGGGACCGCCCGCCGCACGACGACGGCGTACGGTCTCGGCCAGCGGGTGCGCGCTCGGCATGAAGCGCCCCCCCGCCTGCGCCACGACGTCGTCCACCCACCCCTCGACGAGCGCGAGGAGAGTCTCGAGGCGTTCCAGCACCTCCGCCTGCTCCGGCGTGCGCTGGGGCGAGAAGAGGCTGCGGCTCATCTCGCTGCCGAGCTGAGCGAGGTCGTTCATCGACATCGGGTCACCGCCCATGTCGTCGAACGACTCCTCGAGCGCGCTGAGGTCCACCGTGATCTCGCGGGCGTAGTGCTGGACGAACGCGACGACCTGCGGCCCGAGCCAGCCGACGTCCGCGAAGAGTCGCTGGCGGGCCGCCTCACGAAGGCTCAGGTACAGCATCACGTCGCGTTCCGACAGGTCCAGACCCTCGCCGAACGCGGCGAGGTTGGTGGGGAGCAACGCGACCTGCGGCCGTGCCAGGAGCGGCATCGACACCTCGGTCGCGGACACCACCTCGGTGGCCAGCTTGCCCAGCGCCTGGCCGAACTGCACGCCGAACATGCTCGAGGCGGACTGCTGCAGCATCGGCTGGAACATCTGCTGTATCCCGGCGAGCTCCGGCTCGTCGCTGATCCGCCTCATCATGACGTCGCCCAGGGACGACGCGATCGTCGACACGATCGGCTCGACCATCGTCTGCCAGGTCGCCATGGTGTTCTCGACCCACTCCGCGCGGCTCCAGGCCGCAGGGGGTGCGGCGACCGCGGGGAACACCGTCGCGTCGTTGAGCCAGAGCTCTGCGAGGTGGACCGAGTCGGCGATGTCGTGACGCTGCCTGCTCGACGGGGTCGGGTCAGGACCGAGAGCCGCGACGACCTTGCGCGCCATGTCCTTGGCGAAGAGCCAGTTGACGCCGCCGCCCTCGGTCGTCATGGACTGGCCCGACCGGGCCATGACGTCCTGCAGCGAGGCGAGCAGCGCCCTCACGTCGATGGGCTCGCCCGCAGCGGGCATCGGGATCCCGAGGGACGCGAAGATCTGCTCGAACGGCAGGTTCTCCCCGCCGAACTGCGGGACCTCGTCGCCCTCGTCGTCGTCGGGACTGTTGACCATGGGCGACTCCTCTAGAAGATGCGCCTAGAAGCCTACCCGTGAGAGCCACCTGCGGAGGCTCCGCCGTGGTGCAGCGCGTCCACGACGTGCCGCTCGGGTACATTTCATGGCATGCCGCGACCCCATCCGACAGCCCGGACGCGGTGCCGCGCCTCCCTTCGTACCGAGGCGTGCCGGTGACACGGCAGACTTGGACCGCGATCGTGTCCTCGCTGGTCTTCATCGCGCTCGCCGCGGTGCTCGCGTTCGCGCCGATCCCGTTCGTGGCGTGGACCCCCGGCGCCACCTACGACGTGCTCGGAACCAGCGACGGGCAGCCGGTGCTCCGCATCGAGGGCATCACCACGTACGACACCACCGGCCAGCTCCGGATGACGACCGTCAGCCAGACCCGTGCAGACGCGTCCCTGAGCCTGCCCGAGGCACTGTTCGCGTACGTCATGCCTCACCGCGACGTGCTGCCTCGCGACGTGGTGTACGCCCCTGGGAAGTCGGCCGGCCAGGTCGCGGACGAGGAGAAGTCGCTCATGTCGACGGCTCAGTTCGACGCCGTCGTCGCCGCGCTGCGCGCCGCGGGCCAGCCCGTCCAGGAGCTGCCGATGGTGACGTCCGTACGGGTCTCGGGTCCCTCGAACAACAAGCTCCAGCCGGGTGACCTCATCCTCATGGTCGACAACGTCGCGGTGAGCACGAACGGGGACGTCGTGGCCCGGATCAAGGACAAGGGTGTCGGCCAGAAGGTGGTCATCCAGGTGCAGCGTCAGAACACGCGCCTGTCCGTGACCATCGACACCGTGGGCTCGGCGACCGACGGCAGGGTCGCCACCATCGGCGTCACGGTCGGTACGGGCTACTCGTACGCGCCGAGCGTCTCGTTCAGCCTCGGCCCCGACGTGGGGGGTGGCTCGGGCGGCCTCATGATGGCCCTGGCCGTCTACGACAGGATCACCCCCGGGGACCTGCTCAAGGGACAGGTCGTCGCCGGAACCGGCACGATGAGCGCGACGGGCGAAGTCGGCGCCATCGGCGGGATCCAGGAGAAGATCGCGGGGGCCGAGGCGGCCAAGGCGAAGGTCTTCTTCGTCCCGGCCGCCAACTGCCAGGACATCGCCGGCATCACGTCCTCGATGACACTCGTCAAGGTGAGCACCCTCAAGGACGCCATCGACGCCCTCCCGCTGGCGCTCAACCCCACATCCGGACAGAGCCCCCCCGCATGCTGAACGACGCACTGGCCGCGGCCGTCCTCGACGTGGAGCGCCACGTCGGGCAGCGCGGTTGGGACCAGCCGACACGGCTGTTCGCCCTCGTCCCGACGGCCGAGCTCCTTGCCGCGGCGCCTGAGCTGGCCGCCCAGCTGGGGGAGGACCACCCGCAGGGACACCTGTCGAGCATCGAGCAGGAGGACTTCCACCACGGGCTGCCCCTTTTCGAGGCGCTCGCCCACCTCGCCTGGCCGCCGACCGTGGCCGGCTGCGTCCTCTCCGTGGAGCGTGCGTTCCTCCCGGCCCAGTACGAGTCCGACCTGCCCGAGGACTTCGACGAGGCCGGCGAGGCGGTCGCGAACCACCCGCAGCGGCAGGAGCTCAGGCTCGTGACCGGCGTCCTGCGTACCGGCGATCGCCACGCCGTGGCCCGCGTCCGCAGTGACCCCACCCAGCTCCTGGGCGGGGAGGACCTGGCCCCCGGCCTGTCCACAGCGCTTCTCGCTACGCTGGGCGACTGAACCTCACCTAGGAGCCTTGCTGTGTCCAGCCCTTCTCTCGGTCGTACTCGGCGGGGCGCACTCATCCCGACGATCATCATCGTCACGGTCCTCGGCTACCTCTTCGCATCCTTCGCCCAGATCTGGACCGACAAGCTCTGGTTCGGACAGCTCGGGTACGGAGTCGTGTTCAACACGCAGCTGTGGGCATCGGTCGGCCTGTTCTTCGGCTTCGGCATCGTCATGGCGGCAGCCGTGGCCATCACACTCCTCGTCTCCACGAGGGACATCCGCGGGGCCACCCGCTCGAGCAGCGCGCTCCTCAACAGGTACCGCGACCTCCTCGGACGCCGGCTCGGACTGGCCGTGGCCATTCCCGCGGCGTTCTTCGGGATCATGGCCGGCCTCACCGGCACCTCCGCCAAGTCCCTGTTCCTCGCGTACATCAACCGCACCCCCTTCGGGGAGCACGACGCACGCTTCAATGTCGACATCTCGTTCTTCGTCTTCGAGTACCCGTGGTACCGGTACCTCAACTCGTTCGCGCTCGGCGTCCTGCTTCTGTGCCTCGCGATCGCCGTCGTCGTGAACTTCGCGACGGGCGTCCTCAGCACCGAGAACAGGCCGGCCCTCGGGACCCGCAGGGCGCACGCCCAGATCTCGGTGCTCGCCGGGCTCGCCCTCCTGTCGTACAGCGTCAGCGCGTTCCTCGACCGGTTCGGCGAGGAGCTCCAGTCGTCCACGCTCCTCGACGGCCTCACGTACACCGGGGACAAAGCCCAGGTCACGGCGCACACGGTCGTCTCGGTGATCGCGCTGCTCACGGCGGTCGCGTTCTTCGTGTACGCCCGTCGCCCCGGCTGGCGCGTCCCGGTCACCTCAGCGATCCTCATGGTGGTCTCATCGCTCATCGTCGGCGTCGTGTACCCGTCGATGGTCCAGTCGTTCTCCGTGCGTCCGGACGAACCTGACAAGGAACGCCCGTACATCCAGAGCCACATCACGGCGACCCGCGAGGCGTACGGGGTCCAGGACACGCAGATCTACGACTACTCCGCCACGACGAGCGCCGACGCGGGCCAGCTCTCCGCCGACGCGGCGACCCTGCCCGGCATCCGGCTCATCGACCCGTCAATGGTGCGCGACACGTACGAGCAGCTCCAGCAGGTGCGCGGCTACTACTCGTTCGCGCCCGTCCTCGACGTCGACCGCTACAGCATCAACGGGACGCAGACCGACGTCGTCGTCGCCGCCCGCGAGATGGACCAGTCCGGCCTGCAGAACAAGCAGTGGAACAACCTCCACACCGTCTACACGCACGGCTACGGGCTCGTGGCGGCGTACGGCAACCGGCGACAGGCGGGCGGGGAGCCACAGTGGCTGGCCGCCGACATCCCGACGGTCGGCCTCCTCAAGGCCGACCAGCCGCGCATCTACTACGGCGAGCTCGCGACGAACTACGTCGTCGTCGGCCGGATGGAGGGCCAGTCGCCCATCGAGTTCGACACGCCGGGCGGCGGTGACGCGACGGGCGAGCAGTTCAGGACGTACGACGGCGCCGGGGGAGTGGGCATCGGGAACGCCTTCACGAAGGCCCTGTACGCGATGCGGTTCGCGGACGTCAACCTGCTCCTGTCCGACCGGGTCAACGCCAGCTCGAAGATCCTGTACGACCGCACCCCGAAGCAGCGCGTCCAGCAGGTCGCCCCCTGGCTCACCGTCGACTCCGACATCTACCCGGCGATCGTCAAGGGCCGGATCGTGTGGATCGCCGACGCGTACACCACGACTGACAACTACCCGAACAGCCACAAGATGTCGCTGACGCGAGCCGCCTCCAACCAGATGGTGCAGACCTCGGCACTGGTGGCCACCGACGAGATCAACTACATCCGCAACTCCGTCAAGGCCACGGTGGACGCGTACGACGGCACGGTGACCCTGTACGCCTGGGACGAGGCGGACCCGCTGCTCCGCACGTGGATGAAGGCCTACCCGGGAACGGTCCAGCCGAAGTCGGCCATCTCTGCCGAGCTCATGAGCCACCTCCGCTACCCGACCGACCTGTACCGCGCGCAGCGTGAGGTGCTCGCTCGCTACCACATGACGAACCCCGACCAGTGGTACTCGACATCGGACATGTGGGCCATCCCGAGCGACCCGACCGTCGACCAGGCGGCCAACCTGCGCGAACCGACGTACTACATGTCGGTGCGATGGCCGACGGCGTCGCAGAACGGCAAGCCGGTCCAAGGGGAGACGTCGCCGCAGTTCAGCCAGACGACCGTGTACAGCCCCAACGCGCGGCAGAACCTGGCCGCGTACATGGCGGTGGTGGCCGACGCGTCCAGCAAGGACTACGGCAAGATCCGGGTCCTGCGCATGTCCGACACCCAGCAGATCGAGGGCGCCGGCCAGGCCCACAACAACATCCTTCGCGACGAGAAGGTCGCGTCCGCGCTCCGCCCGTACCTCAACCAGGGCAGTGCGAAGGCCCTGTACGGGAACCTGCTGACCGTCCCCGTGGGCGGCGGCATCCTGTACGTCGAGCCGATCTACACCCAGCGCAACGAGGCCCAGAGCGGCGCGTTCCCCGTCCTCACGTACGTGGTGGTGCGGTTCGGCGACCACGTCGGCATCGCCGACACGCTGCAGGGCGCGCTGGACCAGGTGTTCTCCGGTGACGCCGGAGCGAAGACGAACGAGAACGCGCCGCCGACGACGAGTGCGCCGACACCTCCGACGAACAACCCGACCATCACGACGCCCGGCGCGTTGGAGATCAAGGCGGCGCTGGCCCAGGCGCAGCAGGCGTTCACCGACGCCGACAAGGCACTGGCCGCGGGTGACCTCGCCGGGTACCAGAAGGCGAACCAGACCGCTCAGGCAGCTGTCGCCCGGGCGCTCAAGGCGATGGGCGGCTGAGCCCTCAGCCGGGCTGTCACAGCGCGGGAGCGGCCTCGGCCTCGACACCGAGGCCGTCCGCGAGAGCCGGGTCGCCGACCACGATGACAGCCGGGTCCTCCGGCCAGATCTCGGTGAACGCGGCGGTCGCCTGCTCGGGCGTCACCTGCCTGATGAGTGCCATCGACTCGTCCACGTGACGCCAGTCGAGGCCCATGGAGGAGAGGACCACGGCCTGCTGCGAGACGCCGCTCGCCGTCGCGTACCGCAGCGGCGCGACACGGGTCAGGTAGCTCGCCGCACGTCTCACCTCGGCCGCCGTGAACGGCTTGGCGGCGACGTCGAGCAGCCGCAGGGCCTCGGTGACCGCCTCGGGAACCACCTCGGTACGGAACGAGGAGCCGACCACGGCGTACCCGCCGTGCCGCAGCTGCGTCGTCGACATGCTCACCCCGTACGTGAAGCCACGCCGCTCCCGGAGCTCGGTGTTGAGGCGGCTTTGGAACGTGCCGCCGAGGACCGAGCAGGCGATGTGGAACGCGGCCCAGCGAGGGTCGGTACGGTCCACGGCCGGGGCGGCGATGCGTACGTCGGCCTGGACAGCGCCGGGGCGGCTGACCAGCCGGCGCCTCGGCGCAGCACCCGACGGCGCCTCGTGACGGCCGCTCGGTCCGGCGTCCAGCCAGTCCCCGAACGCAGCCTCGGCGAGGGCGAGCGGGTCCAGGCCCGCGAAGTCCCCGGCGACGACCAGCGTCGACCCCGTCGGCGAGTAGTGCGTCGCGTGGAACGCGCGCACGTCCTCGGGGCCGAAGGCCTCGAGTGTCGCCGTCGACCCTCCGGTCGGGCGGCTCGCCCGCCACCTGTCGTCGAAGACCGCCGCTGGGACGAGTGCCGCGGCGAGCTGGGCCGAGTTCGCGAGGACCTGCTGGATCTCGGCCCTGCGCAGCCCGATGTGGCGCAGGACGTCCTCGTCGGCGAGCGCGGGAGTTCGGATGGCGTCCGCGAGGAGCGGGAACGCCTCGACCAGGCCGGTCACCGGCACGTCGATGCTCACGTGCGTCGCCAGCTGGCTGACGCCGGCGCCGATGACCGCACCTGTGCCCTCCAGCGTCTCCGAGTACGAGGGCCCCGGCAGGGCGCGGGTGCCCTCGTCGAGGGCGTGGGCGGCGATGTTGGCGATGCCGTCACTGCCGGCCGGTTCCGCGGTGAGCGGCAGGTCGAGGGCCATGGCCACGCTCGTCACGTACTGCCCGGGGAGGTCGAACACCCAGACGCGCAGGCCGTTGGACAGCGTGTGCTCGCGTGCGGCCGGGAAGGACCAGGCGGGCTGCTTGCCCAGCCGGGGACGAGGGGTCGAGGTCATCAGGCCTCCTGCCTGCGGTACACCAGCACAGCCCGGTTGGCCGGGTCCAGCCAACGCCGGGTGGCGTCGTGGGCATCCTGCCTCGTCACGTCGAGGACGGTACGCAGTCTCTGGTTGACCCACTCCGGTGAGCCGTGCAGGGTCGCGGCCTGACCGAAGCGATCGGCGCGCTGGTCGAGGGCCGACAGCTCCGTGAGCCACTCGCGGGAGAACTGGGCCTTCGCCCGGTCGTGCTCCTCGTCGGTGGGGCCCTCGTCGACGAACTGCTGGCACGTCTCGAGGAGCGTCTCCTCGAGGGCCTCCGGCGTCACGCCCTCCCAGCAGCGGGCGGAGGCGACGCCGATCGAGTTGCCCCGGGCGAGCGACATGGTGAATGCGCCCGCGCCCTCGGCACGCTCGGTACGGACGAGCGCCCGGTGGAGGCGTGACGTGATCCCGTCTCCGAGCACGGACGTCGCGAGACCGAGAGCCTCGAGGTCCGGGTCGCCCGCCTTGGGGAGACGCCACACGAGGTGGACGGCGTCCCGTGGGACCGCGGCACTGACCTCCTGGCGAGGGACGCCTTCGTGCGGCGGCAAGGGCTCGACGTGAGGCCGGTCCCGGCCGGGCAGCCGGGGGAGGTGGCCGAAGTACTTCTCGGCGAGCGTGATGCCCTGCTCCGGCGTGAGGTCACCGGCGAGAGTGAGGACGGCTCGGCTGGCCCGGTAGTTGGCCGCGAAGAAGTCCCGGACGTCGGTGAGCGACGCGGCGTCGAGGTCCTCCATGGACCCGATCGTCGGGTGGGAGTAGGGATGGCCCTCTGGGAAGCTCAGCGCCAGGATGCGGTGCCACACGTCTCCGTACGGCACGTTGTCGTACCGCTGGCGCTTCTCCTCCTTGACGACGTCACGCTGGTTGTCGAGGCTCGCCTGGTCCACCGTCTCGCGCAGTGTCGCCAGCCGGTCAGCCTCCAGCCACAGCATCTGCCGCACCGCGGAGGTCGGGACCGCCTCGAAGTAGTTCGTGCGGTCGTACGAGGTGGTCGCGTTCACGGAGCCGCCCGCGGCCTGTGCGAGGCCGATATGGTCGCCGGACCGTACGTGCGCCGAGCCTTGGAACATGAGGTGCTCGAAGAGATGCGCGAGCCCTGTGCGGTCGGGTGCCTCGTCAGCCGAGCCCACGTCGTACCACAGGTTCACGGCGACGACCGGCACGTTGTGGTCGGGGTTCACGACCACGCGCAGCCCGTTGTCGAGGCGCTTCTCGGCCAAGGGGTAGGTGATCACTCGAGGATCCATGATCGGGCAACCTTAGCCGCGCCGGATCCGGCGGGCTTCGAGGTAGTAGCGCTTGTCATCCGCCTCGCCCAGGGAGAAGGTCTTCCGGGGCAGCGCGCCGTCGGCGACGATGCTGGCGAAGAAGGTCTCCTTGGGGACGGGCGGGAGGAACAGGCTGAGGTTCGACGGCCTCCTGCCGATGTCGTCGCACGCCCGCGACCCGTGGATGTAGTCGACGTCGCGGCCTGCGGCGCCCAGTGCGTCGATGACGGCCTGGAGGGTACCCGCCGGGATGCTGGCTTCGGGCTCGACGAGGGTGTACGTGGCGTAGCCGTTCGCGTCCCCGTACCCGAACGTCTGGTCGGTGGCGCTCTCGACGCGGCGCATGACCTCGTCCACCGACTCTGCGGGAGAGACCGTGTACGAGGCGCAGTGACGAGCCAGCTCCGACTCGAAGTCGTCGCGCGACGTGTCGAACAGGACGCGGTGGATCGGCTCGAACTCGAGTCCCGGGTCGAAGATGTTCTCGATCTCGACCAGCGCCCAGCGGGCGGGGTGCGTCTCGCGCTCGGCGGGGCTCAGGGTCGCCTTGAGGTCCTCCCAGCAGCTCTTCGCGGTCGCGAAGCTGTGGTTCCCGTCGCCCATCGCGAACAGGAGGGGGTCCGCGGGGTCAAGGGCGTCGTGGAGGCGTGCGAGCGCGTCGGCGAAGGCTGGAACGGCATCGGGGGGCACAGCCCAGCCGGTGACGTGCCCGCCGTGCTCCATGAGCTCGACGTCGTACGCCGGGGTGAGGCTGTCCGCCCTTGCCGCGAGGGGCTCGATGACCGACCCGGCAGGGTCGGAGATGAGCACCACGATGTGCGGGAGCTCGAGCGTCGCGTTCTCCCTGATGCGCTTGCGGGGAGGGATCCGGTCGAGGATCGTGCCTTCGGTCGCGCGGATCAGTGTGCGGGCCCCGGCCTCCCAGCTGTACGCCTCGAGATCGAGCGCGACCATGACGCCCCACCGCACGACACCGCCTGCCGTCCGGCGACGGACGAGCAGCAGGGTCGACTCGTACGTGTCGAACAGGCGCTGCTCGGTGTAGGCGCGCATCGCGGCGTTGATCGCGTCGATCCGGGCCTGGGGGTCGGGCTCGCCGAGGTGGACCTCCGGGTAGACCAGCCGCAGCGTGGACGGTGCGTCGCCGACGAGGTCCTCGACGCGTGCCCAGTAGTCGGGCTGGGCGGTGTACTGGTCGCACGCCACGACAGCCCATCGGGACAGGTCGACGCCGGCGCGAGGGAGGAGGACGTCGGCCAGCCGGACGCCGATCCGTGCCAGTGTCTCGTCGGGGCTCATGGGTCTCCTTTGCCGGGTGCAGGCACAGCCTAGGGATTCGCTGATCTGTGGGGCTTGTTGGCGCGCGGAAGCTGTGTGACGGCTTCTGGACGCTGTGTCGGGTCGTGATCGGGCCTCGGGCTCCTGCTGGCTCCCGGTTGTGGGGCTTGTAGCCGGTTTCGGGCAGGCTGCCGCCCGGGTTACCCGGTTTGGATCGCGACGGCGCGTGCTCGCATCAACAGGTTCGCTGAGGCGAACGCCATGTGGAGCCGGTTCAGGTTCTTGGCCAGTCCGCGGTAGCGGGTTTTGGCGAACCCGAAGTCGCGTTTCAAGATCAAGAACGGATGTTCCACCTTCGCCCGGACCGACGCTTTGCGGGATTCCAGCTGCCGGTCCGGCCCGGGCATCGTCTTCAACACCCCCTTGCGGGCAGCGACCCGCCACTCAACCTGCGACAGATGCCGGTCAGCGACGATGTCGGGGCGTTTGTCGACGCCCTGGTAGCCGGCATCGGCATACACCACCTCGTCATCGCCGCGGACCAGGTGGGCGATCTCGTCGAGGTCGTGCACGTTCGCGGACGTGGCGCTGACCGAGTGGACGTAGCCGGTCCCGGCATCCACCCCGACGTGGGCCTTCATCCCGAAGTACCACTGGTTCCCCTTCCGGGTCTGATGCATCTCCGGATCCCTGGCCCCCTCCACGTTCTTCGTCGACGACGCGGCGGTGATGATGGTGGCGTCCACGACACTGCCGCCCCGCATGATCCACCCGTTGGCCTCGAACAAGCGGTTCAACGCCGCAAACATTGCCTCACCCAAGCGGTGCTTCTCGATCAGGTGACGAAAGTGCAGCAGCGTGGTCGCGTCCGGCACCTGCGCGACAGTGAAATCGAGCCCCATGAACTTGCGGATCGCATACGAATCGTTGATCTGGTCCTCCACCGCCTCGTCCGAGAGGTGGAACCACACCTGCAGCAGATACATCCGCAGCATCGTCTCGATCGGTATCGGCTTCCGACCGCGCTTGTTGTTGTAGTAGACCGGCTCGATCAGGCCGACCCACTCGCCCCACGGAATCACCTCGTCCATCATCGTCAGGAACCCCTCCCGACGAGTCACCCGACGACGGCGGCTGTACTCGGCATCAGTGAAACTCGGCTGCGACCCCTTCATGACAGCATTCTACCTAGCCACAGGCACAATCAGCAGTCCGACACAGCCAACACCGCCACAACCCGGCGCGCCCCGCTCGACCATTAATCAGCGTTTCCCTAGGGGGACGCCGGTCCCGGCCCGTACGCGATCCTTGGCGTGGTTCACGGGAGGTCACCCGGGGCTCGGGTCCCTCCGGTTGCGCAGGACGGGCAGTGCCTCGCGGGCCTGCTCGACCACGGTGAGGTCCAGATCCACGAGGAGCAGGTCCTCATCCTCGCCGAGCCGGGCCACCACGTGCCCGAAGGGGTCGACGACCATGCTGTGGCCGACACCGCTCGGCGCAGACCCGGCCGAGGCCCCCTGAGGCGGGGCCTGGTCGCAGGCGAGGAGGTACGTCGTGCTGTCGGCGGCGCGGGCGCGGGCGAGCAGCTCCCACTGCTCCACCTTGCCGGGGCCGGCCGCCCAGGACGCGCAGAGGACGGAGACGAGCGCGCCGGAGGCCGCGTTCTCCACGAACAGTGTCGGGAATCGCACGTCGTAGCACGTGGCCAGGCCGACCGTCGTGGTCGCGACGCGGATCGTCCGCCGCGTACCGCCCGGTGCGACAGTGTCCGACTCCCGCACGCCGAACGCGTCGAAGAGGTGGATCTTGTCGTAGCGCTCCACCGACGCCGGGCCCGCGGCCAGCAGGGTGTTGAACACCCGGCCGTCCGGGGCCGGCGTGAACATGCCGACGACGAGCGTGAGGTCGAGCTCGCGCGCGAGGAGCCGTACGGACGTCGCGAACGGGCCGTCGAGCGGTTCGGCCGCCGCTGCCAGGGGTGCGCCGAACGCGTACATGGCGGCTTCGGGGAACACGACGAGCTCTGCTCCGTCGGCCGCGGCCCGACGGGCCGCCGTCGTGATGGACGCGAGGTTCCGCGCCACGTCGTGGCCGCTGCTGATCTGTGCGATCGCGACGCGCACTCCTACCCCCCGTCCCGTGCGCCGGCCTCGAGCTCGGCGACGTCGGCGGGGGAGAGCGCGACGAGGCTCTCCGGGTAGGGGTGGAGAGCATCCCGGACCAGCTCATTGGCGACGTGGGGCCCGTAGAACTGTGCCGTGTCGATGTGGTCCACGCCGAGCGCGACGGCGCGCCGCAGCACGGCGATCGCCTCGTCGTGGTCCCGTGGCGCCCCCATGACCCCCGGCCCCGGGAGCTGCATGGCGCCGAAGCCGACCCGGTGCATGCTCAAGGTGCCGAGCCTGTACGCGTCCATGAGCGTGGACACTAGCCGCACCTGGGTTGCGGGGGGCTTCACGGCCGCGCGATGCTGCGGTGGGGATGGCCAGCAGGCCCCGTCTGTACAGGGTGGCCCGCATCGAGCGCTGATCTCGGCCGTCTCGATGCCCGGCAGGGGAGGCGTGCGGCACTGGCGGGGCATCCGGACGGCCGAAATTGGCGCACGCCTCCCATCTGCCGGACGGTCCTGCCTGCTTCACCGGATCGGACCCCTGCTTCACCGGATCGGACGGGCCGTGTGTCTGCTTCTTCGCTCGGAAAGGCGGCCATAGGGTGTGCGTCATGTATCCCCAGAGCGGTCCGGTCCCGGGATGAGCGACGTTCGGGAGGGCAACGGCGACCTCGAGGGTGCGCCGAGCGGCACGCCATCGCACCCGACCGGTGGTCCGGGCCACGCCCTGGCCATGTCAGAGACGGGCCGCCGCTGGTGGCGCCCCGGCCTTCAGCTCCCGGGGCTCCTGCTCTGGGCGGCTGCGATGCTGCTCGGGTTCGCCCTGCGCAACCCGAGGCCCCCGCTCGCCGTCGACACCGCGGTGCTCGTGGCACTGGTCCCGACGCGTACGCCCTTCCTTGTGAGCGCCTCCCGGTTCATCGAGTTCTGGGACGGCCCGCAGGCCACTCCGTACCTCATCCTCGTCGCCGGACTCCTGGTCTTCCTGCGCGGCCACCGCACACTGGCGGTCATCGCGGTGTTCATGACCGCGCTCTCGTGGCTGCCCGGCCACATCGCGAAGCTCGTGTTCCCCCGCGACCGTCCCGGCCCGGAGACGCAGCCGGTCTGGGAGGTTCTGGGGCCCAACTCGTTCCCCAGCGGCCACACCGGGCTCGTCATCGCTGCCACGGTCACCGCGATGTTCGTCCTCACCGCGCTGGGTCACCGGCGCGGCCGGATCGTCGTGGCTGTCCTCGGCGGGATCTGGATGGTCGTCGTCGGGCTGTCCCGGCTCGAGGTGGCCGTCCACTTCCCGACGGACGTCCTCGGCGGCATCGGCCTCGACGGGGGGATGGCGCTCATTCTCTGGCCTGTCGCCGCGGGCGTGAACCACGTCCTGCCGAGGCGCATTCCGGCGCTGGCCGACCGGCGCGCGCTTTAGGCTGCTGGGGAACAACGTCTCGGGCGCTCGGCCCTGTACGTGAGGAGTGTGTGACGTGGCGGACAGGCAGGATCTCTCGGGCGGCGACCCCGCCGCCTACCAGGCCGCGGAGGCCCAGGAGGGCTCGCACGCCGGACGGCTCAACAGCCTTCGTGCCGCGGTGCTGGGGGCCAACGACGGCATCGTCTCGACCGCCGGCATCGTGATCGGGGTCGCGGGCGCCACGCTCGCCCCCTTCGCGATCCTCACTGCCGGAATCGCCGGGCTCAGTGCCGGCGCGCTGTCCATGGCGGTGGGCGAGTACGTGTCCGTGAGTGCGCAGCGAGACACGGAGCGGGCGCTGCTGGACAAGGAACGCTGGGAGCTCGCGGAGATGCCGGACGAGGAGCTCGCGGAGCTGGCCGGCCTGTACGAGGCGAAGGGACTCGACAGCGACCTCGCGCTCCAGGTGGCCACCCAGCTCCACGCACACGACGCCCTCGCCGCACATGCCGAGACGGAGCTGGGCATCGACCCGGAGAACCTCACGAGCCCGTGGGTGGCGGCGGCCTCGTCTGCCATCTCGTTCACGGTCGGGTCGTTGCTCCCGCTACTCGCCATCGTTCTCGCGCCTACGAGCCTCAAGATCGGGGTCACCGTCGTCGCGGTCGCCGCAGCGCTGGTCCTGACCGGCTACCTCAGCGCCAGGGCGGGGGGCACCCCGTACCTGCGCTCGGTCCTGCGCAACGTCGCCGGGGGACTGCTCGCGATGGGCGTCACCTACTGGATCGGACGTTTGGTCGGCCACACGCTCCGCTGAGCAGCGTCGTGCCGCGGCCCACTCGAGGCGTGGTGAAGGCTCCGGAGGAATCCGGCGCCTGGTGACGGGGTCGGGCAGACATGAGCGAGTCGCGGTGGCACGTGCTCGACTGGAGGCGGCGCGTGGCTGAGCTGTACAGGGCGGTCCGCGACGCGGCGAGCCAACGGGCCGGACACGCGCTGTGAGTCGAGGGACGAGACCTCCTCCTGCGTCACCACCCCGCGTCCCCGTGCCCGTGAGCGAGCGGCCGTCCTACCCGAGGGCCCGCATCGCCCCGTACGACGGCGACTTCCGCTTCGTCGTCGACGTGGACCGGCACGTACCGGCGGCGCGTCGCGACGTGCCCACCGCCACCGACGGCGCCGTGCCGTTCGAGCGTGTCGGTCGCGTGCTCCTCCCCCGGTCTGGGCTCCCTGGACGTGTGGTGGGCGGCTGTCTACGGGGGAGGGGTCTTCCTGCCGCTGAAGGACGCGACGCGCGGGATGACGTCGTCCGCGGGCTCCGGGCACCAGGCGGAGGTGGAGTCCCGCGCCGTCGGCGGTGAGCTTCGCCGTTCCCGAGTCGCGCGGGTCGGCGTAGAGGAGAGCGCCCCTCGCACCTACCCCTGCGAGGTGCTGCACGAGAGGGGGCATCGTCGCCGCGAGGTTCGAGCCCATGATGAGGATGGCGTCGGCGTCGCGCCGGTCGGAGCGGGAAGCCGAGGCCGCGGTCCATGCCGAAGGCTGGGCGTCGCGCGGCCGTCGCATCGCGCTGCGCAACATCGACCTCACAGCGCCGGACGTCCGGCTGTGAGAACCGCGCCTCGTGGGCGGATCGTCCGGCGAAACGCCTCGGCGGCTGCTCACTCACGGGGCTGCGCGACGCGCTCTCACCGCACTGGGAGAGGACCCCTCAATGCCCTCCGACGACCTCGCCCACGGCGAAGAAGAGGATCAGGAGCAGGGTCGCGGCCGCGACCCCGACCAGGACCATGGAGCGTTCCTTGAGCCTGAAGATGGCCACGCCGGCCACGACGAAGGATGCGAGGGCGAGCACGCCCAGGCCGACGACGACGATCCCCGTCGTCCGAACGGACTCGGGCAGCAGAAGGAAGACCGACCAGTAGAGCGGGTAGAGAAGGACCGGGGCGAGGAGCCACAGTGCCCACCAGCCCGTTCGTGTGTGCGGCATGACATACACGGCGACGACACCTCCGGCCGTCGGTGGCCAACCCTCATGGGCAGATCCCATGGGCCACCATCGGGCAACTCTCGTGGCCACCAGCGGGCAGGTTTCATGACCGTCTCCGGGCAGAAACCAATGGCCCTTGACATGCCCGGGGAGCTGCTCGAGCAGCACAGACATGCGCAGGCAGGCCGGGCGTTTAGTTCAGGCATCAGCCCCACACCACGTCGGCCAGGGTGCGGTCCTCAGACGCGTACGGTGACGTCGACTGTCTGGGGTTGCGACCGGACTGAGCTCCGCCTGGACCGGCCCAGCAAGGTCACCACCGGCTACACAACGAATCTACAAGGCACCCGAATGGCTGAAGCCCTTGATCTTGGCAACGTTGCCATCCTATGATCCCCGGCAGGCTCTCAACACAAGGAAGTGTTCTTATGCGCCGTCGTCAATTCCTCGGATCGCTCGCCGCTGCCACCGCTTTGGCGGCGACTGGCTGCAGCAGCTCGACCGGCACCTCCTCAAGCGGCGCGTCTACTGGGGCCGGCGGCCAGACGGTGAAGCTGGTGTTTCGTCAGTTCGATCCGCCGACGGAGATCGCCGGCCTCACGAAGGTCGTGGACTCCTGGAATGCGGCCAACCCGAAGATCCAGGTCAAGCTGGAGACGCTTGCAGGTGCGTCTGACTACGCGCAGCAGTTCTCCCGCGAGGCCAACTCGGGTTCAGGGCCCGATGTGGTGCAGCTCGGATTCGTCAACGTGAAGGACCTGGCCAAACCCAAGATCCTGCTGCCGGTGTCGGACCTGGCGAAGAAGTCGCAGCCTGAGACGCCGGTCGACAAGTTCCTTGCCCTCGACATGAATGAATTCGATAACAAGACCTGGGCGCTGCCCTGGACGGTGGATACGTTCGCGATGGCCTTCAACGATGACGTGATGAAGGCGTCGGGTCGGCAGGTGCCGACGACGTGGGAGGATTTGCGCGATAGCGCTGCTGCGATCAGCAAGGGCGGCAAGGCCGCCGGGTTCGTGTTCGCCGCTGCGTCGAGCGCTGGTGCCGGACAGTGGTTCGCGCTCAACTACTACATGTGGTCGAAGGGGTTCGCCTTGGTGAAGCAGGACGGCAAGGCGTGGGTGCCGGGAGCCTCCACCGACCAGTTGGCGTCGGCGATGGACTACTTCAACTCGCTGTTCACCAGTGGCGCGACGCCGAAGTCGTTCCAGACGGTGGAGCAGTTCACCGACCCCCAGATCGTCACCGGTGTCGCCACCGGCACCGCAGCCATGGCGCTCATGCCGCCCCAGACGCTGCGACAGGCGCGCGGCACGTCACAGAAGGTGATGACGGCTCCGGTCCCCGACGGGCTGAAGGACGGCAGTTCTCATCTGGGCGGCCGGTCGCTGGGTATCAACGCCGCCACGAAGAATCCTGAGGCGGCCTGGGAGTTCGTGAAGTACCTCAACAGTGCGAAGGCGTTCGAGTCGATCCCGCAGTATCCAGCCGCGACCACGGTGCTGAAGGCCATGGAGGTGCCGGCGGGTGAGGAGGGCTACCAGAAGCAACTGCCACACTCGCGCTCGTTCGCCCGATACATCAACGGTCCTGTGCCGGTGCCGACGCTTCAGAAGCTCTCCTGCGCCGCCTTCGGTGCGGTCTACTCCGGGCAGAAGACGTCCGCCCAGTCGGCCAAGGAGCTCGTCGACGCGCTGGCAGTCGCCCTCAAGGGTTGACGCCGTGACTCTTGCCGCGGCGCCGGGCCGCTCAGCCCGACGTCGGCGGGCGGCGACCCCGTACGTGCTGCTGGCGCCGACGGTGGTCATGCTGACGATCCTGTTCGCCGTTCCCGCCGTCTACAACGTGTGGTTGGCGCTGCACAAGGTCACCCCGTACGACGCGCTGGGGGAGGGGGACTATGTCGGGGTGGCCAACTTCGAGTCGGTCCTGGCCAACCCTCTGACGCCGCTCTCGGCACGCAACACGGTGGTGTGGTTGGCGTTCGCCACGGTTGCGCTGCGGCTTGTGCTGGGGCTGGGGCTGGCGGTGCTGCTGCAGCACAGCGTCCTGAGGCGGATGAGGGTGCTCGGGGTGGCCCGGACGATCGTGCTGCTGCCGTGGATGGTGCCGCCGACGGTCGCCGTCGCTGCGTGGAAGTGGCTGCTCGATGGTCGTACGGGGCTGGTCAACAAGATCCTGCTCCAGACTGGGGCAATCCCAGAAGGCATTCCGTTCTTCGCCGACCTCACATGGGTGTGGCCGAGCATCGTGGCGGTGTTCGTGTGGCGGGAGCTGCCGTTCGTGGTGATCTCGTTCATGGCGGGGCTGCAGGCCATCTCGGCCGAGCAGTACGAGGCCGCCTCGATCGACGGTGCCGACGGTTGGCGGTCGTTCTGGCACATCACGCTGCCGAACCTGCGTCCGATCATCGCGGTGATCGGTCTGTTCATCACGATCGGGGCGTTCAACAACTTCATCTACGTGTGGCTCACCACCGGTGGTGGCCCCGGTACGTTCACCCAGGTGCTCGCGACGCAGCTGTTCACCACGGCCTTCGTCGACAACCACCTCGGCGGCGGCGCGGCGATCGGGCTGCTGATGAGCGGGTTCATGTTGGTGTTCGCCGCCGTCTACCTCCTGACGGTGCTGAGGAGGGGCGATGACTGACCTCCAGACCCGCTCCGGCGGACCGCAGGGTCGCGCCGCTCTCCGGGTCGTCCGTCGCCGGCGAGGCCTCACAGCCAGTGACGTGGGCGTGCTCGTGCTCACCGCCTTCGTCTGCGTCGCGATCGCCTTCCCGTTCGTGTGGATGGTCCTGACCTCGTTCTTCCCGACCGACGAGCTGTTCGACCCGACCCGGCTGTTCCCGCGTCCGGAGCGAGCCACCCTCGCGAACTACGCGCTCCTGCTGTCCGGGTCGAACTTCGCGACCTACATGGTCAACTCGGCGATCGTGTCGGTCGGTTCCATGCTCGCGAGCGTGGTGATCTCCAGCCTGTCGGGCTATGCGTTCTCGCGCTATCGGTTCCGGGGCCGGCAGGTCGTGATGGTGGCGATCCTCGCGGTGCAGCTGTTTCCGTTCGTGATCCTCATCACACCGATGTACGCGTTCTTCTCGGAACTGGGGCTGCTCAATACACGCCTCGGCCTCGTGATCGCGTACGTGGCGATCAGCCTGCCGTTCGCCTCGTACCTGATGCTGGGGTTCTTCGAGACCGTGCCCCGTTCTCTCGACGAGGCGGCGCGGGTGGACGGGTGCGGCGTCATTGGCACGCTGTTCCGCGTCGTGTTGCCGGTTGCCTGGCCTGGCATTGCGACGGTCGGGATCAACACCTTCATCCTGGCCTGGGAGGAGTACCTGTTCGCGAAGGTGCTCAACACCGACGAGAGCATGAAGACGGTGCAGGTCGGGCTCGCCAACTTCTTCGGGGAGTTCACGACCCGCTGGGATCTGGTCATGGCCGCTTCCGTGCTGGCATCGCTGCCGACGATCATTCTCTTCGCAGTCGCCCAGCGCCGCCTGGTCAGCGGCCTGGCGGTCGGCGGGGTCAAGGAGTGACCGCGATGCCCGGTCCGGCCCTGACAACATCCACCGCCCCCGTGTCCGCACCCCCGCCGCCGACCCTGCGGGACGTGGCTGAAATGGCCGGTGTGAGCATGTCCACCGTCTCGAGAGTGCTGACCGGCAAGCCCGGCGTCGCTCCAGCGACTCGCACCCGGATCGAGGGCGCTCTGCGGACGCTGGATTACGTGTCGAACCTGTCGGCCAGGTCGCTGCGAGGCGCCCGGTCCATGACGTACGCGCTTCTCGTCGACGACCTGTCGTCGGGGTTCTTCTCGCCCCTAGCGGAGGCGCTCACCCACATCGCCCTCGATGACGGCTGCACCCTGCTCATCGTCACCACCCAGAAGGCGTACGCACGGGAGCGTGACATCATCTCGACCATGCGCTCCAGGCAGGTCGACGGTCTGTTCGTCGTTGCTGCTAGCAATGATGAGGCCGGGGATCGGGCGCGCAGGGCGCCCAACCTGCCTGTGGTGTACCTGGAGCGGTTCCCGCCCGGCGCTGATGTGGACGTGGTGACCTTCGACTACCACCGTGCCGGCCTGGCCCAGATCGATGCGCTGTGGGACCGTGGCCATCGGCGCATCGCATTCGTCGGGGGCACCGTCACCGAAGACCCGGGCCTGCGGCGGCTCGCCGCCTACCGCGACGGGCTGCGGGCGCACGGGCTCGAGCCAGACCAGAAACTCGTCTCGGTTCATCACGAGACGGGCGTCGACGACCGAGCCACGGGCGACGCGTCGGTCCGCTCCGCACTAGAGGGCCTGATGGCGCTGCCTTCGCCCCCGACGGCAGTCGTGGTGACGGTCGGGCCCTTGTTGCGTACGATCCTCGCCCTCTGTGCCGAGCAAGGCTGGGAGCTCTGGGTGGCATCGTACGAGTTGTTCGACATCCCCGTCCTGACCCCCGTTCCGCTCGTCGTGACCCACGGCGATTTCGACGAGCTGGCCCGTACGGCCGCCTCCATGCTCCGCAGCCGGATCGAGCAGGGTCCTGGAGAGCCGCGCACGGTGCTGCTCGAGACCCGAACTGAAGTGTTCCTGCCCTTGTGAGGAGTGACATGGCTGACCAGCTGCCCAGTGTGGTCGTGATCTACACCGACGATCTCGGCTACGGAGACGTGGGGTTCACCGGCGGCGACGGGGTCGCGACACCCCACCTCGATGACCTCGCCGCGAGCGGGGCGACGATGCGTCGCTGGTACGCCAACTCGCCGGTGTGCTCCCCCTCCCGCGCAGCGCTACTGACCGGACGACATCCTGCCCGGGCCGGCGTGTCGCAGATCCTCGGCGCCAAGCGCGGCATGAACGGCCTGCCGGCGCAGCAGACGTTGGCCACGCGGCTTCGCGACGCCGGCTACCAGACCGCGCTGGTCGGCAAGTGGCACCTTGGCACCTCCAGCGAGTCCTCACCGGCGGGCCACGGGTTCGGGTCGTTCTTCGGGTTCCTCGCCGGCTGCGTCGACTACTACTCCCACATCATGTACTGGGACCGTGCCAACCCCCTCCACGACCTATGGCAGGGCTCCGAAGAGACGTGGCGCAACGGTGAGTACCTCACCACCATGATCACCGACGCCGCCTGCGAGTTCCTCGAGCGGGTCGAGGGGCCATCCTTCCTGTTCGTCTCGTACAACGCCCCGCACTACCCCTTGCACGCCCCCGCCGAGTACGTCGCCCGGTTCGACCACCTGCCCGACGACCGGCGCATGATCGCCGCCATGATGGCAGCCGTCGACGACGGGGTCGGCCGCATCGTCGAGACCCTCGACCGGCTCGGACGGCGCGAGAACACGATCGTGTTCTTCTCCTCCGACAACGGCCCCTCTGCCGAGTCGCGCAACTGGCTCAACGGGGAGGAGGTCGCGTTCGCCGGCGGCTCCACGGGCGGGTTGCGGGGCCACAAGGGCTCGCTGTACGAGGGGGGCATCCGGGTCCCCACCTGCTGGTCCTGGCCCGGCACGGTCACCCCCGGCACCACCCTCGACGTCCCCGGCCAGATGTCCGACGTGGCACCCACCGTGCTCGCCGCCGCCGGCCTCCCCTACGACGACGTCGACGGCACCTCCCAGCTCGGCCCCCTAACCGGGTCTCCCGCCGACGAACGGCTCCTGTTCTGGGAGTACGACGGCCAGACCGCGGTCAGCGACGGCACCTGGAAACTCGTCCGCCACCCTCGTGAGAAGCTCGGCGCCGGTGAGATTGAGCCCGTCGGGCTCTATCGGCTCGACCGAGACGAGACAGAGACCACCAACCAGTACGAAGCCGGCCATCCCGACGCGACCCGACTCGGCAGCGCACTCGATGGTTTCGAGTCCGAGCTCGCCGGGTGGCAGGAGAAGATCGCCGCCTCCGGCCAGTACCCGGCAATCCTCGAGACGAAGTAAGGCTGCTATGCGCGCCATCGTCGTCATGTTCGACAGCCTCAACCGCAGGTTCCTTCCCCCGTACGGCTCCGACTGGGTACACGCCCCGAACTTCGCCAGGCTGGCCGAACGCACAGTGACCTTCGACACGTGCTACGCCGGTTCGATGCCCTGCATGCCGGCCCGCCGTGAGCTCCACACCGGGCGGTACAACTTCCTCCACCGCTCGTGGGGCCCGCTGGAACCGTACGACGACTCCGTACCGCAGCTGCTCACGGACGCCGGGGTCCACACCCATCTGGTCACCGACCACTACCACTACTGGGAGGACGGCGGCGCCACGTACCACAACCGGTTCACCACCTACGAGCTGTTCCGCGGGCAGGAGGGGGACGCGTGGAAGGGTGTGGTCGGCGGCGTCGAGGAACCCGATACACTGCGCCTCGGGCGCCACGCACTGTGGCGCCAGGACGTGGTGAACCGTCGCTACCTGCAGGACGAGGCCGACCACCCCCAGACCCGATCGGTCGACGCCGGCCTCGAGTTCATGACCACCAACGCGGCCGCAGACCGCTGGCTGCTGTGGCTCGAATGCTTCGACCCGCACGAGCCGTTCTTCACCTACGACGCTTACCGCGGCCACTACGAGCGCGGCTACCGAGGGCCGACGTACGACTGGCCTGACTACAAGAAGGTCGAGGAGACCCCCGAACAGGTCCAGCACGTCCGCGATGAGTACGCGGCACTGCTCACCATGTGCGACCACTCGCTCGGCCGGGTGCTCGACCTGATGGACGCCCAGGCGATGTGGGACGACACCATGCTCATCGTCTGCACCGACCACGGGTTCCTGCTCGGCGAACACGAGTGGTACGGAAAGAACGTGCAGCCCTGGTTCGACGAGAACATCCACACACCCCTGTTCGTCTGGGACCCACGGTCACGCGTGGCTGGAGAGCGACGCGACGCCCTCGTGCAGACCATCGACCTGGGGCCGACGCTGCTCGACCTGTTCGGGCTCGAGGCGACGCCCGACATGCAGGGTCAGTCGCTGGCCGAGGTGCTGACCGTCGACCAGCCCATCCGGGAGGCTGGTCTGTTCGGCGGGTACGGCAGCCACGTCAACGTCACCGACGGCCGCTGGGTCTACATGCGATCCTGTGTGACGGACCAGAACGAGCCGCTGTACGAGCACACCCTGATGCCCACCCACATCAGCTCCCGCTTCGCGCCGGAGGAGCTTCGTGATGCCGAGCTGGAGGGCCCTTTCGGGTTCACCAAGGGCGTGCCTGTGCTCAAGGTACGGGGTGGTTCCTGGGGCTCTCCCGCCGCCTGGGGCACGATGCTCTGGGACCTCGAGACCGACCCGCGACAGGAGCACCCGCTGGTCGACGACGAGGCCGAGCTCAGGCTGCTGAAGCTCCTCGTCGCCCAGATGCGGGCCAACGAAGCACCCCCCTCGCAGTACGAGCGACTAGGACTCCCCGATGCCCCGGACGCGGTAGGTGAGGAGCACCTTCGAGCCGCGGCCGACCACGATCGCGCCCTCAGGGCTTTGGCCCCCATGGTCAACCCCGACCGCTGGCGCCAGGGGTGGCCGTCGGTCTCATCGCCCCTGGCGGAGCTGATGGCCGATGACCGTACGAGCAAAGTCCTCGTACAGCACCTGGGTGGGGCGGTCGACCGGCGGGTGCTGGCGATGTACGGGGTGCTGCCCCTGTACAGGCTGGCTGCTGTCACACCGTGGCTGCATCAAGAGGCCCTCGAAGCCCTGGACCGCGAGCTGGCAGGCATTGGATGAGACACGCGAAGCAGAAATGGTTGCATACCTCTTTGCGGGTCGAGGCACTCGCCACCCAGCTCGCACTCGAATAGCAACGATCTTCGACAGCGTAGCGGCGCACGGTCCTCTGCTTGCGCGACTGCCACCCCGTTCACGGCGATTCCCAGCGGGAGCTCGTGGTCAGTTCGTGCCTGCGGGCCACGGGCGTTCGCTCTATCACCAGACCAGCTACGCCGCCGGGCGACGTCC
The DNA here is from genome assembly GCA_021803025.1 of Actinomycetes bacterium. GTDB lineage: Bacteria > Actinomycetota > Actinomycetes > Propionibacteriales > Propionibacteriaceae > Fen-668. The sequence continues at coordinate 11,470 of JAJZQV010000014.1, read as the reverse complement.
CAGCCTCGAGGTCCTCGACAACTTCGCCAGATGCAGGGTCCCCGAGATCGCTCGTCTCGGACGCACCCTGCGGCAGTGGCGTCGAGAGTTCCTCGGCCACTTCGACACCGGCGGCGTCACCAACGGAGGCACCGAAGTCGTCAACGGCCTCATCGAACTTCACCGTCGCACCGCCCCCTTCCGCAACCTCGACAGGTAGCGACTACGCATGCTCTTATCGGCGCTTCAGGGAGGCCAGCGAATGGGTTCAAGTCCTGGCTCACATGGCCCACGGCTTGCCATGAGGCGATCTGCTGAGTTGCCCCAGTGGTCAGGGACAGCTGGTGGCGAGTCGGTCGAGGCGCTTCACAATGTCGACCAATGCCTGCACCTCGGCGTGTGTCGGAGCCAACTCGTACGCATGGTGGTGCGCCGCCCGGGTCAGCCCGTCCCAGGCGTACTGGGCCTGTGCACCGACTGAGGTCGTGTCGTCGCTGTAGAGCACCTCGACGCACCCCAGCAGCGTCCTCGTGGAGGCATGGCCCGGCTCGAGCCCCTTGAGTCGAACCAGGCTCGCGAGGACGTCCTCCAGCGCTGATCGCGTGATCCATGCCGCCGCACGGACGGAGTGAACCTTCGCCTGAAGCTTCCCGTCCAGCAGATCAGAGGCCTGGTCGAGCGGCGCCGTCATAGAACGCCCTCTCTCACGTCCCTGACGGTCTTCTCGACATGCCGGCACGCCGTCGTCGGGTCACCCGTGAGCGTCGAATGGATGGCGTTGGCCTCCTTGAGGGCCCGGCTTCTGTAGTCCTGCTTCGACAGCCACCTGTCGATGGCGGAGGGGTCGGCAAGAGCCAGAGCAAGCCGGGCTCGCGTCGACTTCGCCTCTTCCCATGCCAGATCGACGACCTCGTGGCTCGACCCGCGCGACAGTTCCCGATCGAAGTAGGTCTCCCGCGCTTGCGCCTCAAGCGCCATGCGGAGAAGCCCGGGCAACACGCGCCGCAGGGTCTCCTCGGGGAGATCGGTATCGCCGGCGAGACCGAAAGCATCCCTCAAGTACCGCTCAGCCGGTCTCCAGGTCACCGACACAGAGACGTTGGAGCCGGCTTCGCGAACGACCTCGAGCATGGTGACGGGGACGGTCTTCGGGGCGCGACGCACTGCGCTGGCGAACCTGTCGTCGTGGGAGAACACGATGACCTGACGCGTTCTGGCGATGTCGAGCAGCACGCTCACCAGGCCGTCGACTTTGGCCGGGTCCATGGCCTGGACCGGGTCGTCGAGCACGACGAAGCGGAACGGGCTCTGCGGCATGGTCGCCCGGGGAAGGAACAGGGCCAGTGCGAGCGAGTGGAGCTCGCCCTGGCTCATCACTGCAAGCGCTCCGGCATCCGCTCCGCCCACCTGAGCCGAGATCTCGACGTGCCGCCTGGTCTTCGTGCTCTCCAGGGTGAGGCCTGCGAGCTCGACATCGCTCTCGGCCCTCAGACCTGCCCAGATCGCCCTCGCCTCAGCCGCGATCGGCTTCAGTCGCTCGTTCTTGAGGTCCCTCTCGTTGTCCTGGAGCCACTTGTACGCACGCGCGGCCGCCGTCGCGGCCCGCCGGCCTGCCTCGACCTTCTCGGCTGCGTCTACCAGTGCTGCCAGTCTCGCTGCGACTCGGGTCCATGCCTCGTCAAGCTCGATCTCCGCCCTCTTTGCGGCCGCGCGGAGTGCTTCGACCGTTTGCCGGACCGGAGCCGACATGGACACGAGGTGGTCGGCCAGATCGAGCGGCTCGTCGGGGGCGGCGGCCCATGCGCTCCACGCTGCTGCGGTGTCGGCAGCCAGGACGGCGAGAGCCTCGGGAAGGTCTCCGGACAGTGCCGACGGAACAGCGCTCACGAGCGAGCGTGCGGCGTTGAGCTTGCCGGTGTAGTCGCCGCGAGCGGCCCGCAGCTGTGACAGCTCCTCCTGCGCTTGGACCATCTCCTTGTGAAGCGCGTCCGCACGCACGGCGTCCAGCGTGCCGACGGCGCAGACTGGGCAGAGCTGGTCTCCGTCATGCTCGTGAAGATCGATGGCCGCGGTCACGAGCACGCTGCGGCGCTCCAAGGCCTCACTGGCCTGGTCAGCTAGTTGAGCCAGCCGTTGCACGGCGTCGCGCAGTGCTGTGGCGCGGGCGTGACACTCCGTCTCCGAGGGGGGTTCCAAGACGGATAGTGCACGGAGCCGGTTCGCGGCTGTCGCGTCCGATGCCCTCCCCGTCGCGAGGCCACGGAGCTCATCGACGTCGAGGATTCTGGCCGCCAGTAGGGCGGATGCCCGTCGTGCTCGCTCGTCGTCCAGCGTCTGCAGATCCTGGCGAAGCTCTCTGATGTCGGCGCTCAGCGCAGTCCCGGGGGCGCTGGTCGCCTTGCGGTAGGCATCGAGGGCCTTGACGGCCTCGGTGACCTGCGTGAGCCCTAGGACCGTGGACAGGGCGTCGTAGAGGACGCTGGGCTCGGCCGAGAGAATCGCTCCGATCTCCTCGTAGGTGAGGATCGGCCGATACGTCTCCAGCGGGCCGGCCCAGCCGAGGCTTTCCGTGCCAGCCTGCTTCTTCTCGCCGAGGCGCTGCAGCCAGGTGATCCTGCCCTCGAGCTCTGCGCCTGGTGGCCAAGTGACGCTCACCCGGGTTGGCCCGACACCTTCTTCGGCCAGAGTCACCTCGATAGCGGTCTCGTCGCCGTTATGGATGTTCCTCCACTTGTCTTTCCACTGACTGGAGCGCGCCTTCCACCGATACGTGGTCCCCGTGAGCGCCAACTCGAGCGCTTCGGCGAAACTGGACTTCCCTGATCCGTTGCGCCCAGAGATCACCGTCAGCGAGGGAGACGGGGAGAGATCCAGCTTCGCCTCGGGACCGATACCTCGGAAGCCCCGTACCTTGATCTGCTTGAGGAACGCCCCCACGGGTTCGCCCTCTGGTTTGGGAGAGGGGGTGGGGGTCGGACGGGCGTAGCCGACCATGTCGGCCAGCTCGTCCTTGCCCTCGAGCGCGGCGAGGATCAACAGCTGGGCGTCCTCGCTGAGGGTGCCGTCAGCGTCGAGACGCTGGCTCACCCACGCCATCAGGTCACTGATCACGTGCCGTCCTCTCCAGGGTGCTTCGGGTAGCGACTCAATCGCCGAGCGGCAAGGTCGGCAGCGAGTCCACGATGCGCATGGTGTGGACGCTTACCCTCACGCTTGCCCCTCCACCAAAGCGGGGAGATCGTCTGGGTTCCAGACCTTCCTGGCGATCGCGCCGTACAGCGCTCCGCGCGCGTCAATGTCCGCCGACTTGAACTCGTCATGGGCTCTGAAGGGAAGGCCGCTGGACTTGATGAAGGCCAGGAATCCGGGGTTCTTCTCGTAGGCCTGCGGATCCAGGCTCGCGGCGAGGAGGTTCTGGCTGAAGTAGCGGGGCCGCTTCCTGGCGTAGGTCTCGTCGTTGTAGCTGGCGTTGAACTGTTTGGGCAGGAGGAGCAGGTCGCCGATGCTGTTGCGCTTCGAGGCGAAGTCGGCTTCCTGGTCGAACTCGTCCTTGTGACGCTGCCAGTGGTCGGCCCAGATGTGCTCGACCTCGTACTTCACCTTCGCGCCGTTGGTGAGCTCAATGTAGTTCGACGCCAGTCCTGATTGCACGGTGATGTAGTCGGTCAGCCGGGCGAGGATCTTGTGTAGTTGTCCGCGGTTCTGCTGGTGGACGTAGAGGCCGTCGTAGTCGAAGGACTCGTCGATCTTGAGCAGGTAGTCGCGCAGCACCTTGGCCAGGGCTGCCGGGGGGAGTCCCCGGATGTCGCGCATGACGGTGAACATGGCGTACTGCATCGTGGAGTAGGCCGTGGAGCGGAAGTTCCAGATGCGCCGAGCGATGAGTATGTCGGTGAACCTGCCGACCAGCTCCAGCTTGGTGTCGATGACTGCGTTGGTGTCGTCGACGGCCAGAGGGGCTAGCAGGAGTTGGTTCTGAAGCGTGAAGCCCAGGTCGGCGTTGAAGCGGATGAATCGCAGCGGGCTATCTGGGTGGAAGACGCCCGTCGAGGCGCTGAGTATGCGGCCGTGCTGGTGACTGTAGAAATCTAGGTCGCGGACCACGAAGTCGTAGTAGTCGTCGCGAGACTTCAAGCCGATCTTGTCGTGGGCGTTGCGCAGCCATCGGTGGAACTCCGTTCCGATCCGGTCCCAGTCCTCGGGCCTTGCTCCCTTCTTGCGTTCACGGATCTTGGTCGAGTATTGGCTGCGGAGCCAGGTCTTAAGGAAGTCAGAGCTCGCGTCCTCTGCCTGCTCGTCCAGGGAGCGGAGACGCTTGCGCCACAGGTCGTTGGCCTTGATGCGCGGCTTGCCGTCCTCCATGTTGGCGAGGAGGTAGCCCTTGAGCATGTCCGCCGGAGTGAGCTTGAGGCCACGGTCGTTCATGGTCTCGAAGATGGTGTACGCATCGTCGTCGGTGTAGGCGGTGATCTGGACGAGCTGGACCCGATCCTTGAGCCAGTCGATGAAGTATGGGAGGGCCGCCTCCTTCAGCTCGTCGGGGAACAGACCGTCAAGTTCGGCGTACCGGTTGACGAGGGTGTGGACGGACTCTGGGGCGTCCGTCGGCGGCTCGTACTCGCCGTGCTCGAACAACGCCTCCATGCAGTTGTTGCGGTCGGGCACGTCGAGATTGAAAGACTTCTCGCCGAACTTCTCCGAGTAGATCAACTCGTCGATGTTGACCGTGGCCTTTTCATCTCGACCCTGCTGGAGCCGTCGCAGGTAGGTCAGGAACAGGGTCAGACTGGTGAGTCTCTGCTGGCCATCGACGACGAACGGCTGGCTCCCCTTCTGAGAGATGATGATGGAGCCGAGGTAGTAACCGGGGTACTTCGCAACTTCCTTTCGGGAGTGGTCGGCGTCGTAGATGTCAAGGAATTTGGCGGTCAGGTCGGCGACGAGCTCTGCGATCTGCTTGGACTCCCACTTGTACTCGCGCTGGTAGTAGTCGATCGAGTACTTCTTCTTCTCCAGCACCTCCGCGATCGTCTTGGCGACGCCGCCGATATTGCGGTCGACTTCACTCATGCCTCGACCGCCACTGCGGCCGCCAGCGCCCTCACCGTCATCACGGGGTCAATCCTGCCGCGAATCCCCGACATTACGCACAGACACCCAAGACGTGGCGACCCACGGACGAGCCGCCCAACCTCCATCCCTGAGCCGGTCGCGTTCGCCGCGATCTAGAATCTCTGCCTCGGTAAAGGCGTCCACACCTCTGGCAACCTGAGGTGGGCCCCGTCCGAGCGGCTGCCTCAGGCGCCCCCACGCGGCCCGGCGCGGTGGTGCACGGGCTCATCGACGGCCTGCCGCTGGCGAGCTCCGTGGACCTGGGAACAGCCCGTGGAGCGCCACGGGCGAGTGCCCCAAGCACACGTACGCCGGCCACTCGCGTGGGCGCTCTCTGCTCGGGTTCCAACTCCGCCCGCCTCGGGGCCTTGAACGTGGTGAGGCTCCGGGTTGCCGAGGGCGCCCGCGAATCAGGTCATCTAGCGTCTTGCCACCACAGCCCACTGTGAGTGCGGCGGATCAGTTCGTCCGGGTCGCTGTCTACGCAGCCACAGGGCAGCCTTGGGCTTCACCCGCGATTAGGCCTTCGATATCCGGATCATCTGGCGGCAGCGATCTCAGCGATCCACGCGTTGACCTCGGCGACCGCATCATCCAGGGGCAGAACGATGCCGCCGGATGCGGCGGCGCGGGCGTAGTCGTCTTTCCAGTGGTCGTGGGGGACCAGAGTCGGCGGCCAATCGCGCGGGGTCCGCCCGAGCTGCCCGGCCTCGGCGGCGCGGGTGTCGAACACCGCCACGGCTGCCGACTTGATCTGCGGCAGGGTCGGGCTGCCTGTATCGCGTGCCAGGTCACGAAGCAGGAGAAGGTCCACGACGTCGCGGGCACGGTCGTTGATCGACTCCGGTGGTGAGTGGGGGTCGGTCACCGCGTGGAGCTTTTGCGCGATCTGGAACCGCATCGCGATTCCGACCAGCACGTCCGGGTCGGGTAGGCCGAAGCCGCTCAACGGTGGTGGCTCGATGGCCTCCTGCTCGTCACTGATACCAGCCTCGTCGGGCGAGATCTCGAACTGGATGCGTCGCCAGGTCACACCGCGTAACTCAAGGATGATGTCGAACCGACGGGGCTGGAGCACCCTGGTCGGCACGCTGATCACCTGAACGTCAGCTCGACGGAGGGTGAGGGGTCCCCAGGGTTCATCGAGGGCCTCCTCCAGTGCGGCGATGAACCCGTCTATGTCGCCTCGCACTAGACCGTCGACGTCCTTCGTTGTGCGAGCCGTGGCGTTGAGCCGGTGCTGAAGCAGGGTGCCCCCTTTAAGCCTCAATCCACCGATGGTCTGATGGGGTGGCGTTGATCGTCGTGTCGGGCTGAGGCGGTGGCGAGGGGCGTGCGGGATTGCCCGACCTCGCTGTCGGGGTGTTCCACGTCGGGTTCCTCGGGTCGCGCCGCCTGCGGCTGGGTGGTCAGGACAGTGCTGTGGCGGGCGGGTCGGCGACGCGGTCGAACAGTCGGGTCCACGCCTCGTGCCAGGGCCACGCTTTTGGCAGGTGCAGGGTGATCCGGCGTGCGGAGGACGCGACCCGGGCGGGGACGTGGATCAGCTTGCGACGGACCGTCGCGGTGGTCGCTTTCGCGATGTCGGGCGCCGCGGTGAGGGTGGCGGCGGCGCGGGTGAGGTTGAACGCGATGACCGCGAGGACGAGCCAGGCGGCGTTCGCGGTGAACTTCCCGGAGGGCAGGTGCGCCAACGCGGAGCCTTTGAGGTCGGCGTGGACCTGTTCGATGATGGCGTGCCCGCGGTGAGTCTTGTCCGCAGCGACGGTGTCCAACGTGTCGGCGGGGGCGGTGGTGAAGAACGCGTGGAAGCGCCACACGTCGAACAGGGTGCCCTGCCCGGCGGCTTTCTTCGCGTCGGCGTGCACGTCCGGGATCCGGCGCACGACCAGCCGGCCGGGCACCCGGTCGGACTTCTTCTTGCTGGCGAACGCGGTGAATGGGACCTCGGCGACCTCCGCCTTGGAGATCCACCTCCCGGTGGCTTCGTCGAAGATCGCGTCCGGGTATCTGATCGTGGTCCACGCGTCCTCGCCGATGCCGGCGATCGCGGCCTTGACCGGGCTGGTCGCCCGGACCGTGACCGACACGTGGGCGCCGCCGGTGATCGCCGCGTGGACCGCGTCGCGGCCGTAGTAGGCCGAGTCCATCCGGACCAGGATCGGCGCGCCAGCCCCGAGGAGGCGGCGCGCTTGTTTGACGGCGTCGCCGACCAGACGTTTCGCGCCGCGGGGCGACCCGCAGGCGCCCTTGCGCAGTCGTTGCGCCACGACCAGCGGCGCCGAGCTGCTGGTGGTCACGGTGGCGATCAGCGCGTTCAGCCCGCGGACCCGCGTGTAGCCGAACCCGGCGCCCTGCTTGGCGTGGCCGTGGACCTCGATGATCGTGTCGTCCACGTCGAGGAACGCGTACCCGCCGGGCTGACCGGCCTGCGGCAGGCACGGGGGCGCCTCGCGCAGCCAGGCCAGCGCGAGCAGGAACCGGGCGGCGACCGCGTCGAGCTGGCGCACGTGCCCGAAGGTGAACGCGCGCAGGAACGACCCGAGCGTCGAGGGCGCGTACGCCTTGGCGAAGACCCGGCCCATCCCGCCGTGGCGCAGCAGGGCCATGTCATCGATCGAGTCGGCGCCGGCGACCATCCCCGCCACCAGCGAGGCCACCTTCAACCCGGCATTCGCGCCCTTGTCGGAGGGCACGCTCAGGTGCTCCTCGGCCAGGCGCCGCAGACCGGCTCGGTCGGCCAGCGCCAGCACCGGGACCAGCCCCGCGGCCGACACAAGATTCGGGTCGTCGAACGCCACCGAGGTCCGAGCGAGAGTGTGAGAGAGTCGCATCCCAGAGGTGCCCTTCCGGGTTGAGGTGTGGAACCGTCGCAAGTCCCAATCTCTCAGCACGGCAGGGCATCTCGTCATTACGGCACGCTCACACCACCGCCCTCATCGGTGGATCGAGGGTAAGCGGCGAGCACATCGATGCTGAACCCGTAGTGCTCGCCGAACGCCGCCGCTTCCGGATGCAAGGGCACCGCGACTCCCGGTGCGACATGCTTGCGGACCACGGTCTTGGTGCGGTCATAGACGATCGTGCCAGGGACCCCGCCGAAGTGCGCGAACGCCCTGCGGTGGCAGTCCCAGAAGGTGGCCAGGTCCATGCTGGTGGTGAAACAGGTGAACGGATCCCGCGAGTACGACAGCACCATGTGGAACGAGTACACATTCGGTAGGCCGACGTGAGCCAGGACGTCGCCCTCATCGCCCCAGTCGACTTGGGCTTGGGCACCGGGGACGACTACCGCCGCTCCGGCACCGAACAAGCCCACAACCGGACCTTCCCACGAGTGCTCTGGATCATGCACGGCGACAGAGGCCCCGAACGGGCCGAGCGACTCCGCCACACCATCCTGCGCCGTTCCGGGCTCATCCCGGGCATGTTCACCGTCATCTCGCCCGACGCCCTCACAGCCGTCCTCAGTGGCGACAACACCGGAGGGACGCAACCTCGCGACCGAGACGAAGAAAGGCATGCTCCAAAAGGCCAAAGGCGGCGGCACCATCGGCGTCGCTCCGTTCGGATACATCAACGTCAGAGAGCGGACCCCCGAGGGCCGCGAGATCCGCACGGTCGCCGTCGATCCAGAGCGTGCGCCCTGGGTCGTATGGATGTTCGAGCAGTACGCAACTGGGGAGTGGACCTCAGCGATGCTGGCTGAAGAGCTGGCAAGCCACAAGGTCACCGCACTCCCGCGTCCCAAGTCGAAGGGCGGGCCGCTGGCTGTCTCGTACGTGGGCAGCATCATCCAGAACCGCTACTACACAGGCGTCGTAACCTTCGAAGGCGTCGAGTACCCCGGTAAGCATCCGGCGCTGGTGTCGGAAGACCTCTTCCAGCGCGTGCAGGCAGTCCGCCAAGGCCGAGTCGCGAGCCAGGAAAGGCCTCGCATTCACACCCACTATCTCAAGGGGTCCGTGTTCTGTGGCGAGTGCGGCGAACCCCTGACCTTCGAACAGTCCCGCAACGGCCGCGGCGTGCTCTACGACTACTTCTACTGCCTCGGTAGGCAGCGACGGAAGAACGGCTGCACCTTCCGTGCGATCCAAGCGCCGATACTTGAAGACCTGGTCGAAGACCACTGGCGGTCGGTCACATTGCCCACAACCAGCACTAACCAGATTCGTGACGTCGTGGCAAGCCACATCCGGCAGGTCGTCCCAGAGCGTGATCGAGACCGTCAGGCTGCTGAGACACAGTTGGCGGAGCTGCAGCGCGAGAGCGACCGTCTGCTGCGTGCCCATCTTGCGGACGCCGTACCGCTAGACCAGCTCAAACGTGAGCAAGGCCGTATCGCCATCGAGCGCGCCAGCCTGGAGAACCGGCTCAGACAGTCCGCCGTCGAGGAGACCCGCCTCTTCGAGGCCCTGGACCAGATATGCGAGCTACTGACTTCGGGTCACGACCTCTACCTGCGGGCAGATGACCTTGGCCGACGCGATCTCAACCAAGCCGTCTTCGAGCGCATCGTCATTCACGACGACGAGGTCACATCCAGCGATCTCACACCACCCTTCCGACGAGTCCTGTCATCCACCCTCGAGTCGGACCTCGAAGCCGAACGACAACTCACGTCGACCGTCACGCGCTCGAATGCCAGGCACCTGCGGCTCATTCCGGACCTTGCTTCAGAGCCTGTAGACAAGCGTGGGGGAGTCATCGGCCAGGCCCGACGCCGGATCGACCGTACCCGCCCCTCCGCCGTGGTCCAGGCGACCCAAGATCCCGAACAAACGAAGAACTCCGGACCTTCTCAGGTCCGGAGTTCTAACGAATCGTTTCTGGTAGCGGGGACAGGATTTGAACCTGTGACCTCTGGGTTATGAGCCCAGCGAGCTACCGAGCTGCTCCACCCCGCGTCGTTGTGCCTGAGTCACATTACCCGACGTCGGTACGCCACCCAAATCGTGACCCCGCACGGGGACCGGGGCAACCCTACGGTCCCGTAGACTGCTGCGTGCCGCGCCGACGGGACGCGGGCGGACGAGAGGCTTCTCCATGGTGTCTGGCGTGTTCTCGCGCCGCCTTCTGCTCGCCGGAACCGCAGCCCTCGCGGTCAGCGCAGCAGCGTGCAGCGGGACCACGACACCGTCCTCCACGCCGAAGACGCTCAGCGTCGGGGCCACCCTCGAGCCGCCCACGCTGGACCCGACGATGTCGGACGCCGCCTCCATCCCGCAGCTTCTCCTCTACAACGTGTACGAGACGTTGGTGAAGATGGACTCCGACGGGAAGATCAAGCCCCTCCTCGCCGAGCGCTGGGACGTGTCGAGCGACCGCCTCACGTACACGTTCAACCTGCAGCAGGGCGCCCGGTTCGCCTCTGGTGCCGCCGTCGACGCCGAGGCCGTCGTCGCGGGGATCGAGCGGATGCGGAACAGCGCCTCCGCGACCATCACGTCGCAGCTCGCGCCCATCTCGTCGGTCAGCGCGAAGGACTCGGGAACGGTCGTGGTCTCGCTGTCCCAGCCGTCCAACGCCTGGCTCTACTCGATGACCTCGACCGCGGGCATGATCGTGGACCCCGCAACCACAGACATGGCGACCAAGCCAATGGGCTCGGGCCCCTTCTCGTACTCCTCCTGGACCAAGGGCGACTCGATCACCCTGAGCAAGAACACGAGGTACTGGGGCACGCCGGGCCGCTTCGACCAGGTGGTGTTCCGCTACTACGTCGATCCCAACGCCATGATCACGGCGATGCTCTCGGGCGACCTCGACATCATCAGCAACCTTCAGGCGCCGCAGTCGCTGAGCCAGTTCTCCGACAGGTCGACGTACGTGATCGTCGAGGGCACGACGACGGCCGAGGTCACCATGGGCTTCAACCACTCGAACGCCGCGCTGTCCAAGCTCCCGGTCCGGCAGGCCATCTGCTATGCGATCGACCGCAAGGCACTCCTCAACACGGTGTGGGCCGGTCACGGACAGCTCATCGGGTCGCAGGTCGCGCCTACGGAGCCGTACTACGAGGACCTCTCCAGCACCTACCCGTACGACCCGGCGAAGGCCAAGGCCCTTCTCGCCGAGGCCGGCGTCCCAAACCTGTCCCTGCGGCTGCGGGTCCCCGTCACGAAGTACGCGACCGACTCCGCCACCTTCGTCCAGAGCCAGCTCAAGGACATCGGCGTCACGGTGACCATCGAGCAGCTGGACTTCTCGAGGTGGCTCACCGAGGTGTTCACCAACGGCGACTACGACATGACGATCGTCGCCCACGTGGAGCCCCGCGACCTCGTGAAGTGGGCCAACCCCAAGTACTACTGGCACTACAACAACCCCCAGCTCCAGGCCCTCGTGAAGGAGGCCGACGCCGGCTCGAGCGACGACT
>JAJZQV010000117.1 GCA_021803025.1 Actinomycetes bacterium | reverse complement strand
GTGGCCTCGAAGCTGGGTCGTCAGCCGTGAGGGCCCTGACGGCGGCCGAGTACGAGTCGCTGCTCCGCGCGGACCGGATCGAGGTCGTCGGCATCACCGCCGACGGCGTCCACGGGGTCTACGCCGAGGAGGCGCTCGCGCCGCAGCGGTTCAGCGTGGACATGACGATGTGGCTGGACATGGGTGCCGCAGTCGCCGGTGACGAGATCGGCGCCACCATCGACTACGTCGAGGCCAGCAAGGTGGTGGGGCACGTCGTCGAGAGCAGCACGGTCCTGCTCGTCGAGTCGCTCGCCGCCGCCGTCTGCCGGGCGATCCTCGACGCGACGGCCGCGATCGCCGTGAGCGTCACCGTACACAAGCCGCGCGCGGCCCGGGACACGAAGTCGACGGACGTGCGCCTCACGATGACGAGGACCCGATGAAGGTCGCGTTCGGACTCGGCTCCAACCTCGGTGACCGCGAGGGCCACCTGCGTGCGGCCGTGGCCGGGCTCGAGCGCAGCGGTGTGCGCGACCTGCGCGTCTCCAGCGCCTACGAGACCGACCCGGTCGGCGGCCCTGCCCAGCCCGACTACCTCAACGCGGTCGCTGTGGGGGAGACGTCCCTGGCGGCCGTCGAGCTGCTCACCCTCGCCAAGGAGCTCGAGTTCGAGGCGCAGCGGGTACGGACGGTGCGGAACGCCCCTCGTACCCTCGACGTCGACATCCTCGCTCTCGGCGACGTGGTCCTCCACACCGAGCAGCTCACCCTCCCTCACCCGCGCGCCCATGAGCGCGCGTTCGTCCTCGTCCCGTGGGCCGAGGTCGACCCCGAGTTCCCCGTGCCGGGGCTCGGGAGCGTCTCCGAGCTCGCCGCCTCCGTCGATGCCTCCGGCGTCCGTCCAGGCCCCGATGTCGACCTGAGGGGGACCGGTGCCTGACGCCCCGCGCCGCGTGCAGCCCACGAGGTTCCGCGCCCTGGTCCTCGCCGCGCTCATCGGCGCGGGCCTCTCGTTCCTCAGCCTCATGGGCGTCACCGCCTTCGGCCTCACCATGCCCGACGTCCCGTGGACGACGCCGACGCTCATGTTCGCGGGCGCCGTGGCAGCGGGAGTCCTCGCACGTGTCACGTACGTTCGCAACCACGTGGTCCGCCGGCCCCAGGACCCCGGCCGCTCCGTCGCCACGCTGGCGGTCGCCAAGGCGCTCCTCCTCGGAGGGTCGCTGCTCGCCGGCGGCTACCTCGCGTTCGCCCTGTTCAGCGTCGCTCACCTCGACGCGCCCATGCCGCGGCAGAGGCTGGTCATCGGCCTGGTGACGACGCTCGCCGCGGTGGGGGTGGTGCTGGCCGGGTGGGCGCTGGAGCGGGCCTGTCGCACGCCTGACGAGGACGAGGACGAAAAGGGCGACACATAGCCCTGCCTCACGCGCGCCTCGAAGCGCGAGCCATACGCTGGCGCGCGTGACTTCCCCACAGCACGCACAACCAGTCTCACCGCATCGCCGCCTGTCGCAGGTGGCCATGGCCGCAGGCTGCATCCTCGCTCTCTTCGCCCTGCTCGGTGACGTCTGGGTCGCCCGGCTCGGCATCGTCGTCCTCGCCTTCGCTGCTCTCGTCGCGCTCCGCGCTGCCTGGGAGGAGGTGAGCACGGCCCGGAAGGACGGACACGCAGAGCTCCTCGCCGGCGAGAAGCTCCACCAGGAGCTGCTGGTCGAGACCCGTCAGTCCGCCACGATCGTGCGCGAGGTGCTGCGCAAGCGGAACGCTGTACTGGCCGACACCCTGGCTGCCGCACGTACCGACCTGGCCGCCTCCCGCGACGAGCTCGTCGGCAGGAACAGGATCGTGGCCGAGCAGCTGCGGATGATCTCCACGATGCGTGGCGACCTGGCGGCTGTACGGATGGAGCGCGACGAGCTCGTCGAGGACGTCGCCGCGCTCATGGACCGGGTGGAGGCACTCGGGGGGGCCGCCGACTCCGAGTCCGCCGAGGTGTTCAGCCTGCCGCGGCGCGTGCGCAGGCCGGCGCGTGCGGAGAGCTGGCGAACCACCGAGCTGCCCTCGGTCGCGGAGATGGTCCAGTTCGACATCCCGACCCCGGCCACCCCGGTGTGGAAGCAGGCCTGAGCCGGGACGCCGAGCAGCAGTGGAGAGTGTTCGCCGACCCCTCGTCGGCAACAGTCGAACCCCGCGGTACGGAACGTCCGCCCCTCCCCGTCGAGAGGCCACGACACGCGCGGTCGGTACGGCGTGTCGCGGCACGAACTGGCCTCTCGACTGTCGAGGTGAGGCCTGTGGCCGACCCAGGTGCCGCCCGGGTGGTCGGCTACTTGGCGAGGTCGCCGACCACGTAGCCGACCGATGCGATCGCGAGCGGCAGGTCCTCCACACGCGTCCCGGGCAGCACGGCCTCGAGCGCGGCCATGTGGGCGAAGCTCGCCGTACGCAGCTTCAGCCGCCAGGGCACCTTCTCTCCCCGGGACACGAGCCACCACCCGGCGCGCCCCAGAGGCGCCTCGTGGGCGACGTATGTGTCCCCGACGGGAACGCGCATGACCTTCGGCAGCTTGACCGCGACGGGCCCTTCCGTCCGTGCCACGCCCCGCACGGCCGCGACGAGCAGCACGGCCGTGGCGGCCAGCTCGTCGACCCACGCCCGCAGCCGCGACGCCGCGTCGCCGGCATGGTCGCCGCCCGGGAGGGTGGGCACCTCGAGCTCGCGGTAGGCGAGGTACGAAGACGTACGCCGCAGGTCGGTGTCGATTCCCGCTGCGCGAGCCGCGGGGCCGGTCACGCCGTAGGCACGAGCCGTCCCGGCGTCGATCACGGCCACGCCGTCCGGCAGCCCTGCCTCGGCGAGGAGCTCGCGGAGCACGGGCGCCAGCGCCCCCACCGACTCGGCCAGCCGCACTTCGGCCTCGAGCCACGCGTCATCGGCATCGACCGACAGACCGCCCAGACGACAGACCATGGGGTGGACGCGATTGCCGGAGAGGTCGGCGAGCTGCTCCCGGAGCGCCTCCCGCGCGGCACGGACCCGCCTCGCCGCATCGTCGTCCCGACGCAGCACAGCCGGGACCACCGAGAGGAACCCGAGGTGGCTGTGCAGCCGTGCGTGCTCCGCCAGGACCGTACGGAGCCACGTCGCACGAGGCGGTGGCGTGAGCCGGAGAGCGGCCTCGACCGTCAGTGCCGCACCGAGCTCGCCGGCGAAGGGGGCCTGCCAGTCGTGCCGGTTTGCGAGCGCGAGGAGCTGTCGGTAGTCGCGCACCTCGAACAGCTTCTCAGCGGACCGGTGGCTCGCGCCCGGCCGGATCTCCGCGTCGCCGACCACGTCGCCGTCGAGCCGGCACACGACCTCCACGAGGCCGGAGCGGCTCGGGTGGTCGGGGCCGAGGTCGATGAGGCGACGTTCCGTGGCCCCGAGCGCTGCGCCGAGCACGTACGTCGTCGTCACCGGTGGTAGTCCGAGGACGCGCGGACCACGAGCTCGGGGGAGAACCTCACCTGCTTCGTCTTCCCGGTGAGCAGCAGGTCGGCGGCGCTCCACCCGATGTCGTGCATGGGCTGGCGGACGGACGTGAGCGGGGTGCGGAGCTCCTTGATGATCGGCACGTCGTCGTACCCGACGACGGCCATCTGCTCGGGCACCTGGATGTCGCGCTCGCGCAGCGTGCGGATGACTCCGAGCGCCACGATGTCGTTGACGCAGAAGACTGCGGTGGGCGGCTCCTGGCCGGAGTCGAGCAGGGCCGCCATCGCCTCGGCGCCGGCCTCGCTGGTCAGCTCCTTGAGGGGCACCTCGACGACCACCTCGGCCGGGTCGAGGCCGGCTTCGTACACGGCGGCCGCGGTGCCCGCGGACCGGTCGCGGCACTGCTGGATTTCGAGGGGTCCGTTGAAGAGCGCGATCCTCCGATGACCCCGCTCGAGCAGGTGCGCGACGGCGAGCCGGCCGCCCTTGACGTTGTCGACGCTCACGCACGCCATGTCCGGACTGTGCGTGTCGAGAAGCACCACGGGGATCTGAAGGTTTGTCAGAATATCGAACCGCTCGGAGAGGTCCCCGAAGGGCGTGATGAGAATTCCCCGCACGCCCTGCTCGGCGAACTGGCGCAGGTAGCGGGTCTCGCGATCCAGATTCTCGTCGGAGCTGCAGAGCATGAGAAGGTGATTGTCCTCCGCGAGCCTGTCCTCGATCCCGCGGACGATTCCCGTGTAGAAAGGGTTCGCCAGGTCGAGGACGACAACTCCGACAGTCTGCGAGTGTCCGGCGCGCAGCTGGCGGGCAGTGGCGTTTCGTACGAACCCGAGCTGGTTCATCGCGTCCAGCACGCGCTGACGCGTCGGCTCCGAGACGAATTCCGGGCGGTTCAGCACGTTGGACACGGTGCCCACGGACACACCCGCTACGCGTGCCACGTCCTTGATGCTGGCGCGATCTCTACCCACGTTGATCCCTTCCGCCTGTATCCTGCCTGATCGCACCGGGATCCGGAACTTTCTCACCGGCGCGGCCGCACCCCGGTTCCGCACGCAGCATCGTGGGACGAGGTTTTAACGCCCATCTGCACACTGAAACCTCACACCTACTCGGCGCAATCACAGGTTGGCGGGATAATGTTGCATTCCCCCGTGCGTACTGCATATTATTGAGCCGTCGGTCGAAGAGATCGGCTCCATTGACCCTAACCAGTCCAGGAGAGTATATGGTCAGCAAGATGACTGTGGTGCTGGAAGACGACATCGACGGCAGCGTGGCTGCCGAGACGATCCGTTTCGCACTTGACGGTGTCAACTACGAAATCGACCTTTCGCGTGAGAATGCGGAAAAGCTTCGCGCCGCCATGAGGCCGTGGAAGGATTCCGCCCGCCGCACGGGAGGACGTAAGGCCCAGGTCCGTACGACCGCGCCGACTCGCAGCTCGAACGCCACGGAGATCCGCACGTGGGCGCGTGAGCACGGTTTCGAGGTCAGCGACCGCGGCCGGGTGTCCGCCGAGATCCGCAAGGCGTACGACGAGGCTCACTGAGGCAGTCGACGCACGAGGTGCATGGCAGGGGCTGGGACCAGATCCCGGCCCCTGCGGCGTTCGTGGAGCGTCCGGGTGCGCTATGAGCGAACGCGGAACAGCCCGGCCGCACAGGTGCGTTACGTAGACTGACACGTACCTTCGGAGTGTGTGAGGTGCACGCCAGAAGGCGCGTGGGGGGCTCCAGGGCCCCGAGAGGAGAAGAAGGTGTCGATGTTCGAGCGGTTCACTGATCGTGCCAGACGGGTCGTCGTGCTGGCGCAGGACGAAGCTCGCATGCTCAACCACAACTACATCGGGACCGAGCACCTGTTGCTGGGGTTGATCCACGAGGGCGAGGGCGTCGCCGCCAAGGCGCTGGAGTCCCTGGGCATCTCGCTGGAGGCCGTGCGTGAGCAGGTCGAGGAGATCATCGGCCAGGGCCAGCAGGCCCCGACCGGCCACATCCCGTTCACCCCGCGTGCCAAGAAGGTGCTGGAGCTGTCCCTGCGAGAGGCGCTTCAGATCAACCACACCTACATCGGCACGGAGCACATCCTCCTCGGCCTCATCCGCGAGGGAGAGGGAGTCGCTGCCCAGGTGCTCATCAAGCTGGGTGCGGACCTCAACCGTGTGCGGACGCAGGTGCTCCAGCTCCTGTCCGGGTTCCAGGCGGGCAAGGAGTCGGCGACGGCGGGTGCGCCGGACGTCGGTCCACAGTCCGCGACGAGCAAGGTCCTGGACCAGTTCGGTCGCAACCTGACCCAGGCGGCTCGCGAGAACAAGCTCGACCCGGTGATCGGGCGCGAGAAGGAGATCGAGCGGGTCATGACGGTGCTCTCGCGCCGTACCAAGAACAACCCGGTCCTCATCGGGGAGCCTGGCGTCGGAAAGACCGCCGTCGTCGAGGGGCTGTCCCAGGCGATCGTCCGCGGTGACGTCCCGGAGACGCTCCGCGACAAGCAGATCTACACGCTCGACCTCGGCGCCCTGGTGGCCGGCTCCCGGTACCGCGGTGACTTCGAGGAGCGGTTGCGCAAGGTGCTCGCCGAGATCAAGACCCGTGGCGACGTCATGCTGTTCATCGACGAGATCCACACGCTCGTCGGCGCCGGTGCGGCGGAGGGCGCGATCGACGCGGCCTCGATCCTCAAGCCGATGCTCGCCCGCGGAGAGCTCCAGACGATCGGCGCGACGACGCTCGACGAGTACCGCAAGCACATCGAGAAGGACGCCGCGCTCGAACGCCGCTTCCAGCCCATCCAGGTGGCCGAGCCGTCCATCGCGATGACCATCGAGATCCTGCGTGGCCTCCGTGACCGCTACGAGGCGCACCACCGGATCACGATCACCGACGAGGCGCTCGCCTCGGCGGCCCAGCTCGCCGACCGGTACATCTCCGACCGGTTCCTGCCGGACAAGGCCATCGACCTGATCGACGAGGCGGGTGCCCGGCTCCGGATCAGGAGGATGACCGCCCCGCCGGACCTCCGCGAGTTCGACGAGCGCATCGCGTCCGTACGGCTCGAGAAGGAGGCGGCGATCGACGCCCAGGACTTCGAGCGGGCCGCGGGTCTTCGCGACCAGGAGAAGAAGCTCCTCGCGCAGCGCGCCGAGAAAGAGCAGGCATGGAAGGTCGGCGACCAGGACACGGCGGCCGAGGTCGACGAGGAGCAGATCGCGGAGGTGCTCAGCTCCTCGACCGGCATCCCGGTCTTCAAGCTCACCGAGGAGGAGTCCGCACGGCTGCTCCACATGGAGGACGAGCTCGGCAGGCGCATCATCGGCCAGCACGATGCCGTCAGGGCCCTCTCGCGGTCGATGCGTCGCACGCGTGCCGGGCTCAAGGACCCGAAGCGTCCCTCGGGCTCGTTCATCTTCGCCGGCCCGTCCGGAGTCGGGAAGACCGAGCTCACGAAGGCGCTCACCGAGTTCCTGTTCGGTGACGAGGGCGCGCTCATCACGCTCGACATGAGCGAGTACTCGGAGAAGCACACGGCGTCCCGCATGTTCGGGTCCCCCCCTGGCTACGTCGGGTACGAGGAGGGTGGCCAGCTCACCGAGAAGGTGCGTCGCAAGCCGTTCTCCGTCGTGCTCTTCGACGAGATCGAGAAGGCTCACCCGGACATCTTCAACTCGCTGCTGCAGATCCTCGACGAGGGTCGCCTCACCGATGCGCAGGGCCGGGTGGTGGACTTCAAGAACACCGTCATCGTCATGACGACGAACCTCGGCTCGCGCGACATCTCCAAGGCGGTCAACCTGGGCTTCTCGCAGGGGACCGACGCGGAGTCGGGCTACGAGAAGATGAAGGCGAAGGTCTCGGACGAGCTCAAGCAGCACTTCCGTCCGGAGTTCCTGAACCGCGTCGACGAGATCGTGGTCTTCCACCAGCTCTCGCAGGAGGAGATCGAGCAGATCGTCGACCTGCTGGTGAACCAGATCGAGTCGCGCCTGAAGGACCGGGACATGGGCATCGAGCTCACCCCGGCCGCGAAGTCGCTCATCGCCAAGCGCGGTTTCGACCCGATCCTCGGGGCGCGGCCGCTGCGCCGGGCGCTGCAGCGCGACATCGAGGACAGCCTGGCGGAGAAGATCCTCTTCGGCGAGCTCGGTGCCGGCCAGATCGTCCTCGTCGACGTGGCGGAGGAGGGGGCGGAGCACCCGTTCACCTTCACGGGTACGGAGAAGCACCTGCCCGACAGCCCCTTCGCCGAGCTCGCGGGCCACGGCGAGACGAACGAGTAGAAAAGCTGCACCCGAGGGCGCCCCGGACCGCGAGGTCCGGGGCGCTCTGCTGTCCGGGCAGCTTCCTGAGGAGGTGTGTGTGGGGTCGAAGCAGCCAGGGAACGGGCCGCGGCCAGCTGCCTCGCGGCCGGTCATCTCCATTCACTGGCAGAAAGGCGGGGTCCAGTCGCTACAGCGACCGGGGTGCGCGTATCTGCCACTGAATGGAGATCGAGAGCTGTCGTGGCACCATCGCCGACCCCACCACGTTCGCCCGGAGGTCCCACTCAATCCAAAGAGTCGGCACAGGAAACGCACAGCCTGCCTCCCTAACGTCGAAGACGAGAGAAGGAGATTCGAGATGACACGTTTCGTGGTTCCGCCGACGTGGCCGTCGCCCCCTGCGGGCTGGACGCCGCCTCAGGGGTGGCAGCCGGATCCGTCCTGGGGACCGGCACCCGCCGGCTGGCGCTTCTGGCAGGAGGAGCCGACTCCGGCAGCGTCCCCCTCGTACAGTCCTGAGGTCTCCGACCTCCCGGCTCCCGTCTCGCGCCGCAGCTGGGGCCGTCGACTCGGCTGGCTCGCGGTTCTCGTGGGCGGCCTCGTCTCGTACCTCGTCGTGAACCAGACGATGCTCGACACCCGCAACGTGCTCTTCTTCCCGACGCTGCTCCTTGTGGGGGCCGTCACCGTGCCGGCCGCAGTGCTTCTGCTGGAGTACGCGATCGGGCAGGGCCTCGACGGGCACGGTGGCCTCATCATGGGGACGGCTGTCCTCGCCG
Organism: Actinomycetes bacterium; assembly: GCA_021803025.1. Taxonomy (GTDB): domain Bacteria; phylum Actinomycetota; class Actinomycetes; order Propionibacteriales; family Propionibacteriaceae; genus Fen-668. The sequence continues at coordinate 1,062 of JAJZQV010000117.1, read as the reverse complement.
GCGTCGTCGGCGTCACCCTCGCCGGCTTGCTCGAGAACTCGCTGACCGGCACCCAGCAGCAGGTCTACCTCGGGGTCGCGGTGATCGAGGAGCTGGTGAAGCTCGTCGTACCGGCCGCGATCTTCCTCGTCGCCCGACGTCGTACAGCCGGCGCCGGCCTGGCGCTCGGCATCGCCGCTGGAGCAGGTTTCGCAGTGCTCGAGACGATGGGGTACGCGTTCTTCGCGCTCGTCTCGCGCGGGGGCGGCCTGTCGGCCATGCAGGACACGCTGCTGCTCCGGGCCCTGCTCGCCCCGGCGAGCCATCTCGCCTGGACCGGCATGACGGCCTGGGCACTGTGGCGGATCGGGGGCACGCCTCGCCGGCGGCACGCCGTGGCGACGCTTCTCGTCACGTTCGCCGGGGCGGTCGGCCTGCACTACCTGTGGGACCAGACGGAGAACCTCACCGCCCACGTCGCGCTGGCGGTCGTCAGCGTCGCTGTCCTCGTCATGCTCATGGTGCTCTCGGCCCGCCGTCACGCGGTACGGTCCCAGGTCGGCCCGGCCAACGGTCCCGCAGCGGTGGCTGCGTCCCCGACACCTGGCTGGTTCAGCCCAGTGGGGCTGGTGCCCGTGCAGCCGACGGCCGTTCCTCAGCCGGCGCAGTCCCCGAGGCTGGTCAGCGGTTCGGAGCGGCACGCCGCCTGAGCACGTCCGGCGTGATCCTCACCAGGTGGGCCGCGAGGGAGAGCCGGCGACGGGCGATGTCGGCGAACCCGAACGGCTCCATCTGGCTGACGTTCGCGTCGTGACGCCGGTACTTCACGTACGGGACGGGCAGGAACACGACCTCGCCCAGCATGTCGGCCGTGATCCCGATCCAGCCGTCATGGGTCCTCACCACCCGCGGCACGGGGAGCGCGACGTCGAGCACCTCCCGACGTACGGCCAGGCAGCATCCCAGGTAGGTGTTCTTGATGTAGTTGCGGACCACTCCCGGGCCGCTGCCGAAGTACGCGAAGATCGAGTCGTCCGTTGGGTTCCCGTCCTCGTCGACGACGACGGCGTCGGTCACGACAGA